>CALCDT010000221.1 GCA_937900425.1 uncultured Alphaproteobacteria bacterium | reverse complement strand
CGAGTATACGAATCAGTGGGATCTGGCCCTGGCGGCGCTGACGATCAGCGTCGTCGCGTTCCCGCTGCTGCTCGACCGCAAGGTCGGGGTGGACACGGCGATCTGGACCTCGGTGCGCGTCGTCGCCGCCAATCCCGGCACCATGGCCGCCTGGGGCCTGATCGTCGCGGCGCTGCTCGTCGCCGGCTCGATCCCGCTGTTCATCGGGCTCATCGTGGTGATGCCGGTGCTCGGCCACGCCACCTGGCACCTCTACCGCGAGGCGATCGCGCCGCCGCCGGGCCAGACGGGCCGCGCGATGCGGGAATAAGAAGGCTCGCGACCACCGCCGCCGCTGCCAGAGCCTATTCCGCTCGGATCGAAACGATCCGAGCGCCATATGTTCAAGCTTTTGAATCCGGAGCGATTTCCGATCGACCGGACGATTCCATCCGGTCGGAAAGCGCTCTAGGCTCCGCGGACATCCCGTATCCGCGAGGCTCGGCATGACGACCGTGAAGCTGTGGACCGACGCCGAGGTGGAGGCGGACCCGCGCGTCAAGGCGGTGTTCGACGACATCCGCGCCACCCGCAAGTCCGACTTCGTCAACAATTTCTGGCGCGGCCTCGCCAACCAGCCCGACCTGCTGGAGCGGACCTGGACGGCGCTGAAGGCGGTGATGGTCGCGCCCGGCGCCATCGACCCGCTCACCCGCGAGATGATCTACATCGCCGTCTCGACGGCGAACGGCTGCTCCTACTGCGTCCACTCCCACACCGCCGCCGCCCGGGCGAAGGGCATGACCGACGCCCAGCACGGCGAGCTCGCCGCGATCATCGGCATGGCGGCGCAGACGAACGCGCTCGTCACGGCGCTGCAGATTCCGGTCGACCCGGAATTCCTCGTGGCCGAACCAGACGCAAAAAAGTGATCCCCGGCCGAGGGTTGGTGGTGCCTGCGAGGCCCTCTATGGTCGCCGCGGCCGGCCTTGCGAGTCGCGGCCGGCGGAGGACCTCGTGATGATGACCCTGCCCTTCTACGTCGCCTTCGCCGCGATGATCGCCGCCTGGCTCGGCCGGCGGACCGCCGCGCTGGTGCTGTGGGCGGCGACGCTGGTGACGCTGCTCGTGCTGTTCCGGCTGCACACGACCGATTCCCTGCCGATCTCGCTGTGAGCCCGCCATGAGCCGCGATCTCTCCCGCACCCTGAACGGCCTCGGCCTCCTCGCGGTCTCGGTGGTGCTGCTGGTCGCCTTCGCCGACCAGCTCCTGCTCGGCGACCTGCCCTGCCCGCTGTGCATCCTGCAGCGCGGCGCCTTCGTCGCCGTCGGCGTGGCGCTGGTGATGAACCTGCGGCTCGGCGGAGCCACTACGGCGCGATGATCCTGTCGGCGGTGGTCGGCGCGGTGCTCTCCGGCCGCCAGGTGATGCTGCACATCGCCCCCGGCGATCCCGGCTACGGCGACACCTTCCTCGGCCTGCACTACTACAGCTGGGCGTTCGTCGTGTTCGTCGCCATCGTCGTCGGCGCCGCGCTGATGCTGATGTTCGACCGGCAGTTCGCCGCCGACCGCGCCGCCGACCGCGCCGCCGACCGGATGCCGCTGCCACTCGCCGCGACCGCCGTGTTCGGCCTCGCCGCCGCCGTGACGCTGGCGAACGGCGTCTCGACGACGCTCGAATGCGGCGCCGGCCTCTGCCCGGACAATCCGACCTCGTACCAGCTGCTCGACGGAAACTGAGAGCCGCCGTCCGGGAGCCGCCGCAGGCCGGACGCGCGGCCGCAGGCAAAGAAAAAGGCCCCGCACGCGGGGCCTTTCCCTTTTCCGGCCGTCTCGTCCGGCCCGGAGCGAGCGGGCCGGCGCCCTCCTAACTCAGCGCTCCTCGACGCGGTCGAACAGGTAGTGGTCGTCGCCGAAGGTCCAGTGCAGGTCGGCGAGGCGGCCCTCGGCGTCGATCTGGAACTGGGCGAAGCCGACCGGCTCGTCGCCCCACGCCGCCACGACCGGGGCGAAGCGGCCCTCCGGCTTCAGCCGCACGGTGAAGACGTCGCCGTCGAACGGGGACAGCGCCAGCTCGGCGCCGGTCTCCTCGAGACGCAGCACCAGACCGCCCTCCTCGACCGCCACCTCGGCACGGCCGAGGCCGAGGGTGTCGTAGCGGCCGGCATAGACGGCGAGGTCGCGCACCGGGCGGGGCGAGGCCGGCGGGGGGAACTTCGCCTTCTTCTCCTCCTCCGTCTTGCGGGCGTGCTCGAGCGCGCTCGCCAGCACGTCGAACGGCGGGTTGCCGAGCAGCGCCTGGTAGAAGGCCGCGGCGACGCCGTCGGGGAAGCCGCGGTTCTCCGCGTTCGACAGGACGACGATGCCGACGCCGAGATGCGGCACGAAGCCGACGTGGGCGCCGAAGCCGTTGGTGCCGCCGTTGTGCCAGACGATCCGCCCGTTCGGCGTCTCGTGGACGACCCAGCCCATCGCGTAGGACTGCTGCTCGTTGACGGCGATCTTCGGCACCTGGGTATAGGCGAGGGTGCCGGCGCCGACGATCTCCTTGCCCTCGAAGCGGCCGCCGGCGATCAGCATCCGGAGCCAGCGCGTCATGTCGTCGACGCTGGAGTTGATGTTGCCGGCCGGGCCGAGGCCGTAGGGGAAGCTCGGATCGAACGGGATCGCGACGACGCCGTCCGGCGTCCAGCGGTGGCCGACGGCGTGGTCGGCGGCGGCCTCGATCGCCTCGGCCGTGGTCGTCGTCGCGGTCATGCCGAGCGGCTCGAAGATGCGCTCCCGGGCCACCTCGGACCAGTCGCTCTTGCCGGCGGCGCGGGCGACGATGCGGCCGGCCAGCAGGTGCGGGATGTTCACGTAGCCGAAGGTCGAGCGGAAGCTCGTCACCGGCTCGGCGAAGCGCAGCGAGTGGATCAGCGCGTCGCCGTCGTAGCCGAGCGCGGTCAACCCGTCGTTGACGTAGGGCCTGAGGCCGGAGCGCTGGGCGAGGAGGTCGAAGACGCGGAACTCGCGCGTCACCCACGGATCGAAGAGGACGAATTCCGGCGCGAGCGCGATCACCCGCCGGTCCCACTCGAACGCGCCGGCGTCGACCATCTGCGCGAGCGTCGTGGCGAGGAACGCCTTCGTCGCCGAGCCGATCTGGAAGACGGTGCCGGTGCCGACCGGCGCGCCGCCCTCGGCGCGCACCCCGTAGCCCTTCGAGAAGACGACCTCGTCGCCGGCGACGACGGCGACGGCCGCGCCCGGCACCGA
>CALCDT010000220.1 GCA_937900425.1 uncultured Alphaproteobacteria bacterium | reverse complement strand
CGGCCGGGCGACGCCCGGCAGAGGACTTCGGCGCGTGAAACCGCCTAGGATGACGCAGCCGGCCGCCGCCGGCGACGCAACGACCGCCGGCCGGAAGCGCCCTCGATGACGACGCCCTCAGACACCGCCCCGACCACCGCCCGCCGCCGCTGGTTCGCGCCGTTCGTGCTGCTGACGCCGGCCTACGCCTGGCTGACGTTCGCGGTGTTCCTGCCGCTCTGCGCGATGCTGGTGTTCTCGTTCCTGACGAAGTCGCCGTTCGCCTCGCGCACGCCGCCGTCCTTCACCTTCGACCACTACCTCGCCTTCGTGAAGCGGCCGTTCCTGCTCGACCTCTCGTGGACGTCGGTCAGCCTCGGCCTGTGGACGACGGGGCTCTGCATCCTGATCGGCCTGCCGACGGCGCTCGCCCCCGCCCGCGCCACCCAGGGGCGGGTCCGGCAGGTGATGTTCCTGCTCGTCATCCTGCCGTTCTGGACGAACGGCCTCGTCCGCATCTTCTCGTGGACGATGGTGCTGCGGGAGGGCGGCTTTCTCGACTATACCGTCCGTCTCGTCTGGCCGGACGCGCCCAATATCGGCTTCCTCTACAGCCACGCGGCGATCGTCGTCGGCCTCGTCCACGCCTACCTGCCGTACATGATCCTCACCTGCTACCTGTCGCTGGTCGCCATCGAAAGCGACCTGTTCGAGGCCGCGGCGAGCCTCGGCGCGCGGGCGCCGGTGATCTTCTGGAAGATCGTGCTGCCGCTCGCCGCCCCTGGCCTCATCGCCGGCTCGGTGCTGATCTTCGTGCCGGTGATCGGCTCGTTCATGGAGCCGCGCATCCTCGGCGGCCGCGTCGGCGTCACCCTCGGCACGATGATCGAGGACCAGTTCACCCAGGCCTTCAACTGGCCGCTCGGCGCGGCGCTGTCCTTCGTCATGCTGGCGGCGGTGCTGCTCTTGTTCCTCGTCTTCTCGCGGCCGCTGCGCGGCCGGCTGGCGAACGGCTGAGGGGACGCGCGATGGCCTCGCTCGGACGCATCTGGCTGCTCCTCGTCGTCGCCTTCCTCTACCTGCCGGTGGCGGTGATGGTGGCGATGGCGTTCAACGCATCGCCGCTCTACACGCTGCCCTTCGAGTACTCGCCGCGCTGGTTCATCGACCTCGCCTCGAACGAGAAACTGATCTCGGCCGGCACCAACAGCGTGCTGATCGCCCTCGCCACGATGGTCATCGCCACCGTGCTCGGCACCGCCGCCGCCGTGGCGCTGTCGCGGGCGACCTTCCGCGGCAAGGACGTGCTGCAGCTCCTCCTGTTGCCGCCGATCGCCATTCCCTGGCTGATCACCGGCACCGCCATGCTCGTCTTCTTCTTCTGGACCGGCATCGGCCGCGGCCTGCACGCGATGATCCTCGGCCACGTCGCGCTCGCCATCCCCTATGTCGTGCTCGTCGTCGGCACCGGGCTGAAGTCGATCCGCCTCGACCTCGAGGAGGCGGCGATGAGTCTCGGCTCGACGCCGCTGCACGCCTTCACCGCCGTAACCCTGCCGGCACTGGCGCCGTCGATCGTCGCTGCCGCGCTGTTCGCCTTCGCCGTGTCGCTCGACCAGTTCGTCGTCTCCTACTTCCTGGCGACGCCCGGTGTCTCGACGCTGCCGGTGGAGATCTACACCGCCATCCGCAAGGGCTTCACGCCCGAGATCAACGCCATCTCCACGATCCTCCTCGGAGCCTCGATGATCCTCGTTCTCACCTTCGCCGCCCTGTCCGGCATGGGCGCGGCGGCCAGGGGCGGCAAGCCCGGCGGAGCGGCCTGATGAGCGGCGTCGTCGTCGAATCCGTCTCGAAGAGCTACGGCGCGCTGAAGATCCTCGACACGATCAGCGCCGACTTCGCCCCCGGCGGCTTCACCAGCCTGCTCGGGCCCTCCGGCTCGGGCAAGACGACGCTCCTGCGGATCATCGCCGGCTTCGTCGTGCCGGACACGGGGAGGGTCAGCATCGGCGACGCCGACGTGACCCACGACCCGGTGTGGAAGCGGAACATCGGCATGGTGTTCCAGTCCTACGCCCTGTTTCCGCACATGAGCGTCCTCGACAACGTCGCCTTCGGCCTCAACCGGCGCGGCATCCGCGGCGCCGAGGCGGCGAAGCGGGCGCGCGCCGCCCTCGACATGGTCCGCCTCGCGGGCTTCGAGGACCGGCGGCCGAAGCAGCTCTCCGGCGGCCAGCAGCAGCGCGTCGCCCTCGCCCGGGCGATCGTCACCCGGCCGAAGGTGCTGCTCCTCGACGAGCCGCTCTCGGCCCTCGACCGCCGCCTGCGACAGGAGATGCAGGTCGAGCTGAAGCGCATCCAGTGCGAGAGCGGCCTCACCACCGTCTTCGTCACCCACGACCAGGAGGAGGCGCTGACGCTGTCCGACCGCATCGCCATCCTCGATCGCGGCCGCATCGTCCAGGACGGCATCCCGGCCGAGATCTACGAGCGGCCGCGCACGCGCTTCGCCGCCGCCTTCCTCGGCGACGCCAACTTCATGCGGGGCACCGTCACCCGTGATGGTGTCGTCGTCGGCGACGTCGTCGTCCGGGT
>CALCDT010000219.1 GCA_937900425.1 uncultured Alphaproteobacteria bacterium | reverse complement strand
CCCGCGCGGCGAGGGCAGGCCGGGCGGCGACAGCCGTCCCGCCGGGCGCGCCGAGGAGCGGGGGCCGCGCCGCGAGCGTCCGGCCGACCCGGATTCGCCCTTCGCCGCGCTGGCGGCGCTCAAGGCCGACATGGAGGCCCGCTCGCGCAAGAAGTGAGCGCTGGCGGAACGAGCCGCGGCGGGCGAGCGTTTGCGGTTGCGGGGCGAAGGGGCGCCGGACGAGGCTTCCAGGGTCGTGAAGGACGGGCAGATCCGCATCGACAAGTGGCTGTGGTTCGTGCGGGTCGTCAAGACGCGCACGCTGGCCGCGCGCCTCGTCCAGTCGGGGGCGGTCCGCGTCAACAAGGTCAAGGTGACGAGCGCCGCGCACGGGCTGAAAGTCGGCGACGTCGCCACCGTCGCGGTGGCGGGCCGGGTCCGGGTTCTCAAGGTCGCCGGCCTCGGCGAACGGCGCGGTCCGGCGGCCGAGGCGGCGCTGCTCTACGAGGAAATCGGCACGGCGCCGGCGGACGGCGGCGTCGGGACGGCCGGAGCGCCGGCCTCGGAGGCTGCCGCCCCGGCGGTACCGGCTGTCGATCCCGCCCCGGCGGTGGTGCATGGCGGCGGCCGGCCGACCAAGAAGGATCGCCGCCGCTTCGAACGCGACGGTTCGCAGGAGTGACGCCGGCCGGCCGGACGGCGGGACCTGAGGCCCTTTCGAGAGGAAAGACGAAAAAAATCTCCGTCCGCGCGTCGTTTCCCGTCGCGGGGACTGCGCGCAACGCGGGGCTGCCATTCCGGCCCTGCGCAACGAAATCCTTCGGCGCCGGCGCCCGGTGACGCAAAATCCGCCCATCCGGGCTTTTCCGTCGCGGACATCCCGTATGGCGGGCCTCTTGCCTCGCCCGGAAAACTTCGCTACCCACCCGCACGACGCGGCGGAACGGCCGCCGCGGTCCGGAGAACCGTCATGACCTACGTCGTCACCGACAACTGCATCCGCTGCAAGTACACGGATTGCGTCGAGGTGTGTCCGGTCGACTGCTTCTACGAGGGCGAGAACATGCTCGTCATCCATCCGGACGAATGCATCGACTGCGGCGTCTGCGAGCCGGAATGCCCGGCCGAGGCGATCAAGCCGGACACCGAGTCCGGTCTCGACAAGTGGCTGAAGCTCAACGCGGATTATGCGTCGAAATGGCCGAACATCACGGCCCGCCGCGATCCTCCGGCCGATGCCAAGGAGATGGACGGCGTTCCCGACAAGCTCGAGAAGTATTTCTCGGCCGAGCCGGGGAGCGGCGACTGAGCCGGCCGGTCGCCGTGAACCGGCGACGGGTCGCCTGCAGGGGGTGCGAGGCCGTGACTCCCGGCAGGCGGCAAAACGAAAAAACGATGCGGAGGCTGGCGTCTCCCCGATCCGTCGGGGCGTGCCGGCCCGTCGGGGCTTCCATTTCGGGCGATCGTCTGCTATATACTTCTCCGGCAGTCGACATTTAGTTCCAGTCGCGAAGCGCCCCACCCGGGGCCTTTTTATTGGTCGGAGCCGCCCCGGTTCCGATCGGCCGCCGAGGCCTCGCAAGTCCTCCCCGGCCATGCGTTCTGGATGTCACCCTGATCGGCTGAAACAACGCGAGAGCTCGCCGGAACTGCGGATCCTCATCAAAGTCAGTGATCCGAGACGCCACCTTCGTGTCATCCTCCCGACCGGACCTGCCCATCGCGCGTCCGGGACACGTCGATCACGTCGCGTTCCGTCGCAGCGAGGAGTGATGAAGCGAATGGCCACGAGCAAGAAGACCTCCCAGCGTAACGGCTTCAAGACCGGTGAATCCATCGTTTATCCCGCCCACGGTGTCGGCCAGATCGTCGCCATCGAGGAGCAGGAGATCGCCGGCCTGAAGCTCGACCTGTTCGTGATCAGCTTCGAGAAGGACAAGATGACCCTGCGCGTTCCGACCCACAAATGCGATGCCGTCGGCATGCGCAAGCTGGCGGAAGGCGACGTGGTGGAAAAGGCCCTCGAGACCATCAAGGGCCGCGCGCGCGTCAAGCGCACCATGTGGAGCCGTCGTGCCCAGGAATACGAGGCGAAGATCAACTCCGGCGACCTGATCGCCATTTCCGAAGTGGTGCGCGACCTGCACCGGGCCAGCTCGCAGCCCGAGCAGTCCTATTCCGAGCGCCAGCTCTACGAAGCCGCCCTCGACCGCATGGCCCGCGAGATCTCCGCCGTGCTGCGCATCACCGAGACCGAGGCGGTGCGCCGGATCGAGGACAACCTGACCAAGAGCCCGAAGCGCGCGGCGAGCCGCGGCGAGGACGTCGCCGAGGACGAAGAGAGCGTGGAGGAAGAGGCGGCCTGAACCGGTTCTTCCCGCGAGTCCTGACGAGGAAAAGGCCGCCGGATCGCAGGATCCGGCGGCCTTTTCCGTATCGCGCAGGCAATGGGTCGAACGGGCAGACGGACGAACCGGCGGACTGGTGGCCGCCGGGACGCGGCCGCGGTTCGTCTGCGCCCTCCTAGAGGAAGCGGGTGAACTCGGGAAGGTCGAGGCGCGGATTGCGCGGGTGCAGCCTGGCCTCGTCGCCGTAGCCGAGGTTGATCAGCAGCGACGACTTCCACGTCGTTCCGGCGAAGAACTCGGCGTCGATGCCGGCGGCGTCGAAGCCGGCCATCGGGCCGGTGTCGAGGCCGAGGGCGCGGGCGGCGAGGATCAGGTAGGCGGCCTGCAGCGTCGCCGACTGGTGGGCGGTGGCGCGGATCTTGTCCTCGGGGCCGCCGGCGAACCAGGCGCGGGCGTCGGCGTGGGGGAAGGTCTTGGGCAGGAGGTCGTAGAAGGCCATGTCGTGGGCGACGATCACCGTCACCGGTGCCGCCATGGTCTTGTCGACGTTGCCGGGCGAGAGCAGCGGCTTCAGCCGCGCCTTGGCGTCGGCGGTGGTGACGAAGGCGAAGCGGGCCGGAAGGGCGTTGACCGCCGTCGGACCCCACTCGGCGAGGCGGGCGATCTCTTCCAGCGTCTCGCGCGAGACCGGCTTGTCGAGCCAGTCGTTGTGGGTGCGGGCCTTGCGGAACAGGATGTCGAGGGCTTCGGCGTCGAGCGGGGCGCGGGTGACGGGTACGCGGGCGTCCATGACAGTCTCCATGCATTCGGTGCATGACGCCGTCGGGCGTCCTGCGAATGCGTAAGAGATAGTCCGTCAGGACCGCGGGTCGAGAGCCCGACTGGCAAACACATTGTTCAATGAAACGATGCTAATTTCCAGGACGTGCCGCCAAGCCGGCCATCGGTGTCGCCAATCTGCCTGCCGATCGAGCAACGAGCCCACGGGTTCGGGCCGAAACGGCGACGGCCGCCCCGTGTGAGGGAGCGGCCGTGAATCTGCGGGGCGATGAGCCGACCGGTCCGGACGATCCGCCCGGGTGACAAGTGCGCTCAGGCGACGGCGCGCACTTCCTGGACGTCCGGAAGAAAATGCTTGAGCAGGTTCTGGATGCCGTGGCGCAGGGTCGCCGTCGACGACGGGCAGCCGGCGCAGGCGCCGCGCATGTTGAGATAGACGACGCCGTCGCGGAACGAGCGGAAGGTGATGTCGCCGCCGTCCTGGGCGACGGCCGGGCGGACCCGCGTTTCGAGCAGTTCCTTGATCGTCGCCACGGTCTCGGCGTCGGCCTCGTCGAAATCCTCCTCGCCGGCGGCGGCCGGCTCGTCGGTGAGCACGGTCGGCGTGCCGGAGACGAAATGCTCCATGATGGCGCCGAGGATCGCCGGCTTCATGTGGGCCCAGTCGGTGGCGTCCTTGGTGACGGTGACGAAGTCGTAGCCGAGGAACACCGCGGTGACGCCGGGGACGGCGAAGATCGCCTGGGCCAGCGGCGAGCGTTCGGCGTCCTCCTCGGTGACGAACTCGAGCGGGCCTTCGGCCCAGACCACCTTGCCGGGCAGGAACTTGAGGGTCGCGGGATTGGGGGTCGCTTCGGTCTGGATGAACATGGCGCGTCGACGGCGGAGCCGCCCTCCTTGGAATGCTTTTAAGGTATAGATGGACCCGGCCGGCCTCCGGATCAAGCCGAAAACGCCGACGACATTCGCAGGCGATCCGGCCGACGCTTGAGCCTGTTTGGAGCGAGACGAATGAAGGATGCCGGGCTTCACCAGCCGGGCGCTGTCGAAGCGGGGAGCGCGGCGGTGCGGCGATGCCGGTTTTCGCGAGCCGCTTTTCCGGGCGGGACACTTGCGCCGCTGGTCTCCCGGAAGGGATTCGAACCCCTGACCTACGGTTTAGGAAACCGTTGCTCTATCCTGCTGAGCTACCGGGAGCCGGCCTGCGGCCTGCCGTGGACCCGCCGGGAGGCGGGCCGCATGCGCCGCTTCCATAGCACATGTGCGCGGCGAGAACAGCCCTCGCAGATCCGTTCACCAACGGTGGTGCGAGCATCGGCGGGCGGGGATCGGCGGCAGGCGGCGCCCGGGCGGTCGGACTTATGCTGCACCTGCGAAGATTGCCGTGCTATACTGAGGTGACGGATCTGTGGGCGTCGGGCGCGGATGCGGCGTCGCGGGCGGACGGAGGCGAGCGATGCGGCGGGTCGGACGGGATCGGCATCGGCGAAGGGAGACGTTCGCGGCCGTCGTCGCGCTCGCCCTCTTCGCCATCGCCCCCTCGTCCGCCTCGGCCGATGATGCCGGTGCCGCGCAGGACGTCGGCGACTGCCTCGGGGTGACGGTTGCGGCGACGATCGCCGGACCGGACGACGGCATTGGCCTGCGCCTTTCCGGGGAGGAGACCGGGCTCCGGCTCGCCGGGATCGAGATCGTCGACCCCG
The DNA here is from genome assembly GCA_937900425.1 of uncultured Alphaproteobacteria bacterium. GTDB lineage: Bacteria > Pseudomonadota > Alphaproteobacteria > Rhizobiales > Pleomorphomonadaceae > CALCDT01. The sequence goes on along the minus strand of CALCDT010000219.1, from coordinate 4,506 downwards.
TCTCGGCGCGGGCGCTGGTCGACGGGCTCGCGGGGCGGGCGATCCGCTACCGGACCGTCGGCGAGCCCAAGCCGGACCGCCGCCGGCGCCTGCCCGCGCTCGTCGTCCTCGACGGGGAAGCGGAGCGGATGGCGGACGGCGCACCGGCGGGTCGCAGGCACCTGATGCAGGCGGACATCCTCGCCCGCGGCCTCGGCCTGCTCTCGGGCGAAGACCTGCCGTGCGGGGCGATTCTCGAAGCCGCCGAGGCGCGCGGGCGGGCGGCGGGGGCCGGGGTGTGGGGGCCGGGCGGGATGCCGATCGACGCGGCCGATCCCGCTCTCGGCGGTCACGTTTCCGACTATGTCGTCGTCGCCGGACGGGTTCTGTCGGTTGGCGGCGGCGGGGCGCGCTACTATTTGAACTTCGGCCATGATTGGGCCACTGATTTGACGATAACCATGCGCCGCGACCTCGCGGTACGTCTCTTGAAGAGCCCGGTGGATGATGCGGACAGGCTCGTGGACCAGCTCGATGAACTCCTCGCCGACCACGTCGTCGAGGCGCGCGGCTTCCTGCGCGAGAGCGGCGGGCCGGCGATCGACCTTTCCGACGAACGGGCGTTGAGGGTGAAGTGACGCGCGACCGCTCCTCCACCCGCAACCGCACCCGCCTGCTCGCGACGGCCGCCGGGCTGGCGCTGCTGCTGTCCGGCTGCCTGTCGACGCTGACCGGTGGCGAACCCGACACCGCGATCGGCGCGCTCGCCACCGCCGCGCCGGCGCCGCAGCCGGCGCGGGCGCCCGATCCCCGAGAGGTGGCGATCGCCGAGCGCGAGCACCCCAAGATCCTCGCCGCCTACGGCGGCACCTACGACGACCAGAAGGCGGTGCTGGCGATCGCACGGATCGTCGGCCGGCTGGTCGCCGCCACCGACGAGCCCTGGCGCAGCTACCGGGTCACGATCCTCAACTCGCCGAGCGTCAACGCCTTCGCGCTGCCGGGCGGCTACGTCTACGTCACCCGCGGCCTGCTGGCGCTCGCCACCGACAGTTCCGAGGTCGCGGCCGTCATCTCCCACGAAATGGCCCACGTCACCGCGCGCCACGCCATCGCCCGGCAGGAGAAGACCGAGGCGGCGCGGGTCGCCACCAAGGCGGTGCGCGACGTGATCGACGATCCGGCCGCGGTCCGCCTCGCCCTCGCTTCGACCCAGCTGTCGCTCGCCCGCTTCTCCCAGGTCCAGGAACTGCAGGCCGACGAGATCGGCATCCGCACCCTGGCGAAAGCCGGCTACGACCCCTTGGCCGCCGCGCGGTTCCTCAAGACAATGGCCGCCTTCGCCGCCTATCGCACCGCGGTGCCGACCGAAAGCGACGACGTCGACTTCCTCTCTTCCCATCCCTCGACGCCCGAGCGCCTGACCCAGGCCATCGCCGTGGCCGAAGGGCTCGGCGGCGGCGGCGGGCTGCAGGACCGCGACGCCTATCTCACGCTGATCGACGGGCTGATGTACGGCGACGATCCGGAGGAGGGCTACGTCCGCGGCCAGAACTTCCTGCACGCCAAGCTCGGCCTCGGCTTCACCGTGCCGGCGGGCTTCGTGCTGGAGAACACCGCCAAGGCGGTGCTGGCGACCGACGCGCAAGGGACGGCGATCCGCTTCGACGGCGCCGACATCGCGCCCGGCGCCTCGCTGGTCGACTATCTGACGTCGGGCTGGATCAACGGTCTCGACCGGACGACGCTGCGCACCTTCTCGATCAACGGCCTGCCTGTCGCCAGCGCCTCGGCGAGCGCGCGCGGCTACACCTACCGCATCGCCGTGGTCCGTTTCGGCGACGGCACCTACCGCTTCCTGTTCGCGACCCGCAATCCCGATCCGGCCTTCGAGCGGGCGTTCGCCTCGACGATCGAGAGCTTCCGGGCGCTGACGCCGTCGGACCAGGCCGGGCTCAAGCCGCTGGTGCTGCGCACGCGCACGGTGCGGCCGGGCGAAACGGTGGAAGTCCTCGCCCGCCGCATGGCCTTCCTCGACCGCCCCGAGCAGCTTCTCCGGGTACTCAACGGCTACGGCCCCGGCGAGCAGCCGGTGGCCGGCTCCAAGGTCAAGCTCGTCGCCGAGAACTGAGGTCGGCCGCCGGCCGCACTGGGTGCGCCGGCGCCCTCACAAATCCTTCTTGCGGGCCGTCGTCGCGAACTCCTCCTGCTGGGGGATCGCGGGGATCGAGCCGTGGGTCGCGGCGTGGCGGACGACGCGGACCATGAGGTCGAGGCCGAGCGGGGCGAGGGCGCGCTCCCACAGGCTGCGGGCGTCCTCGCCCGGTTTCACGAAGCACCAGTCCTGCATGGCGATGGCGCCGGCGTCCATGCGCTCGGCGAGATGGTAGATCGTGCCGCCGGCGATCGGGTCGCCGGCCTTGACGGTCCATTCGACCGCCGCCATGCCGCGGTGGCGCGGCAGCAGCGAGGGATGGTAGCCGATGCCGCCGAGCCGGGCCTTGGCGAGGGCGTCGGCGCCGATGCGGGCGTGGCTGTGCGCGGTGACGACGAGATCGGTGCCCTCGGCGATCATCTCGGCGGGCACGAATTTCGGGTCGGCCTGGACGGCGACCGGCAGACCGGCGGCGCGGGCGGCGATGGCGAGGCGGTCGTCCTCGGCGAGAACGACGACGGCGAGGATCTCGACGTCCTCCTTCGCGATGGCTTCGAGCGCGGCGGCCCCGAACCAGCGGGAGCCGACGATGGTGAGCTTCAGCGTCACGTCTTCTGCCTCTTCGTTCTTGTTTCGTGGCGTCGTTCGCGGACCGGCGGACACCGGCGCCTTCGCGACTGCGAAAGGACGATAGCCCAGCCCCCGCCGGGGGTAAACCGCGCCGGCCGGCGCCGATCGCCGCTCCCCCATTGGTCGAAGACCGCACGCGACGCCGCACCGGTGCGGCGGCCGTTCCGCCGCGGCGAAGGGGTGACAAGTGCAGGGCGGCGCGGAGGAAATCGGATCGCAGGGCGGTGGCGTCGGTCTGTGGCGCGGGCGGGCGGCGCCTTGACGCTGTCGACCTTCGTCGAATGGCTGCATCCGGCTTTTTCGATTTAGGTCCGCGGCAGGGACGAACCCGGTCTCGTGGAGGAAACCACCATGCTGCATCAGGAAATCGAGAAGCTGAAGGCCAGCGCGCTCTGGCGCACCCGCTACGACAACTTCATCGGCGGTGCCTGGGTCGCGCCGGTCGACGGCGAATACTTCGACAATCTCAGCCCGATCACCGGCAAGAAGGTCTGCGAGGTCGCCCGTTCCAAGGCCGCCGACATCGAGCTCGCCCTCGACGCCGCCCACAAGGCCAAGGACGCCTGGGGCCGGACGTCGGCGGCCGAACGCGCGCTGCTGCTCAACCGCGTCGCCGACCGGCTCGAGGAGAACCTGTCGCTGCTGGCGCTGGCCGAGTCGATCGACAACGGCAAGCCGATCCGCGAGACCACGGCGGCCGACATGCCGCTGACCATCGACCACTTCCGCTATTTCGCCGCCTGCATCCGCGCCCAGGAAGGCTCGATCGGCGAGGTCGACCACGACACCATCGCCTACCACTTCCACGAGCCGCTCGGCGTCGTCGGCCAGATCATCCCGTGGAACTTCCCGATCCTGATGGCCGCCTGGAAGCTCGCCCCGGCCATCGCCGCCGGCAACTGCGTGGTGCTGAAGCCGGCCGAGCAGACGCCGATGGGCATCATGGTGCTCGTCGACCTCATCAAGGACATCCTGCCGCCGGGCGTGCTCAACGTCGTCAACGGCTTCGGCATCGAGGCCGGCAAGCCGCTGGCGCAGAACAAGCGCATCGCCAAGATCGCCTTCACCGGCGAGACGACGACCGGCCGCCTGATCATGCAGTACGCCTCGGAGAACATCATCCCGGTGACGCTGGAGCTCGGCGGCAAGAGCCCGAACATCTTCTTCGCCGACGTGATGGCCGACGACGACGATTTCTTCGACAAGGCGCTCGAGGGCTTCACCATGTTCGCCCTCAATCAGGGCGAGGTCTGCACCTGCCCGAGCCGGGCGCTGGTCCAGAAGTCGATCTACGACCGCTTCATGGAGAAGGCCATCGCCCGGGTCGAGAAGATCCGCCAGGGCCACCCGCTCGACCCCTCGACCATGATCGGCGCCCAGGCCTCGATCGACCAGCTCGAGAAGATCCTGTCCTACATCGACATCGGCCGCGCCGAGGGCGCGAAGGTGCTGACCGGCGGCGGCCGGGCGACCCTGCCGGGCGAGCTCGAGACCGGCTACTACGTCAAGCCGACCGTGCTCGAGGGCCACAACAAGATGCGGGTGTTCCAGGAGGAGATCTTCGGCCCGGTGGTCTCCGTCACCACCTTCGAGACCGAGGAGGAGGCGCTTTCGATCGCCAACGACACCCTCTACGGCCTCGGCGCCGGCGTCTGGTCGCGCGACGGCTCGCGGGCCTACCGCTTCGGCCGCGCCATCCAGGCCGGGCGCGTGTGGACCAACTGCTACCACGCCTATCCGGC
>CALCDT010000218.1 GCA_937900425.1 uncultured Alphaproteobacteria bacterium | reverse complement strand
GGCGGCGAGCCGGCGACCGGCCGCGCCGCGCCCGACAGTCTCCTCGCCGCCGCCACCTCCGCCGAGATCGCCGCCGCCTGGGTGCTCGCCGGCAGCCCCTACCGCGTCGAGGAATTGACCGAGCGGCTGGACCGGCTGTTCCACTCCTCCGTCGACACCGCCGTTCCGGTGACCGACCTTCCGGCGCTGTTCGGCCGGTTGCGGCGGCGCGGGCTGCGACTCGGCATCGCCTCGAGCGACAGCGTCGCGGCGGTGACCGCGACGGTCGAGCGCTTCGGCCTCGCCGATCTCGTCGACTTCTGCGCCGGCTACGACAGCGGCCACGGCATCAAGCCGGGGCCGGGCATGCTGCACGCCTTCTGCGCCGCGACCGGCCTCGACGCCGGCGCGGTCGCCGTCGTCGGCGACAACAGCCACGACCTCCACATGGGCCGGTCGGGCGGCGCCGGCCTCGTCGTCGGCGTCCTCACCGGCACCGGCACTCGCGACAGCCTCGCCGCGGACGCCGACGCGGTGCTCGACAGCATCGCCGGAATCGAGGCGCTGCTCGACGCCTGAGCGGCGCTGACCACGTCGCCCCGGCGGGAAACGGGCGACGCGGCAGCGCCGCCCCCCCCCCCTGCCGGCTGCGCCGGCTTCAGACCCGGTCGACGTGGGCGCCGGCGCTGCCGCTCTCGACGGTGAAGCGGGCGGCCCGGTAGGGCTTGCCGTCCTTCACCTCGACCCTGTTGACGAAGCGCAGCTCCCCGGTGAGCTCGTTGCGGGTGAGCTTCATGCGGAAGTGGCCGCGGCGGTCGCCGTCGTAATAGCGGATGTGCTGGTTGTACGGGATCATCGGCCCGTAATAGGGGCCGTACGGCTCCTCGTCGCCGCCCGAGGTGATCGCCGGGGTGACGAATTCCGTCGCCATCGCCGGCGCGTAGCGGCTGTCGAAGTCGAGCTTGATGTCGTTGACGAAGGTCGAGTGCCAGTCGCCGGTGAGGATCACCGGGTTCTTCGCCTTCGCGTCCCGGATCGTCTCGAGCAGACGCCGGCGCGCGCCGGGATAGCCGTCCCAGGCGTCGTTCCAGAAGCGCTGCTCGCGCCGGTCCGGGTCGTGGTCGAGCTGGGCGACCAGCAACTGCTGGACGATGAAGGTCCACTCCGTATCAGCCTTCCGCATGCCGTCGGCGAACCATGCCTCCTGCCGCTCGCCGAGCATCGTCACACCGGGATCGAAGGCCGCCTCGCAGCGCCCGGACTCGCCGTTGCCGCACGGGTTCGGCGAGCGGTACTGGCGGTCGTCGAGCATGACGAAGCTGGCGAGATCGCCGTAGCGCAGCCGGCGGAAGATCGTCAGGTCGTTGCGAGGCCCCTTCGGCCGCCGGCGGATCGGCATGTCCTCGTGGTCGTCCCAGACGACGATGAACGGGTGCGCGGCATGGGCCGCCTGCAGGTCGGGGTCGAGCTTGTAGAGGGCGTACTGGTCGCGGTAGCGGGCGAGGGTCACGGTCTCGCCGGAGAAGCGCTCCGGATCGAGGCGGACGCCGCGGCGGTTCTCCAGCGGCGAATATTCGTACAGATAGTCGCCGCAGTGGAACACCGCGTCGAGATCGGCGGCGGCGACGTCGCGCAGCACCGTGTAGTAGCCGTCGTTCCATTTCTGGCAGGTGACGACGGCGAAATCGAGCGCGCCGAGCCGCGCCATCACCGTCGGGGCGGTGCGGAAGTGGCCGATCGGGCTCTCCTCCGCGCCACAGGAGAACTGGTAGAAGTAGTCCCGCCCCGGCTTCAGGCCGCCGACCTCGACGTGGACCGAGTGGGCGAGCTCCGGCGCGGCCGTGGCGACGCCGCTCTCGACGACCCAGCGCATCCGCCGATCGGTGGCGACGCGCCAGCCGACCTTCACCGGCTTCGCCGGCATGCCGCCACCGACGAGCGGGTCGGGCGCGAGGCGCGTCCACAGGACCGCGCCGTCGGGGGTCGGGTCGCCCGAGGCGACGCCGAGGGTGAACGGATCGGTGCCGAGCCGCGCGGCGAAGAGATCGTCGCCCGGCACCAGCGCCAGCGCCATGGCGGCGCCGACGCCCCGCCACGACAGGTCGAGGAAGCGCCGGCGGTGCATCGGCTCGATCAGCGGTGATTGCATCGGTCGTCTCCGGGAGGTCGTCGATCGACCGCCCGCGGGAATGACCGGGCGGCCGGCGACATCCTCCCGGCGGCTCGTCACATCAATGTGACAGGGTCTGTCGGGAAAACGACATTGACGGGAGGTGCGGAGGCAGCTCCCCCGCGCGCCTCAGACGACGTGCAGCTCCACCGACGCCGCCGCGAGGAGCCGCGCCAGCGCCGGCGGCGGCTCGGCGTCGGTGACGAGGACCGAGACGTCCGTCGCCGGGCCGAGACAGACGAGACCGCCCTGGCCGAACTTCGAGGCGTCGGTGGCGAGGATCACCCGGCGCGACTGGTCGATGGCGGCACGGACGAGCTCGACCTCGTCGTAGTCGTCGTCGAGCATCATCCCCTCCTCGTCGATGCCGCTGACACCGATGAGGGCGATATCGAAGCGGAAGCGCCGGAGGAAGGTCGCGGCGCCCTCGCCGAAGACGCTCGAATCGGCGTTGCGGACGACGCCGCCCGGCACGGCGATCGACACCTCGCCGGCCTCGGCGAGGAGGTTGGCGACGCGCAGATTGTAGGTCACCGCCTTGAGCCCGCGGCGGCCGTGCAGCGCCTCGGCCACCGCCTCCATGGTCGTGCCCGCGTCGAGGAACAGCGACGCGCCGTCGGGCACCAGCTCCGCGACCCGCGCGGCGATGCGCCTCTTGCCGGCGACGTTCGCCACCTTGCGGCGGTTGTAGTAGGCGGCGTCGACGGTGGTCGGCAGGCCGGCGCCGCCGTGGTAGCGGCGGACGAGGCCGGCCGCCTCGAGGTCGACGACGTCGCGGCGGATCGTCTGGGTCGTCACCGAGAGCCGCGTCGCCAGTTCCTCGAACGAGGCGAAGCCGCGCTCGCGAACCACCGTGACGATGGCCCGCTGGCGAGCCTCCTTGCGGCGTGCGGCGGCGGGCGCGGGATCGGGGACGGCGAAGCTCACCGGGCGTCTTCCGTTCGGGATCGCCGCGCGGCACGGGCGGGCGTGTCGCCATTAGATCCGCCCCGATGGGCGAAAAGCAACATCCGCAATCCGCGTCCCCGCGATCCGCGCCCCGCCGCTCAGATGAATGCGTCGACGATCATCTTCGCCGCCGACAGCGTCAGCAGCGCCAGAATGAGCCGGTCGAAGGTCGCCCGGCTGAACCGCCGGCCCAGCGCCGACCCGATCGCCATCGCCACGGCGGTCGGCAGCAGCGCGAAGGCGCTCTCGACGAGCCGTGGCGCCGACAGCACCCCGGCGAGGGCGAGCGAGGTCGTCTGGGTGACGGCGAACAGCCCGAACATCGCCGAGACGGCGAAGACGTGGGTGTCTCGGTCGAAGCGCATGGCGTGGATGAAGGTCACGCCGATCGGCGCCGAGACGCCGGTCGCGCCCTGCAGCACGCCGGCGGCGAGCCCGACGGGCGCCGCCGCCACGGTGCCGGCGCGCGGGCCGATGCGGAAATCGGGATGGGCGAGGCGCAGCCCGACATAGCCGAGCAGCAGCCCGGCGAGGGTCAGCATCAGCGTCGCGTCGTCGATGGCGACGAGCAGCGCCGTGCCGCAGACGACGCCGACGGCCCCGGCGGTGAGCATCGGCACCAGGAAGCGGATCTGGCCGCCGGCGAGCGCCGCCCGCAGCGAGGTGAGCTGCCAGGCGTTGGTGACGAGCACCGGCACCGTCATCAGGGCGATGGCGTCCGGCACGCTGAAGACACCGGCGAGGATCGGGATCGCCACCAGCGGCATCCCCATCCCGGTGAGACCCTTGACCATGCCGCCGAGGCCAAAGGCCGCGACGATAGTGAGGGCGGCCGCCCAATCGACAGCGGCAGGATCGAACGACATGAAAGGCTCCGGCAGGGGCGCGGGAGTGTTGCCCGCACGGGCGGTCGCAGGCAAGGGCCGGCCGTCGGCCGCCCGGCATCCGAGCGAACGGGCCGGCGGCGCGGTACGTCGCTGCGATCCGGCGTTGGCGGAGTGCGCTTTCGCGCCCGACGCCACAAATGCTATGAGCGCCACGGCCCGCCCGCCGCCGCGGCGACGGTGCGAACGAGAATTCGAGGTGCGCGTCGTGGACAGCAAAGTGACAAAGCCCGGTTCCATCGCCGACGAGGTGGCGCGCGTCCTCGCCGCACTCGACGTCCCCGCCGCGGCGGTCTCCGGTGGCTCACGCGCCGTGCGGACGCCGCTGACCGGCGAGATCATCGCGCGGGTTCCGGAAGCGACCGCCGCCGACATGGCCG
>CALCDT010000217.1 GCA_937900425.1 uncultured Alphaproteobacteria bacterium | reverse complement strand
CCATGATGAGGAGCTTCGGGTCCTGGAGCAGCGCGCGGACGATCTCGATGCGTTGCCGCTCGCCGACCGAGAGGTCGCGGACGACGCGGCCGGGGTCGATCGGCAGCCCGAAGCCTTCCGAGACCGTGCGGATCTCGCGCGTCACCTCGGCGAGACTGCGGTCGCCGGGCAGGCCGAGCGACACGTTCTCGGCGACGGTCAGCGCCTCGAACAGCGAGAAGTGTTGGAACACCATGCCGATGCCGAGGGCGCGGGCCTCGGCCGGGTCGGCGATCGTGACCGGCTTGCCGAACCACGCGATCTCGCCCTCGTTCGGCTGCAGGGCGCCGTAGAGCACCTTGACGAGGGTCGACTTGCCGGCGCCGTTCTCGCCGAGGAGGGCGTGAATCTCACCCTGGCCGACGGTGAGGTCGATGCCGGCGTTCGCCACCAGCGCACCGAACCGCTTGACGATCCCGCGAGCCTCGAGGACGGGCGGGCGCGCATCGGCCGGTCTCGCCGTGGCCTCGCTCGCCACCGTCATCCTCACGCACCCCTGTCGCCTCACCCGTGTCCGATCCTAGTGGAGGGAAAACGGGCATGCCAACTGTCTGTGCAGATCTTCCACCGCTTCAGGCGGCGCCCTGGGCCACCCAGCAGGCGACCTCGCGGCCGGCAACCGGCAGCTCGCGGGGCCGCTCGACCCGGCAGCGGGCGGCGACCTCGCGGCAGCGCGGGTTGAAGGCGCAGCCGGGCGGTGGGTTGAACGGCGAGGGCAGCTCGCCCTCGAGCACGATCCGCTCCTTCGTCCGCCCAGGGTCCGCCATAGGCGTCGCCGACAGCAGCGCCTTGGTGTACGGATGGCGGGGATCCTCGAAGATGGCGTCGCGCACGCCCTGCTCGACGGCGCGGCCGAGATACATGACCAGCACCTCGTCGGCGATGTGCCGCACCACCGTCAGGTCGTGGCTGACGAACAGGTAGGCGAGCGAGAACGCCTCCTGCAGCTCGGCGAGCAGGTTCAGCACCTGCGCCCGCACCGAGACATCGAGCGCCGACACCGGTTCGTCGAGCACCAGCACCTTCGGTCGCAGCACCAGCGCCCGGGCGATGGCGATGCGCTGGCGCTGGCCGCCGGAGAACATGTGCGGATAGCGGGCGGCGTGCTCGGGGCGCAGGCCGACCCGTCTGAGCATCTCGGCGACGGCCTCGCGCCGCTCGTCGCGGCCCATGTCGCTGTTGAGGATCAGCGGCTCCTCGATCTGCGTGCCGATGGTCTGGCGCGGATTGAGCGAGCCGTAGGGGTTCTGGAAGACGATCTGCACGTCGCGGCGCAACTCGCGGGCGGCCGAGGCCGGCGCGTTGAGCACGTCGATGCCGTCGATGGTCAGGTGGCCGCCGCTCGGCGGCTCGATCATCGTGACCAGCCGGGCGAGCGTCGACTTGCCCGACCCCGATTCGCCGACGACGGCGAGCGTCTGTCCGGGCCGCAGCGTGAACGACACGCCTGACAGCGCGTGCACGACGCCGGCCGGCCGGAACGGGCCGCGCGACACCTCGTAGAGGCGCGAGAGATCGCGGGCGACGACGACCGGGGCGCTCATGCCGGCACCCGAAGCGGCTGAGGCACGCCGTCGACGAGCGGCGTGTGGCAGCGGGCGAAGCCGAGTTCGGGGCTCGCCGGTACCGGGGGCACCGCGCGGCAGTGGTCGGTGGCGAAGCGGCAGCGCGGCGAGAACAGGCAGCCACTCGGCCGGTCGACGGCGCCGGGGACGACGCCGGGGATCGCCGGCAGCCGTCGCTCCGTCGCGCGCTCCGGCAGGGCGGCGAGGAGCGCAGCCGTATAGGGGTGGTGCGGATCGCGGAACAGGCCCTCGGTCCGCTGCTGCTCGATCTGCTGGCCGGCATACTGGACGACCACCCGGTCGGCGGTCTCGGCGACGACACCCATGTCGTGGGTGATCAGCACCAGCGCCATGCCGGTCTCGTGCTGGATGCGGAGCAGGAGGTCGAGGATCTGCGCCTGGATTGTCACGTCGAGGGCCGTCGTCGGCTCGTCGGCGATGAGCAGCTTCGGCCCGGCGGCGAGCGCCATCGCGATCATCACCCGCTGGCTCATGCCGCCCGACATCTGGTGCGGGAAGGCGGCGAGGCGCCGCTCCGGCTCCGGGATGCCGACGAGCCTGAGCAGTTCGGCCGCCCGCTCGCGCTTCGCCTGGCCCGACAGCCCGAGGTGTGTCTTCAGCACCTCGCCGATCTGGAAGCCGACGGTGAAGCACGGATTGAGGCTCGTCATCGGCTCCTGGAAGATCATCGCCATCTCGTGGCCGATGATCTTGCGCCGTGCTCGCGGCGCCATGCCGAGCAGGTCCTTGCCGTCGAAGGCGAGCCGGTCGGCGGTGATCGTCGCCGTCGGTGGCAACAGGCCCATCAGCGCCAGCATAGCCACCGACTTGCCGGAGCCAGACTCGCCGACGATCGAGACGACCTCGCCCATGTCGATGGAGAGCGAGACCCCGTCCACCGCCCGGAACGGCCCCGTCCGGGTGGCGAACTCGACGGTCAGGTTCTGGATGTCGAGGAGGGGCATGCTGTGAAACTTACCTCGTCGCGCTCAGGGTCGCGGGGTTGGCGTCTGTCCGGGGGACCGTGCCGCGCCGGGCTCGCGTCCGCCCGCCGGTCCGAAGTTCTCACCCGCCGTCCGCTCCGCGGGCGCAGGGGCGGCGCAGACACGTCGTCGAGGCGCCGCGCATCCATTTCCTCACCCCCGCTTCAGCTTCGGGTCGAGGGCGTCGCGCAGGCCGTCGCCGACGAGGTTGATGGCGAGCACCGTCAGCAGGATGGCGAGGCCGGGGAAGGTGACGACCCACCAGGCGCGGAGGATGAACTCGCGTGCCTCGGCGAGCATCGTGCCCCATTCCGGCGTCGGCGGCTGCGCGCCCATGCCGAGGAAGCCGAGCGCCGCCGCCTCCAGGATGGCGTTCGAGAACGACAGCGTCGCCTGGACGATCAGCGGCGCCATGCAGTTCGGCAGTACGGTGCGGACCATTATGCGCAGCGGCCCGGCGCCGGCGGTGCGCACCGCGATGACGTAGTCCTTGCCGCGCTCGGCCATCACCGCCGAGCGCGTCAGCCGGACGAAGTGCGGCTGCAGCACCAGCGTGATGGCGATCATCGCGTTCATCAGGCCGGGGCCGAGGATGGCGACGAGGACGAGGGCGAGGAGCAGGCTCGGGAACGACAGCACGACGTCCATCACCCGCATGATGACGGTGTCGACCCAGCCGCCGACGAAGCCGGCGACGAGCCCGAGGGCGATGCCGACGACGAGGGCGAGTGTGACGACGAAGAGGCCGATCACCAGCGAGTAGCGGGCGCCGAAGATGAGGCGCGAGAGCAGGTCGCGGCCGACGGCGTCGGTGCCGAGCAGGTA
>CALCDT010000216.1 GCA_937900425.1 uncultured Alphaproteobacteria bacterium | reverse complement strand
AGCCATCGTCTCGGACAAGCCGAACGAGGCCTTCTCGTTCATGCGCCCCGCTGGAAACCGTCTTTCCCCAATATGGATAAGCCCTCGCAGGAACGTTCCTGTGGTCAGCACCACCGCACCGCAGGAAATACGCTTCCCGCCTTCAAGAACCACGCTGGCGACACGCCCATTGGAGATCTCGATATCCAGGACCTCGTCTTCCACGACGTCCAAACGAGGATGCTCCGTGATCGCTCGCTGCATGGCAGCCTTGTAGAGCTTCCGGTCGGCTTGGGTGCGCGGTCCCCTCACCGCCGGTCCCCTCACCGCCGGCCCGCACGCCCACGAGGGCCTCGGTCAGGGCGGCGTACATCGCCGCGGTGAGGGCGTTCTTCTTCTCCGGCCGGGCGATGGCGATCCGCCGCACCGGGCCGATGTCCTCGACGACGATCGCCGCATCCATGCCCCGTCCCTCTCCTTCACCCGCGGCTCACAGCCGGCTCGCAACATTTCCGCTCGTCCGAAAGTCCCAGGATCGTGGCCGGAGGCCGACACCCCCGCGTCGCCTTCGCCCGAAAAGCGTCGACAGGCCCAAATCGTCGGTGCCGCAGGTCAGTCCGTATTCATCTCCGCGAGCAGCTGTGGCGAGACGTCGGCCAGCACCGATCCGGTCTGGGCGACGACCTGGCCGAGGCCGGGGACGAGCGGCAGCTGGTCGGCGGCGAAGAAGCGGGCGACGAGGGAACGCGGCCCGCCTCCCTCGCCCTCGCCCGCCGCGGCCCGCAGCAGGCAGGCGCCGCCGGCGGCCAGTGCGACCATGCGCAGGAAGGCGGTGGCGCCGGCGAGGGCGTCGGCCTGACGGCCCTCCTGCAGCGCCCGGCCGAGCCAGTTCGCCGCGAAGACCGCGTCGCCGATCGCCGAACCGGCCCTCTCCAGCGCCGGGCCGAGGCCGGGACGGGCGGCGCGCACTTCGGCGAGGTTCGCCCGCAGGCTCTCGATCCAGGCCTTGAAGGCGGCGCCCTCGCCGAGCGTCAGCTTGCGGGTGACGAGGTCGATCGCCTGGATGCCGTTGGTGCCCTCGTAGATCTGGAAGATGCGGGCGTCGCGCATGTGCTGCGCCGCGCCGGTCTCCTCGATGTAGCCCATGCCGCCGTGGACCTGGACGCCGAGCGAGGCGACCTCGGAGCCGACGTCGGTGGCGAAGGCCTTGGCGACCGGCGTCAGCAGCGCGGCGCGGGCGGCCCAGAAGCTGCGGGTTTCCTCGTCCGGCGCCGTGTGCTCGCGGTCGATGGCGTGGGCGAGATCGTAGGCGATGGCGCGGGCGGCGTCGGTCAGCGCGCGCATGCGCATCAGCATGACCTTGACGTCCGGGTGGGCGAGGATCGGGCTCATGCCCGGTCCGGGCTCCCCGGGCGCGCGGCCCTGCCGGCGCTCGGCGGCGAAAGCGGCGGCCCTGCGCGTCGCCCGCTCGGCGACGCCGACGCCCTGGATGGCGACGGCGAGACGGGCGGCGTTCATCATCGTGAACATCGCGGCGAGGCCCCGGTTCTCCTCGCCGACCAGCCAGCCGGTGGCCCCGCCGCCCTCGCCGAACACCATGGTGCAGGTCGGCGAACCGTGGAGGCCGAGCTTCTCCTCGATGCCGGCGACGGCGACGTCGTTGGCGACCCCGGGCTCGCCGTCCGCGTCGGGCAGCCGCTTCGGGACGAGGAACAGCGAGATGCCGCGGGTGCCGGCCGGCGCGTCCGGCAGGCGGGCGAGCACGAGGTGGACGATGTTGTCGGTGAGGTCGTGGTCGCCGTAGGTGATGAAGATCTTCTGTCCGGTGATGCGGTAGGTGCCGTCCGCGGCCCGCTCGGCCCGGGTCCGCAGCGCGCCGAGGTCCGAGCCGGCCTGAGGCTCGGTGAGGTTCATCGTCCCGGTAAAGGCGCCGGAGACGAGCTTCGGCAGGTAGAGCGCCTTCAACTCGTCCGAGGCGTGGGCGGCGATCGCCTCGATGGCGCCGATGGTCAGCACCGGGCCGATGGCGAAAGCCGGCGAGGCGGCGTTCCAAAGGTCGAACAGCGCCATGTTGAGCATCAGAGGCAGGCCCTGGCCGCCGAAATCCACCGGGGCCGAGACGCCGGTCCAGCCGGCCTCGACCCAGGCGCCGTAGGCCGCCTTGAAGGCTTTGGGCATGCGGACGCGGCCGTTCTCAAGCCGGGCACCCTCGCGGTCGCCGACCGGATCGAGCGGGGCGACCACCTCGGCGGCGAAGCGGCCGCCTTCGGTGAGGATCGCCTCGGCGAGGTCGGCCGACAGCTCCGGAAAGACGCCGTCGTCGACGAGACGGCCGAAGCCGGAGGCGTCGAGGGCGGCGGAGACGGCGGCGACCGGGGAGCGAAAACTCATGCTGCGTCCTTTTATCGAATCGAGGCGTCCGCCCGGGCCGGGCCGCCCGGCGCCGGGTGGCACGGGCGAAACCGGCGGCCGGAGCCGCGGGGGGCGATCGGCCGGCCGCCCTTGACGGGCGGCGGCGTTCGGGCCGATATCGCGGTTCGGAGCCCCGGCCGACGATGGTTCTCCGGGTACATCCAGTTTACGTAAACGTCAATGTGACGGCCGTCCGATCATGCCGGAACCGCGGTCATGCGCCAAGGTGGTCATTTGTCCGCTTCGAAAACCTTCCGTCGCGACGCCGCCGAGCCCGGCGCGGTCGAGGCGGCCGCCGGGCTGCTGCGCGAGGGCGCCGTCGTCGCCTTTCCGACCGAGACCGTCTACGGCCTCGGCGCCGACGCCGGCGACGGACGGGCGGTGGCGGCGATCTACGAAGCCAAGGGCCGGCCCTCCTTCAATCCGCTCATCGTCCACGTTCCCGACCTCGCCGCCGCCGAGGCGATCGCGCTGTTCGATCCGGCCTCACGCCGGCTGGCGGCACGCTTCTGGCCAGGCCCGCTGACGCTGGTGCTGCCGCGGCGCCCCGGCGCGCCGGTGTCCGACCTCGTCACCGCCGGGCTCTCGAGCGTGGCGATCCGGGTGCCGGACCATCCGGTGGCCCGGGCGCTGCTCGTCGCCACCGGCCGGCCGCTGGCAGCGCCGAGCGCCAACCGCTCCGGCCACGTCAGCCCGACCACCGCCGACCACGTCATGGCCGATCTTTCGGGCCGGATTGCGATGGTGCTCGACGGCGGGCCGACGCGGGTCGGACTCGAATCGACCATCGCCGCCGTCGAGGACGGACGCATCCGCCTGCTGCGCCACGGCGGCGTCTCGGCCGCGATGCTCGAGGCGGCGAGCGATCTTCCCGTCGACGAACGCACGCTCGTCGACGACACCGCCCCCGTCGCCCCGGGGCTCCTCGCCTCCCACTACGCGCCGGCGGCGCGGGTGCGCACGGAGGCGGTTGCGGTCGGGCCGGGCGAGGCTTTTCTCGGCTTCGGGCCGATCGACCCGGCGCTCGCGGCCGCCGCGACCTGCTGCGACCAGTTGAGTGAGGCCGGCGATCTCGCCGAGGCCGCGGCCAATCTCTTCGCGGCGCTGCGGCGGCTCGACCGGCCGGGCGTTTCGACCATCGCGGTCGCACCGATCCCGCGCGAGGGTCTCGGCCTCGCCATCAACGACCGGCTCGCCCGCGCCGCAGCCCCGCGGCCGAAGAGCACCGGCTGACGGACAAGGATCAGGGACGCGCCCGGCTGCGCGGGTCCTGAGGTCGGGGTCCGGCGCCGGCCGTTCGGGCGAGGCAGCTTCAACGCCCCGGCGCGATTGACAGACGCGGTGGCCACCCCGACAGTGCGGCCGAGGGGCACGGGCCCGTCGCAGACCCTGCCGGACATCGCGCTCGCGACGGCCGGACGGGCCGGGCGGCGGCCTTTCGATCCGTTCCGGGCCGGCGGAGCGTCGACGTCGGACGATAACGACACCGAACAATCAAGACACAGGGGAGCGGAACCGTTGCGGACCCTCTATCTCCACCATTCGGCCTTCCTCGACCACCAGACCCCCTCCGGCCATCCCGAACGCGCCGACCGCATCCGCGCCGTCGACCAGGCGATGGAGGCCGAGGAGTTCCAGGGCCTCATCCGCGACATGTCGCCGATGGCCGAGATCGCCCAGATCGAGCGCGCCCATCCGGCGGCCTTCGTCGAGGCGATCCGCGAGGCGATCCCCGACCACGGCCTCGTCGGCATCGACGGCGACACCGTGCTGTCGCGCGGCAGCTGGGAGGCGGGCATGCGCGCTTCGGGCGCCGCCTGCCGCGCCATCGACGAGGTGATGGCCGGAACGGTCGACAACGCCTTCTGCGCCCACCGCCCGCCGGGCCACCACGCCGAAGTCGCCACCGCCATGGGCTTCTGCTTCTTCAACCACGTCGCCGTGGCGGCGCGGCACGCCCAGGCGGCGCACGGGCTGGAGCGGGTCGCCATCGTCGACTTCGACGTCCACCACGGCAACGGCACCCAGGACATCTTCTGGTCCGATCCGAACGTGCTCTACGCCTCGACCCACCAGATGCCGCTGTTTCCGGGCACCGGCGCGGTGCGCGAGCGCGGCGTCGGCAACATCTTCAACGCCCCGCTGTCGCCCGGCGACGGCTCCGACGCCTTCCGCGAGGCGATGGAGAGCGTGATCCTGCCGGCGATCGACGGCTTCGGGCCGGACCTCATCCTGATCTCCGCCGGCTTCGACGCCCACCACCGCGACCCGCTGGCGAGCCTCAAGCTCGTCGAGCAGGATTTCGGCTGGGTCACCCGCAAGCTGATGGAAAAGGCCGACCTCCACTGCAAGGGCCGCCTCGTCTCGGTGATGGAAGGCGGCTACGATCTCGTCGGCCTCGCCAAGTCCGTGACGCACCACGTCAACGCGCTTATGGGGCACTGAGGGGCAGGCGGGGAGCGAGGAACTCCGCCTCTCCTCGTCATCGCCGGCCTTGATGTTCAGCCTTGGGACATGACCGACAGGTGTTCGGAGACATGACCGACAT
>CALCDT010000215.1 GCA_937900425.1 uncultured Alphaproteobacteria bacterium | reverse complement strand
GAGCGGGCGCGCCGGCGGGCGGCCGAGACCCGCGGCCTCTGGGCCGAGCGCCTCGCCGAATGGTGGCTCCGCCTCCGGGGCTGGCGGCTGCTCGCCCGCCGGTTCAAGACGCCGGTCGGCGAGATCGACCTCGTCCTGCGCCGCGGCCGCGTCGTCGCCTTCGTCGAGGTCAAGGCGCGGGCCGACCTCGACGCCGCCGCCGAAGCGGTCGATCTGCGCACCCGCCGGCGCATCGTGCGCGCGGCGGAGCTCTTCATGC
The DNA here is from genome assembly GCA_937900425.1 of uncultured Alphaproteobacteria bacterium. Classification (GTDB taxonomy): domain Bacteria; phylum Pseudomonadota; class Alphaproteobacteria; order Rhizobiales; family Pleomorphomonadaceae; genus CALCDT01. Next base: position 7,697 of record CALCDT010000215.1, on the reverse strand, counting down.
AACGGCGCGAGGATCTCGCCGACTGCGAGCGCCGCTTCGACGTCGCCCTCGTCCGCCCGCGGGCGCTGCCCGTCATCATCGAGAACGCCTTCTTCGCCGACGACTGAACGCGAGGAGGCAGGGGCCGGCCGGGCGCACGGCGGCGGCGAGAAGCCGATCCCCTCCGCAGGCTCGCCCCCGCACGCCTTTCGGCGACCCGATCACCGCTCCCCCGTTGCGCCCGCGCGCCGCAGGCCCCCATATGCGGCTTCGAACCTCTCCCGGCGCGGCCCCTCCGCCCACCTCCGCCCTTCCGCACCAGACGCGAGCACACCCCATGAGCCTCACCGTCGCCGTCCAGATGGACCACGTCGCTTCGATCCGGATCGCCGGCGATTCGACCTTCGCCCTCATGCTCGAGGCGCAGCGGCGCGGACACACGCTGCTGCACTATACTCCCGACAGGCTGGCCCAGCGCGGCACCTCGGTCTTCGCGCTCGCCGAGCCGGTGACGGTCGCCGACGTCGCCGGCGCCCATTTCGAACTCGGCGAAGCCCGCCGGCTCGACCTCGCCGAGACCGACGTCGTCCTGCTGCGCCAGGACCCGCCCTTCGACATGAACTACGTGACCACCACCCACATGCTGGAGCTGGTCCATCCGAAGACGCTGGTGGTCAACGATCCGGCGAGCGTGCGCAACGCCCCGGAGAAGGTCTTCGTCATGACCTTCCCGCAGCTGATGACCGACACGCTCGTCACCCGCGACGTCGCCGAAGTGAAGGCCTTCCGCAAGGAATTCGGCGACATCGTCGTCAAGCCGCTCTACGGCAACGGCGGCCAGGCCGTGTTCCGCATCCGCCCCGAGGACGAGAACTTCGGCTCGCTGATGGACCTCTTCACCACGATGTCGCGTGAACCCTTCGTGGTGCAGCGCTACCTGCCGGCGGTGCGCGAGGGCGACAAGCGCATCATCCTCGTCGACGGCGAATTCGCCGGCGCCGTCAACCGCGTGCCGGCGGCAGACGACCTGCGCTCCAACATGGTCCGCGGCGGCGCCGCCGAGACCACCGCGCTCACCGACCGCGAGGCCGAGATCTGCGCCGCGCTCGGCCCCGAGCTGAAGCGCCGCGGCCTGCTCTTCGTCGGCATCGACGTCATCGGCGGTTTCCTGACCGAGATCAACGTCACCTCGCCGACCGGCCTGCGCGCCATCCGCCGCCTCGGCGGACCGGACATCGCCGCGCAGATCTGGGACGCGATCGAGGCGAAGAAGGCAGCCTGACCCTCGCGCTGCCCCGCGCTCACGGTCTTCGTCCCCTCTTCCGGACCATCCTGTAACAAGAACAAAAATCCCTGTTTTGTTCTTCTCTCGTTCTTGCACTCCTGTCAAGGTTGTGCTTGAGTTACGGGACGAGAGGAACAGCGGGGAGCGCGGGTCATGGTCGCTCGGGTCACGACGGTCGCCTTCCAGGGCGTCGAGGCGGTGGACGTGGACGTCCAGGTCCACATCGGACCCGGCTCGCCGAATTTCACGATCGTCGGCCTCGCCGACAAGGCGGTGGCCGAAAGCCGGGAGCGGATCCGCTCCGCCCTCACCGCCTCCGGCCTCGCCCTGCCGGGGCGGCGCATCACCGTCAATCTCGCCCCGGCCGACCTTCCCAAGGAAGGCAGCCACTACGATCTGCCGATCGCCCTCGGTCTGATGGCGGCGATCGGGGCGGTGCCGGCGGACGCCCTCGAGGGCTTCGTCGTGCTCGGCGAACTCGCTCTCGACGGCACGCTGTCGCCGGTCGCCGGCGTGCTGCCGGCGGCGATCGCCGCCAACGGCCGCGGCAAGGGCCTGATCTGCCCGAAGGCCTCGGGCAGCGAGGCCGCCTGGGCCGACCCGGAGATGGCGATCCTCGCCCCGATGAGCCTCATCGCCCTCGCCAACCACTTCAAGGGCACGCAGGTGCTGACCCGGCCGCAGCCCAAGCGCGCCGAGGCCGACGGCTCGCTGCCCGATCTCGTCGACGTCAAGGGCCAGGAGACGGCGAAGCGGGCGCTCGAGATCGCCGCGGCCGGCGGCCACAACCTGCTGATGGTCGGACCGCCGGGCTCGGGCAAGTCGATGCTGGCGCGGCGGCTGCCGTCGATCCTGCCGCCGCTGGCCCCGCGCGAACTGCTCGAGATCTCGATGATCGCCTCGATCGCCGGCACTCTCGCCGACGGCCGTCTGTCGGACCGGCGGCCGTTCCGCGATCCCCACCATTCCGCCTCGATGGCCGCCCTCGTCGGCGGCGGGCTGCGCGCCCGGCCCGGCGAGATCTCGCTCGCCCACAACGGCGTCCTGTTCCTCGACGAGCTTCCCGAATTCAATCCGGTGGTGCTCGACAGCCTGCGCCAGCCGCTCGAGACCGGCGACGTGGTGATCGCCCGGGCCAACCACCGCGTCACCTATCCGGCCCGCTTCCAGCTGGTCGCGGCGATGAACCCTTGCCGCTGCGGCCTCGCCGGAACGCCGGGCTTCACCTGCAAGCGCGGCGACCGCTGCGCCGCAGACTACCAGGCGCGCCTGTCCGGCCCCTTCCTCGACCGCATCGATCTCCACGTCGAGGTGCCCGCGGTCTCGGCCGCCGACCTGCAGCTGCCGCGGCCGCGGGAATCCTCGTCCGACGTCGCCGCCCGCGTCGCCGCCGCCCGCGATCTCCAGCGCGCGCGGTTCGCCGCGCTCGGCCTGCCGCAGTTCCGCACCAACGCCGAGGCGCCCGCCCGGGTGGTCGAGGAGATCGCCCGCCCCGACGCCGGCGGAACCCGGCTGCTCTCCGACGCCGCCGACGCGATGCGGCTGTCGGCCCGGGCCTATCACCGCGTGCTCAAGGTCGCCCGCACCCTCGCCGACCTCGACGGCGCCGAGGCCGTCGGCCGCCTGCAGATCGCCGAGGCGCTCGCCTATCGCGCACCGAGCGAGCGGATCGCCGCCGCCGCCTGACCGGGGCCGACGGCCTGCGTTCCGGCTGGTTCGGGTGGTCCAGCTGGTCCGGGGATGGCATCGGGGCGATGCGTGGCAAAAGGAAATCGCAAGACAAAGCCGGCACACTGTCCGCCAGCACGGGTGGCGGAGCGGGACGGTCGGCATGGCGAGGGAACCACACACGGCGGGAGAGACACCCGGAGCGGCGGACGGGACGGAGCCCGGCGCCGGGAAAGCCGGGGCATCCGAAGCCGGGGCCTCCAGAGCCGGGACCTCCTTCATCGCCGGTCTCCGCTCGCCCGGTAGCACCTTTTCGGCCGGATCTCCGCCCCCGGACCGGTCGGGAAGTCCCGCCGGGACGGGCGGCGCTGCGAAGGGCCAGCCCGCCGACGTCTCCGTTCGCGGAACCGGCTCCGGACCGGGCGGTGGCACCGGCCGCCGACGCGGCGGAAAGGCGGGGGATGGTTCGGGAGGCGACGGGTCCGACCACCGCGGTTCCGGGGGTGACGGTTCGGGGGGTGGCGGTTCGGGAAGCGGCAAGTCCCGCGGCGGCGCGTCGAACGTCAGTTTCTCGCGGAAAGCGAGAGTGAGCGCGGGAGGTGACGCGGCCGGAAGCGAAGTCGCGGGGGGGCGCGCGGCGCTCGACGCGGCCGCTGCCGGCATTTCGCCGGCTTCGGCGCGCCGTGCCGGTGGTCGGCGGCCGTTGCCGGTGGCGATGGCGAACGCGCTCGCGGCCGGGCTCGGCATCGCGGTCCTCGCGGTTCTCGTCTTCGCGGCGGTGCGGCCCGCGGCAACGGCCCTGCCTTTCACGCTCGCGGCCTTCTTCTGCGGCCTCGCTTCGGCGGCCCTCGCCTACCGCGCCGTGCTCACGGCCGAGACGGCGCGGGCGGATGCGGCGACCGGCGCGCTCGCGCTTTCGCATGCCGAGCGCGAGCGCCTCACCGACGAGGTCTGGGAGTTGCGCGAGGAGGTGGAGCGCACCGCCCGCATCGTCGAGGCATCCGGCGACGTCGTGCTGCTGCGCGACGAGCGAGGCCTCGTCACCGGCGCCAACGCCGCCTTCACCCGGCTGTTCGGACTCGAGGCCGAGGAGGTGGCGGGACGGCCGCTGCTCGGTCTCGTCGCCCGCGATGCCGCCAACGCCGGCGCCCGTCCAGAAGGTACCGGCGACGTCGGCCTGCTGCCGCTCTGCGACCTTTCGGCCGACACGCCGCAGGGACCGCGCTGGTTCTCCTGGACCGAGACCCGCCTCGACGACGACACCGGCACCATCCAGTGCATCGGCCGCGACGTCACCGACCGCAAGGCGACCGAGGCCGCCCTCTCCGTCGCCCGCGACCAGGCCGAAGCGGCCAGCGCGGCGAAGTCGCGCTTCCTCGCCATGGTCAGCCACGAGATCCGCACGCCGCTCAACGGCATCCTCGGCATGACCAACCTGCTGCAGCAGACCGCGCTGACCTCTGAGCAGCAGAGCTACGCCCGGGCGATCGAGACCTCCGGCGACGCCCTGCTGCTGCTGATCGACGACCTGCTCGACTTCTCCAAGATCGAGGCCGGCCGGCTCGACCTGACCCCGGCCCCGGCGAGCGTCGGCGACGTCGTCGAATCACTCGCCGAACTGCTGGCGCCGCGCGCCCATGCCAAGGGGATCGAACTCGCCGCATATATCGATCCCCGCCTGCCCGACCGGCTGATGTTCGACGCGGTCCGGCTGCGGCAGGTGCTGTTCAATCTCGCCGGCAACGGCATCAAGTTCACGGCCGAAGGCGGCGTCGCCATCGAGGTGTTCCACGCCGGCGGCGAGGACGAGGTGGGCGACGGGGCGATCGACGTCCTCTTCCAAGTCCGCGACACCGGCATCGGCGTCGAAGCCGCCGACAGCGACCGCATCTTCCGCGAGTTCGAGCAGGCCGACCCCGGTCCGGCCCGGGCTTTCGGCGGCACCGGCCTCGGCCTCGCCATCTCGCGGCGGCTGGTGCAACTGATGGGCGGCGACATCGGCCTCGAATCGGCGCCCGGTTCGGGCGCCTGCTTCTTCTTCACGATCCGCCTCCACCGTGACACCGCCGGCATGCCGGCGGCACCGCAGGCCGAGGTCCGCGCGCAGATCACCGCACTGCTGCCCCCGCTCGGCGCGCAGCCGCCCGGCGTCGGCGCCAGGGCCCATCAGCTGCGTCTGATCGAGGCTCTCGCCCGCGGCGAGATCCGGGCGAAGGCCGGGAGCGAGGCGGAATCGGCGGCTGGCGTCGCCGGTGCGGTCGCCCTCTCCCGCGGAGCGGTGGCCCCGGAAAAGCCCACCTCCGACATGATCACCTCCGACGTCGTCGCCGGGCCGAGCGCCCAGCCGCTCGCCGGCCGGCGCGTGCTGCTCGTCTCCCACGCGCTGATCGAGGGGCCGCTGGTGCTGCGCCGGCTGTTCGAGCGCGGCGCCGACGTGGTTCTGGCGACCCAGCAGCAGATCGAATCCCACCTCTCCTCCGCCGATCCGATCGACGTCATTCTGGTGGACGGCGCCATCGGCGACCCTCTCGCCGCGATCGAGCGGATCCGCACGGTCACCGGCGCGCCGGCCGGCATCCTGGTCGATCCGCTGCAGCGCGGCGCCCTTCCGGCCTGGCTGGAGGCCGGCTACGGCGCTTGGCTGGTCAAGCCCGTGCGCTCGTCCTCGCTGCTGCTCACGGTGCGCACCCTGCTCGGAGAGGCGGATTTCTCGCCGCGCCCCGACGCCCTGACGCGGCCGGCACCGGCCCCGGCGGCGCGCCCGCTCGACGTTCTGCTCTGCGACGACAACGAGATCAACCTGCTGCTCGGCCGCGGCCTGCTCGAAAAACTCGGCCACCGGGTCACGGCGGCGGCCGACGGCCGGCGGGCGCTCGCCCTCGTCGAGGAGCGCGCCGCCGCCGGCGGGCGGTTCGATCTCGTGCTGATGGACCTCCACATGCCGGAGATGGACGGGTTCGAGGCGACCCGCCGCATCCGCGCCATGGCCGGCGCCGCCGCCGGCGTCCCGATCATCGCCCTCACCGCCGACGTGATGCCGGAGACCCGGGCGCGCTGCGAGGAGGCGACCTTCGACGGCCTGCTGACCAAGCCGCTGCAGCCCTCCGGCCTGTCGGATCTCATCGCCTCGCTGTTCGGGCAGGCCGAGGAACGGGGCTGAGCCGGCGCTGTCGCATTTGGCCGGACGGGCGTCGCGCTGCGCGATTGATCGGGACGGCGCGCGGGACTAAATAGCGGCGACAGGTTCCCTGCGAGACGCGCCGCCCTCGGCGGCCGGTCGCGGGGAACGCCCCGCCCACCCCTCGCCCTGCCGCGCCGCAGCCGCGGTGCCGCGGCGGCGGGCCCTCCAGTTCCGGACACGCCTTGCCCATGCAACTCGACAGGATCGAAGCCGCCATCGCCGCGATGGCCCGTGGCGAACTGGTCGTCGTCGTCGACGACACAGACCGCGAGAACGAGGGCGACCTCATCATGTCGGCCTCCAAGGCGACGCCCGAGACCATGGCCTTCATGATCCGGCACACCAGCGGCATCATCTGCGTTCCGATGACGGCGGAGCGGGCCGACCGGCTCAACCTGCCGCCGATGGTGGCCAACAACCTCGACCCGATGCGCACCGCCTTCACCGTCAGCGTCGACTACAAGGTCGGCATGACCACCGGCATTTCCGCCGAGGAGCGCAGCAACACCGCCCGGGCTCTCGCCAACGACAACGCCCAGGCGGGCGACTTCCTGCGCCCGGGGCACATCTTCCCGCTGATCGCACGGGGCGGCGGCGTGCTGACGCGATCCGGCCACACCGAGGCCGGCGTCGACCTCGCCCGGCTCGCCGGGCTCGATCCCGTCGCCGTTCTGGCCGAGGTGGTCAACGACGACGGCACCGTCAAACGCCTGCCGCAACTCGTCGAGTTCGCCCGCGAGCACGGCCTCGCGATCGTCAGCATCGAGGACCTGATCGCCTACCGGGTCCGCACCGAGAGCTTCGTCACCCGCGCGGTGACCCGCGAGATGACGATCGCAGGCCTCAAGGCCAAGGTCCATGCCTACACGACGCCGTTCGATCCGCTGCAGCACATCGTGGCGGTGTTCGGCGAGGTCGGCGGCGGCGAGGACGTGTTCTGCCGGATCCACCGCGAGCAGCCGGCGGTCGACCTGTTCGGCCGCGGCGGGCGCGGCGGCTGGGTCGAGGCCGCCGTCGGCGCCATCCGCGACAAGGCGGAGGGCCGCGGCATCCTGATGGTGCTGCGCAATCCGGTGGCCGACGAACTCTTCGACCTCGCCTCCGACGAGGGCGACGGCGACCGCAAGGACGGCGAGAAGCACGGCAGCGCGCTGGCTCGCATGCAGCGCTGGCGCGAGGTCGGCGTCGGGGCGCAGATCCTGCGCAACCTCGGCGTCGATTCCATCGCCCTCCTCGCCTCCGCCGACCGCCAGTATGTCGGCCTCGGCGGCTTCGGCATCGAGATCACGCGGACGGTCAAGCTGGACTGCTGAGCGGGCGAGGATCGGCGGCCGGGCTTATGGCGTCAGGCTTCGGGCTTCGGGCTTCGGGCTTCGGAAAAGTGGGGCGGCGGTCCGATTCGGCTGTCGCGGCCCTTCACCGGGGCCGTGCCTGCTCGGAGGAATGGTCAGACCGCGCGGACGGCGACCGGAACACGTCCGTCCCGTCGCCTCGGCTTTTCCCTCGTCCTTCGAGACAGGCGCGATGCGCCTTCCTCAGGATTGTCTGTTGGTTCTGTGCTTGATTGTCTGGGAAGCCGGTTGC
>CALCDT010000214.1 GCA_937900425.1 uncultured Alphaproteobacteria bacterium | reverse complement strand
TAGCGCGAATAGTTCTCGATGCCGGCGCAGGAGCCGGTCGCCTCCATCATCTCGAGGTCGAAGCGGGTGCGCTGTTCGAGCCGCTGGGCCTCGAGCAGGCGGCCGTGGGCTTCGAGTTCGGCGAGCCGGTGGCGCAGCTCCTCCTTGATCGATTTCGTCGCCTGGGCCAGCGTCGGCTTCGGCGTGACGTAGTGCGAATTGGCGTAGAACTTGACGTAGCGCAGGTCCGACGCCTTCTGGCCGGTCAGCGGGTCGAACTCGGTGATCGCCTCGACCTCGTCGCCGAACAGCGAGATCCGCCAGGCGCGGTCCTCGAGGTGGGCGGGGAAGACCTCGACGGTGTCGCCGCGGACCCGGAAGGAGCCGCGCACGAAGGCGGCGTCGTTGCGCTTGTAATGCAGGGCGACGAGGTCGGCGAGCAGCTGGCGCTGGTCGATGCGCTCGCCGACTTCGAGGCTGAAGGTCATCGCCGTGTAGGTCTCGACCGAGCCGATGCCGTAGATGCAGGACACCGAGGCGACGATGATGACGTCGTCGCGTTCGAGCAGCGCGCGGGTCGCGGAGTGGCGCATGCGGTCGATCTGCTCGTTGACCGATGATTCCTTCTCGATGTAGGTGTCCGTGCGCGGGACGTAGGCCTCCGGCTGGTAGTAGTCGTAATAGCTGACGAAATATTCCACCGCGTTGTTCGGGAAGAACGACTTGAACTCGCCGTAGAGCTGGGCGGCCAGGGTCTTGTTCGGGGCGAGGATCAGCGCCGGACGATTGGTGCGGGCGATGACCTGGGCCATGGTGTAGGTCTTGCCGGAGCCGGTGACGCCGAGCAGCACCTGGCAGCGTTCGTTCTGTTCGAGCCCTTCGACCAGTTCGGCGATGGCGGTCGGCTGGTCGCCGCGCGGCTCGTAGGTCGAGACCAGTTCGAACGGAATGCCGCCTTCGGATTTCGCCGGCCGCTCGGGCCGGTGCGGCTTCCACGCCGCGGCGCCCTCGACCTCGGCGCGGCCGCCCTGGATCAGCTTCTCGAGGGCCGCGACCGTGGCGGTGACGCCGGCGCCGGGGTTGGACAGCTCCGGCCGGGCGGCGTTCGCCCGGTTCATGGCGACGGCCTCGTCGAGGGTCAGCGCCATGCCGGCGACCGGATTGAGGCCGCCGCCGGCGCGGGCCTTCGGGTCGCTGGTCGCGCCCATCGAGGTGCCGCGCGCGCTGCGGGCCGGTTTCGGCGCTTTGTCGGCGGAGACCGCGGATCCGGTGCGGGGCGCGGCCTTCGCTTTCGCCGGCTTCGCCTCGGCGGCGGCGGGCACGCCTTCCATGTCGGCGCCCTCGGCGGCGCGGATCCAGTCGGACACGGTGGCGCCGAGCGGGGCGCCCTCAAAGACGGTCTGTGGCGCTTCGCCGAAGCCGTCGGGGCGGGACGTGTCCTCGGCGGGGTCGGGCCGGGAGGATGGGGCGGATCTGCGGGAGGAGGTCATCGGCCGAATATGCCCCCGCGGTCGTGGAAACGGAAGAGGGCGGCGCGAACAAAGCGGGACCGGAGAGCCGCCGTGCCGACGCTCGGGCGACGAGAGGCGAGCGGCGGTCCGGCGGTGAAAGGCCGGCCCGGTCGCTGGACCGGGCCGGCGTTCACGGATTTCGGGCAGGTCGCCGGATCAGCGGCAGTTGCCGGGGCCGAAGCGGCACTCGAACCGCTCTCCGGGGGTGCTGCCGTCGCCGCGCTGGCGACCGTCGCCGCGGCGATCGCGGCGGTCAGGTCGTTCGTCGCGGCGCGGCGGACGCTGGTCGGCACGGGGCGGGCGATGGTCCTCGTAGCGCGGCGGACGGTGGTCGACCCGCGGGGGACGGTGGTCACCGCGGGGCGGCCGGGGCTCGACGCGCGGGGGACGGTGGTCGCCACGCGGCGGACGCCAGTCCTGGCGCGGCGGGCGGTGCTCGACCCGCGGCGGCGGGCGGTGGCCGTGGCCCCAGCGGCGCCAGTAGTCGTCGCGGTGGTAGAAGCTGCGGCTGCGGTAGTGGTTGTTCCAGTAGCGGTCGAAGTAGAAGCTGATCACCGGAACGCCGAGGGTCGGCGCATAGGTCTGGACCGGGACGCGCCGGCCGCTGTAGGCGCCGGCCAGGTAGCTGGACGACACCCAGCCGCGGTAACCGCGCCAGGAGGTGTCGCACCACGACCGGTTCGACAGACAGCCGTGGATGACGACGCCGTCGCCGGCCCGCATGGTGACGATCACGGGGTAGGCGGTGCCGGGGCCGGCGCGCATGTTGACGTTGCCGGTGGCATAGCCCGAGGTGGCGGCGCCGGCGGCCATCGGCAACGTCAGGCCGAACAGCAGCGCCGCGAGGGCGAGGAGCGGTCTTCTCATCGTCTTTCTCCCGGAACGCGCTTGCCCGCACCCGATACCGGCCCGGTGCGGCGCCCGCGTCCCTCGTTCTGTCGTCTCCGTCCGGCCGGGCCGGCCGGCGGCGGAGCTGCGATGGCGGACCAACGCCGCCGCTTCGTTCGAAGTTCCTGATGAACGGCGGGCGGCATCGTCCGGCGCCACTGTCGCCCGCCGGGGGTGAGGGCGGCCTGAACGGGGCGTTCATCTCCGGTTCAGGCAGTCTGGAGGTCGAAGGCGGCGGAATTCGGCCCGGTCGCTCGAAGGCGACGGCCGGAATTAAGGGCGGCGCAACGATTCTTCGGCAAGACTCTCCGGATCGTTCACCGTTCCGGTAACAGCGCCGCCGCGATGCAGCAACCCTCGTCCCTCTCGATCATCCGCACCAAGCGCACGACGGACGGCATCGAGCCGGTCGTGAAGCGGATGCGGACGCAGGTGTTCTGCATCTACGAACGCTCGCGCCTGCCCTCGGTGCGCTATCCCGCCCTCGTCGACATCGATCTCACCAACCGTCGGCATGTCGAGATCCTGAAGTCGGACCTGCCGCGTCGGAGCAAGAGCGATCCGCTGCTGTTCGCGATCACGCCGGGCGACCGCACGTCGCTGGTCCAGGCCCGCATCCTCGGCGGCAGCTTCGTGGTGAGCAAGCCGGTGCAGGTCGACGAGATCGAACGCTGCCTCGCCCGTCTGGCGCCGGCGGACGAGGAACCCGAGCCCGAGATCCCGTCGGTCCACCATTCGATCACCCGGACCGCCGAGGCGCTGGAGACGGCGATGGGCGCGCTGCGCGCCGGCAAGCCGCTCGACATCGAGCCGATGTCGGAGACCTGCCGCGCCATCGTCGCGGCGATGCAGGAGGTCGGCATCGGACGCTGGCTCGAAGGGGTGCGCATCCATCACGAGGGCACCTTCCAGCACTGCCTGCTGGTCGCCGGCGTCGCTTCCGCCTTCGCGGCGGCGGCGAAGATGAACCCGCGCGACACCATCGCGCTCTGCCTCGGCGCCCTGCTGCACGACATCGGCAAGGCGGTGGTCCCGAAAGAGATCCTCGACAAGCCGGACAAGCTGACGCCGGTCGAATACGCCATCGTCAAGCGCCACCCGGTCGAGGCCCACGACTTCCTGCGCAGCAAGTCGCTCGCCTCCGAGGCGGTGCTGCGGCTGGTGCGCGACCATCACGAGTTCCTCGACGGCAGCGGCTATCCGGCCGGCCTGTCCGGCGACGCCATCGACGGGCTGACCCGCTGCCTGACGGTCTGCGACATCTACTCGGCGCTGGTCGAGGAGCGGTCCTACCGGCCGCCGGCGACGACGCGGGAGGCTCTCAAGGTGCTGTTCGGGCTGGCGCGCGACGGCAAGATCGACCTCGCCGCGGTGCGGATGCTGGCGCTGGTGGTGGACGGCTGAGTCCTGGCCTCGGCGGTCGGCGGTCGGCGGGCCGGTCGGGACGGCATCTTGCGAAGGGGAACAGGCGGACGACGGCCCCGGCCTTGCCTCGGCTGCGGCGCCGACGCATGGTGCCGGCGCTTCAGCGAGGACCGCGCGCCGCCCATGAACTACCGCCACGCCTTCCACGCCGGCAATTTCGCCGACGTCGTCAAGCACGCCGTCCTCGCCCGCATCCTCGTCCATCTTCGCGCCAAGGACGCCGGTTTCCGCGTCGTCGACAGCCATGCCGGCATCGGCCTCTACGACCTCGCCGGCGAGGCGGCGGAGCGCACCGGCGAATGGCAGGGCGGCATCGGCCGTATCGCCGGGGCCGACCTCGGCGCCGCGACGGCCGAGTTTCTGGCGCCCTGGCTCGACGTCGTCCGGGGGCTCAACCCGGACGGCGAACTGCGCCACTATCCGGGCTCGCCGGTGATCGCCGCCCGGATGATGCGGCGGCAGGACCGGCTCGTCGCCAACGAACTCCATCCCGAGGATGCCGACCTGCTCGAAGCGGCGCTGGCCGGCTGCCGGCAGGCCAAGGTGATGCGCCTCGACGGCTGGACCGCGGTGAAGAGCCTGCTGCCGCCGCCGGAGCGGCGCGGCCTCCTCGTCGTCGATCCGCCGTTCGAGAGGGAGGGCGAGTTCGAGCGCCTGGCGACGGCGATGGTCGAGGCGTCGCGGCGCTTCGCCGGCGGTGTCCAGCTGCTGTGGTATCCGGAGAAGAAGCCGGCGGCGGTGCGGGCCTTCCACCGGGCGGTGGTCGAAAGCGGGGTCGCGCCGGTGCTGCGCATCGCCCACCGCACCCGCACGCCGACCGCCGACGGCCCGCTCGCGGCGGCCGGCCTTCTCGTCGTCAATCCGCCCTGGCGCCTCGCCGACGAGGCGGCGGCCGTGCTTCCCGTTCTCGCGGCGGCGATGGCCGACGGAGCCGGCGCCGGGGCCGAGGTCGACTGGCTGGTGCCGGAACCCGCCCGCTGATGCGGCCGAGGGGCGGGGAAGAGGCGCGCGGAGGGGGCGGTCGGGGGCGGCGTCCCTCGCCGCAGGATGCACGCGGCCGACTCTTGACCGGTCCGGCCGCCTCGGCCACCTTGGCGCGGCGTGACCGTGCCCGGTTCGGGGTGGATCGGCGGCCGCGACCCGGGGAGACGGTCATGGTTCTTGTCGCTTGCCGCGGTGCGGCCGTCGCCGGCGTCTTCGTCGCTCTCGTTCTGGCCGCGCCGCCCGCGGAAGCGATCGAGGGTATCGCCGGCATCGCGCCCGGTCCGGTGACCGGCGGCGGCGGTGGCGACAATGGAACCGGCCCGGACATCTCACCCCTTCCGGGGTTCGACGACCCCTCGGGCACCGGTGGCGGGCCCTCGGGCCAGCGGCGAACCGACGGACCCGATCGCGACGTCGGCGGTGCCGTGCCGTCCTGCGGCTCCGGCGCGGTGATCGGTTCGGTGGTCGGCCGGCAGCGCGGTGCGGCGACCGAGGCCTGGGGCGGGGTAGCGATCGCGGGTGTCGGGCGCGTCGCCACGGCCCGCACCGAGCCCGGCGACGGCGGGAGCATCGCGCGCACCTTTTGCGTCGCCGAGGCCCGGCTCGACGGCGGCGACACGGCGCCGCTCTACTACGTCGTCTCCGGACTGCAGGGATTCGCCAGCCTGACGTGGGGCGTCGAGTTCTGCCTCGCCGGGCACGACGTCTGGCGGGTCTACGGCGCGGATTGCCGGGCGCTGCGGTGACGTCGGCACGGCGGGCGACCCGGAGGCGAGGATACCCATGACTTCGACGATCGCGCGGCTCCTCGTCCTTCTCGCGGCCCTGCTGAACGCCGGCGTCGCCCGCGCCGATGGCGAGAGGCCCGGCGAATTCGATTTCTACGTGCTGTCGCTGTCGTGGTCGCCGACCTTCTGCGAGTCGCCCGAAGGCCGCGGCAGCGAGCAATGCGCGGCGCGGCGACCGTTCGCCTTCGTCGTCCACGGTCTGTGGCCGCAATACGAGCGCGGCTATCCGGCCTTCTGTCCGGCCGACGCCGCCCCCGATCTCGAAGGCGTGCGCTCGGTGCTCGACATCATGCCGAGCGCCGGTCTCGTCCGTCACCAGTGGCGCAAGCACGGCACCTGCTCCGGCCTCGGCACCCGCGGCTATTTCGACGCGGTGCGCGAAGCCTTCGCCCGGGTCGAGATCCCGCCGTCGCTGCAGCGGCTCGACAAGGCGGTGAGCGTCGAGCCGCGCGCGGTCGAGCGGGCGTTCCGGGCGGTCAACCCCGGTATCCAGGACGCCGGCATCGCCGTGACATGCGACGGACGGCGGCTCGCCGAGGTGCGGATCTGCATGACGAAGGAGTTCGACTTCCGCCCGTGCCCGGAGGTCGACCGGCGCGGCTGTACCGCGCGCTCGATCGTGCTGCCGCCGGTGCGTTGAGGGGCGGCGCCGCGCGATTTTTCCAGGAAGAGGACCCGACATGACCGACGTATCGATGCGCCTGCGCTTCGCCTCCGCCTCCCCCTTCGCGCGCAAGGTGCGCATCGCCGCGGCCCTCGCCGGCCTCGAGAAGCAGGTGGCGCTGGAGCCGACCGAGACCCGCGAGCCGGACGAGGCCTTTCTCGCCGACAACCCGCTCGGCAAGATCCCGGTGCTGGTGCTGGCGGATGGATCGAGCCTCTACGACAGCCGGGTCATCGCCGAGTATTTCGACCATCTCGCCGGCGGCGGTGTGCTGATCCCGGTGGAGCCGGCGGCACGCTTCGCCGCGCTGCGGCTGCAGGCGCTCTGCGACGGGATCATGGATGCGGGGGTGTCGGCGATCTACGAGGTGCGGATGCGGCCGGAAGGCGAGCGCAGCCCGGGCTGGATCGCGCGCCAGCGCGGCAAGATCGGGCGCGCCGTCGACGCGCTGGAAGCGGCGGGCGGGCCGCTCGGACCGGTGACGATCGGCGAGATCGCCCTGGCGGCGGCACTCGGCTATCTCGACTTCCGCTTCGAGGGGGCCTGGCGGGCGGGCCATCCGCGGCTGGTCGGTTGGCTCGACGATTTCGCGGCCCGCGTGCCGGCCTTCGCGGCGACGGCGCCGATGTGACGGCGGGACGCCGGGAACGCCCGGGCTCCGGCCCGTGGCCGCGGCGACCCCGCGGTCCGGCAGCGTCGGCATGCCGTGGTGACGCCCGCAGGTGCCGCAAAAGAAAAGCGCACCGGAGCGGGGGCTCCGGTGCGCGAGGTTCGACCCGTCCGGGGAGGAACGAGGATCAGAACTTGTAGCCGAGACCGACGGTGAGGGCGCTGCCGTCGAGATCCGCCTTGGCGCTGTCGGCGCCGACGCGGTAGGTCTCCTTCGACATGTCGGTGTAGGTGTACTGGGCACGGGCCGTGATGTTCTCCGTCAGGCCCGCCTCGACGCCGGCGCCGAGCACCCAGCCGACGTGGGTGTTGTCGTCGGAGCCGCCGCTGAACTTGGCGGTGCCGTTGGCGACGGCGACGCCGCCGGTGCCGTAGACCATGACGTTGTCGAAGGCGTAGCCGACGCGGGCGCGGACGCTGCCGGCGACGTTGTTCTCGGCCTTCACGCGGGTGCCGGCGTAGGAGAACTTGGCTTCGCCGCCGAGGGTCAGATCGGCTTCGGCGCCGACCATCACGTTCGGGGTGACCATGTAGTTGTAGCCGGCGAAGGCGCCGCCGACGAGACCGTCACGGTCATAGTCGCGCTTGCCGCTGGTGCCGTCGACCGTCACTTCGCCCCAGCCGTAGCCGATCTGGCCGCCGACATAGGCACCGTTCCAGTCGTAGGCGGTCGGAGCGACATAGGGGTCGGCGATCGGCGCGGAGGGGATCGGCTCGGAGATGTCGGCCGCGGAGGCGACGCCGGCGACGGCGAGGAGGGCGGCGGCGGCGGTGCCGGCCAGGATGCGATCGAAGGTCTTACGCGACATGTCTTGAACTCCTTGTCTGCTTCCGGTCCGGGGAGGACGGACCGGTGGACCCATTCAGCCGACGCCGAGGGTCGCCCCCTCCGGGAAAGAGGTCGTGACCCCCAATACGCCGCCGGCCCGAATGTTCCGTCCCCATCAACCTCGCCTCGCAATGTGGCGCTCGGGGACAGCAAATACGGCGCTCATGTGACCATTCGCAGGAATTACGGAGGCGGCTTAATCCCTCTTTCGGAAGGGTGAATGGAGCGTGCCGGGGCGGGACGGCGCCGGTCGGGTGATCCGGCGGCCCGCGGTCGCGTATCCCGCCCGTCATCGCAAACAATCGTCGGCGGAGCGGGCGGCATGGGCTACGAGCGCGGAAACGAAGGGGTGCGAGTCGACCGTCGCGGGACGCGGCGGCTGCGCGGAGAGACGGCGCTCGTCACCGGCGGGGCGCGGCGGATCGGCCGGGCGGTGGCGATCGGCCTCGCCGCGGCCGGCTACCGGGTCGCCGTCCACTGCAACGCCTCGCGCATCGAGGCGCAGCGGGTGGTGGCGGAGATCGCCGCGGCCGGCGGCGAGGCGGCGGTGATCGCCGGCGATCTCGCCGATCCGGCGGCGGTGGCGCAGCTGATCCCGCTGGCCGAGGAGGCGCTCGGACCGGTCGGCCTGCTCGTCAACAACGCGTCGCTCTTCATCGGCGACCGTGCCGAGGACCTCGACGCCGACCTCTTCGCCCGCCAGCTCGCCGTCAACCTCACCGCGCCCTGCCTGCTGGCGAGCGACCTCGCCCGGCGGCTGCCGGCCGACCGCGAGGGTCAGGTGATCAACATGATCGACCAGCGGGTCTGGCGCCCGACGCCGCGCTACTTCTCCTATACGCTGGCGAAGTCGGGCCTCTGGACGGCGACGCGGACGCTGGCCCAGGCCCTGGCCCCGAGGATCCGGGTCAACGGCATCGGCCCCGGGCCGACGCTCGCCAACGAGCGCCAGTCGGCGGAGGATTTCGCCAGGCAGGCGGCGGCGGTGCCGCTCGGGCGCGGGCCGGGACTGGACGAGATCGTCGAGGCGGTGCTGTTCCTCGTCGAGACCCCGTCGCTGACCGGGCAGATGCTGGCGCTCGACGGCGGCCAGCATCTTGCGTGGCAGACGCCGGACGTCGTAGGCATCACCGAATAGCGACTCGGGGCCGGCGCGACCGGCCCGGCACCGGCGCCGGCCGGGAATGCGATGACCGACGACGACGATCCAGACATGCCGGCCGTGGCACCCGAGGGGCTCGCCGTGCCCGAGGGAGCCGCGGAGGACGACGCCGAGGCGATCGAGCGCGCCGCCGAGGCCGCCGCCGAAAGCCTCGCGCTCGAACTCGGCGAGGCGGGCGGCGCCAACCCGCTCCGCCTCGGCGTCAAGGTGATCGCCGACGCGGTCAGGCTGCTGCCGCTCGGTCCCGGCGTCTACCGGATGCTGAACGCCTCCGGCGAGGTGCTCTACGTCGGCAAGGCCCGCAGCCTCAAGCGGCGCGTCACCAGCTACACCCGGATCGCCGGCCAGTCGAACCGGATCGTGCGGATGATCCAGGCGACGGCGGCGATGGAATTCGTCACCACGGCGACCGAGACCGAGGCGCTGCTGCTCGAGGCCAACCTCATCAAGCAGCTGAAGCCGAAGTTCAACGTGCTGCTGCGCGACGACAAGTCGTTCCCCTTCATCCTGATCACCGGCGACCACGAGGCGCCGCAGCTCGTCAAGCACCGCGGCGCCCGCAGCCGCAAGGGCCGCTATTTCGGCCCCTTCGCCAACGCCGGCGCGGTGACGCGGACGATCAACGCCCTGCAGAAGGCGTTCCTGGTCCGCACCTGCACCGATTCGGTCTACGAGAGCCGGACCCGGCCGTGCCTGCTGCACCAGATCAAGCGCTGCTCGGCGCCGTGCACCGGCGAGATCGACCTCGCGTCCTACGGCGACCTCGTCCGCGAGGCCGAGGCGTTCCTGTCCGGACGCAGCCGGGCGGTGCGCGAGGAGCTCGGCGAGGCGATGCGGGCGGCGTCGGAGGCGATGGAGTTCGAGCGGGCGGCGGTCTACCGCGACAGGCTTGCGGCGCTCAGCCACGTCCAGTCGCACCAGGGCATCAACCCGCAGGGAGTCGAGGAGGCCGACGTCTTCGCCCTGCACCAGGAGGGCGGACAGGCCTGCGTCCAGGTGTTCTTCTTCCGCACCGGCCAGAACTGGGGCAACCGCGCCTATTTCCCGCGGGCCGACAAGGCGGTGGAGCCGGGCGAGCTGATGGCGAGCTTCATCGGCCAGTTCTACGACGAGAGGCCGGCACCGCGGCTGCTGCTGCTCAGCCACGAGCCGGACGAGGCCGATCTGCTGTCGGCCGCCCTCGCCGAGCGCGCCGGCCACCGGGTCGAGATCGCGGTGCCGAAGCGCGGCGAGAAGAAGGACCTCGTCGACCACGCGGCGCAGAACGCCCGCGAGGCGCTCGGACGCAAGCTCGCCGACAGCTCCTCGCAGGGGGCGCTGCTCGAGGGGGTGGCGCGGGTGTTCGGCCTCGAGGCGCCGCCGCGGCGGATCGAGGTCTACGACAATTCCCACATCCAGGGCTCCAACCCGGTCGGCGGCATGATCGTCGCCGGGCCGGAGGGCTTCGTGAAGGGGCAGTATCGCAAGTTCAACATCCGCTCGACCGACATCACCCCGGGCGACGACTTCGGCATGATGCGCGAGGTGCTGACCCGGCGCTTCTCGCGGCTCGTCAAGGAGCACGGGCCCCGCGGCGAGGCGGCGGGCCCGGAGGGCGAGGTCGGGCCGTGGCCGGACCTCGTGCTGATCGACGGCGGCGCCGGCCAGCTGTCGGCGGCCAAGGCGATCCTCGACGACCTCGGCATCGACGACGTGCCCCTCGTCGGCGTCGCCAAGGGGCCGGACCGCGACGCGGGGCGGGAGAAGTTCTTCGTCCCCGGCAAGCCGGACTTCATGCTGCCGCTGCGCGATCCGGTGCTCTACTACGTGCAGCGGCTGCGCGACGAGGCCCACCGCTTCGCCATCGGCTCGCACCGCGCCCGCCGGTCGAAGGACATCGGCCGCGCCGGCCTCGAGGAGATCGCCGGCGTCGGCCCGACCCGCAAGCGGGCGCTGCTCAACCACTTCGGCACCCTGAAGGCGATCGAGCGCGCCGGCGTCGACGACCTCGCGACGGTGGACGGCATCTCGCAGGCGACGGCGAAGGCGATCTACGACTTCTTTCACGACGGGGGGTGAGGCGGAAGGAGGATCGATCGGCCGACCCGGCTGCGGGCAGAGCCTTCGCTCTGGTCAAGCGCGGCGGAGGCCGTTAACTGCGGGAGCAGGGGGCGAGCCGCGGGGGCCGCCTCTCGTCTTCACCGCTTCCGGAGCCCTCGATGCACGACGCGCCTTCCCCCACCATCACCTTCGACGATTTTCTCAAGGTCGACATCCGCGTCGGCGTCATCGTCGCGGCGGAGCCTTACGTCGGGGCGCGGCGGCCGGCGCACAAGCTGACGATCGACTTCGGGCCGCAGATCGGCGTCAAGCGGACCTCGGCCCAGATCACGAAGCACTACGCGCCGGAGGATCTGCCGGGCAAGCGGGTGCTGGCGGTGGTGAATTTTCCGGTGAAGCAGATCGGCAAGTTCATGTCCGAGGTCCTGACCCTCGGCGTCCCCGACGCCGACGGCGAGGTCGTGCTGCTGACGCCGGACAAGGACGTGCCGATCGGCGGGCGGATGTATTGAGGGGGGCGGGCGTCTTCGTCAGGCGCGGCCGGCCATCGGCCTCTCGCGTAGCCTGGCCGGGACTTCCGCCCGTCGCGGGGCTCACCCCTCTCCCTGTCCCGTCCGGCCTCGGGTCACGGGCCCCTCGGCGTTCGGCCTGCGGCCTCACCCCCACAACGGGGGAGGGGACGCTGGATTGCACCGGCTGTCGTAGATCGGCGGTCCGTTTCCGGGCTTGTGATACGGTCGACCCTCTCCACCCTCACACCGGAATCCGCACCTGCACCCTCAGGCCGCCGATCGGCGCGTCCATGAGGCGGATGTCGCCGCCGTGGGAGAGGGCGATGTCGCGGGCGATGGCGAGGCCGAGGCCGGAGCCGCCGATGTCCTGGTTGCGGGAGACGTCGAGGCGGTGGAACGGGCGGAACACCGCCTCGCGCTGCTCGGGCGGGATGCCGGGGCCGTCGTCGTCGACGTGGATCGTCATCCAGTCGTCCTGGCGGGTGACGCGGATCTCGACCCGCCTGCCGAAGCGGGCGGCGTTGCCGACGAGGTTGCCGAGCATGCGGCGGAAGGCGATCGGCCGCAGGGCGGCGGTGAGGTCGTCCGGGCAGTCGACGAGGAGGCTGCGGCCGGCGCGGCGGGCGTAGCTCTCGATGTCGGCGACGAGGTCGCGCACGCGCACCCGCTGGGTGTCCTCGTCGGCGACGCCGCGGGCGAAGGCGAGATAGGCCTCGAGCATCGCCGCCATGTTGTCGACGTCGCCGCGCATCGCCTCGACCTCCTCGCTCTCGGGCAGCAGGGCGAGTTCCAGCTTGAAGCGGGTCAGGATGGTGCGCAGGTCGTGGCTGACGCCGGCGAGCATCGTCGTGCGCTGTTCGATCTGGCGCTCGATGCGCCGGCGCATCTCGATGAAGGCGAGGGCGGCCTGACGGACCTCGCGGGCGCCGGAGGGCACGAAATCCTTCGGCGTGCGGCCGCGCCCGACCATTTCGGCGGCGACGGCGAGGCGCTGGATCGGCCGGATCTGGTTGCGCAGGAAGACGACGGCGACGATGACGAGAAACAGCGCCGTCACCACCATCCAGACGAGGAAGATGTGGGAATTGGCGGCATAGGCGTTGTTGCGCGGGAACAGGATGCGCAGGACGCCCTTCGCCGTGAGCACCTCCACCTCGACCAGCGGCTGGAAGCTGACGGTGTCGAGCCGCAGCGGCTCGGTGATGCGTCGGTTGAGGGTGGAGGAGAGCGTGTCGTCGAGCAGGGAGAAGAAGGTGCGCGGCGGCGGCGGGCGCAGCGTCGTCACCTCCGGGCGCAGCGTGACGGCCATATCGAGACGCTTCAGGGCGGTCCGCTCGAGCAGAGCGAGGGCGCGCTCGTCCGGGGCGGCCTTGACGAGGTCGACCACGGCGCCGACGTCGCGGGCGACCGCGTCGGACAGGCGCCGCGTGACCAGCTGGTAGTGGCGGTCGATGAAGACCTGGGTCAACACCGCGAGCAGGATGACGATCGGCAGCACCACGATCAGCATCGAGCGGCCGAACAGGCTCTTGGGCAGGCGGCGGTTGAGGGCGCGGCCGGCGCCGGCCCAGCAGCTCTGGACCGGACCGGGCAGGGCCCGCGCGAGCAGGCGGCGGACGAAGCGGACGCCGTCGCCGACGCGGTCGAGCAGCGTGCTGACGAGGTCGGGGCCCTCGTCCGGGTCGATCGGGGGGCGGGCGGCCACGGCGCGGCCTAGTCGAGCCGCAGGCGGTAGCCGACGCCGCGCACGGTCTGGAGGTAGAGGGGATTGGACGGGTCGGGCTCGATCTTGCGGCGCAGCCGGTTGATCTGGACGTCGACGCTGCGCTCGCCGGCCTGGGACTCGCCGCCGACCAGCAGTTCGCGGGCGACGACGCCGTCCGGTGCGGTGGCGAAGAGCGTCAGCAACTGGCGCTCGCGCTCGGTCAGGCGGACGGGCGTCTCGTCCTCGGTCAGCTCCTCGCGGGCGATGTCGTAGGAGAAGCGGCCGAAGCGGACGCGGCGGGTGGCGGTCGCGCCCGCCGCCGGCGCCGGCGCGGCGGCGCGGCGCTTGAGGATGTTGCGGATGCGCAGCGCCAGCTCGCGCGGCTCGAAGGGCTTCGTCACGTAGTCCTCGACGCCGGTCTCGAGGCCGCGAATGCGGTCCTCGCCCTCGGCCCGGGCCGTCAGCATCAGGATGGCGACCTGGTGGGTGCGCGCGAGGCTGGCGGCGAGGGCGAAGCCGTCCTCGCCCGGCATCATGACGTCGAGCACCAGCAGGTCGAAGGCGAGGGCGTCGAGCTTGCGCCGGGCGGCGGCGGCGTCGTCGGCGGTGGTGACGCGGAAGCCCTGGGTCGTCAGGAAGCGTTGCAGCAGCGAGCGGATCCGGCTGTCGTCGTCGACGACGAGGATGTGGGGCGCGTCGTCGCCGGGAAGCGGGCGGGCCTGGGCCGGGGCGGCGGTCATCGCGCCGTCCCCGTCGCCGCGGGACTGCGCTCAGGCCTCATCGCCGTCGCTCCGGGTCAGCGGTCCGTCGAAGCCGATCATGGCGCCGAGGAAGCGCGCGACGGTGTCGCGATCGGCCGGGGCGAGCGACGACAGCGCCGTCTCGATGCGCTGCGACTGGCGCTCGATCAGCTCGCGGGCGAGGCGGCTGCCCTTCGGCGTGGTGCGCAGCAGGCGCTGGCGGCGGTCGATCTCGCCCGGGGTCTGGACGATGAAGCCGTCGTCGACCAGCTGCTTGAGCACGCGGCCGAGGCTCTGCTTTGTGATGCGCAGGATGTCGAGCAGGTCGGCGACGCGCATGTCCGGGTTGCGCTCGACGAAATGGAGGACGCGGTGGTGGGCGCGGCCGAAACCGTAGGCCGCCAGCATCTGGTCGGCGTCGGCGACGAAGTCCCTGTAGGAGAAGAAGAACAGCTCGATCAGGTCGACGTGGTCGGCCCGCGCCGTGCCGGCCGGGACCCCGGGGCCGCCGGCGGGGCGGGCGTCGTCGTCCGCAGCCGCCGCGTAATTTACGTCAGCCATATTGACTTATCTGGCTCCGCTCGCTACACAAGGGGCGCGTTTCGGCGGGAAAGCCGGGCCGGGCCGAGGCTTCGGCCGCCGTGCTTCCCGTCGCTTTTCCCCGCCCGGCGGAGACCGACCCCGTCAGAGACGGACCGATCGTCGCCGCAGGGGGACGATAGCGCCTCGCCGGGCGCGACGCAAAGCAATGGTCGCCTTCTCCCCGCCCTTGGCGCTCGCCGGTTCCCGGCGAGGCGGACGGTCTGCTAGGATGACCGCGACAAGACGATCGAGCGGGAGATTTTCGAGATGGCAGGCGTTCCCTTCGACAGCCGTGACGGCGTCATCTGGTACGACGGCGAGTTCGTCGACTGGAAGGATGCCAAGGTGCACGTGCTCACCCACGGCCTGCACTACGCGAGTTCCGTGTTCGAGGGCGAGCGCGCCTACGGCGGCGAGATCTTCAAGCTGCGCCAGCACACCGACCGGCTGATCGAATCGGCCCGCATCCTCGGCTTCAAGATCCCCTACGGCGCCGAAGAGATCGACGCGGCCTGCCGCGAGACGCTGAAGCGGATGAACCTCGTCGACGCCTACCTGCGCCCGGTCGCCTGGCGCGGCAGCGAGATGATGGGCGTCTCGGCCCAGAACAACACCATCCACCTCGCCATCGCCGCCTGGGAGTGGCCGTCCTACTTCAAGCCGGAAGAGCGCCTCAAGGGCATCCGGCTCGACGTCGCCGAGTATCGCCGGCCCGACCCGAAGACGGCGCCGTCGCGGTCGAAGGCCGCCGGCCTCTACATGATCTGCACGATCTCCAAGCACGCGGCCGAAGCCAAGGGCTACGCCGACGCCATGATGTACGACTACCGCGGCTATGTCGCCGAGGCGACCGGCGCCAACATGTTCTTCGTCAAGGACGGCGAGCTGCACACGCCGACGGCGGACTGCTTCCTCAACGGCATCACCCGGCAGACGGTGATCGAACTGGCCAGGCGCCGCGGCATCACCGTCAACGAGCGCCACATCCTGCCGGAAGAGCTGTCGGGCTTCTCCGAATGCTTCATCTGCGGCACGGCGGCGGAAGTGACGCCGGTGTCGGAGATCGGCTCCTGGCGCTTCACGCCGGGCGCGATCAGCGAGACGCTGATGAACGACTACATGGCCGAGGTCCAGCCGAAGACCGCCGCCGCCGCGGCGGAGTGAGCGGCGGGCAACCTTGCTGCCAGACGTGAAAATGGCCGGGTTTACCCGGCCATTCTTCTTTTTTATCGCCGCGGCGGCGCCTCATGTCCGACTCGTGACTTTCCCACTCGTCGGACATTCACGAGGTAGCGGCCTGACCGGCCGACGCCCGGCCGGGCTCGCCTGCGCTGATGAAATCCCGACGAGCCGGGACTTCACGAGCCTGGAATCTCCCCGCGCGCCAATGAACGGACTCGATCGGCCTCATCAAGTCAGTTTCGCTTCGACCTCCCGGATGCGCGCGTTCGC
>CALCDT010000213.1 GCA_937900425.1 uncultured Alphaproteobacteria bacterium | reverse complement strand
GCTCGGCAGCTTGAGTCCGGGCTGGCCGACGTAGCTCTCGCCGATGAGGCCGGAGAGGCCGAGACCGAACAGGGTGAGGGCGAGGCCGGAGGCGACCTGGTTGGCGACGAGGGTCAGCGTCACGAAGGCGAAGACCAGGCTGGTGGCGAGGCCGGCGACGAGGCCGAGCAGGATGCCGAACAGCGGACTGCCGGTGGTGATCGCCCCGGCGAAGCCGGCGACGGCGCCCATCACCATCATTCCCTCGACGCCGAGGTTGAGGACGCCGGAGCGTTCGGCGACGAGTTCGCCGGTGGCGGCGAGCAGCAGGGGCGTCGCCGCGGTGATGACGGTGAGGATGATGGCCTCAAGCACGGGCGGCCTCCCCGGAGGAGCGTCCCGGCACCAGGCGGACGCGGTAGAGGATGAGGGTGTCACAGGCGAGCACGAAGAACAGCAGCATGCCCTGCAGCACGGTGGCGACCTTGGAGGAGACCTGCATCGAGGTCTGGATCGCCTCTCCGCCGAGGTAGGACACGGCGATGACGAGGCCGGCGATCAGGATACCGACGGGATTGAGGCGGCCGAGGAAGGCGACGATGATCGCCGTGAAGCCGTAGCCCGGCGAGATCACCGGCTGCAGCTTCTCGATCTCGCTCATCACCACCATCATGCCCGCGAGCCCGGCCAGCGCCCCGGAGAGCGCGAAGGTGAAGAGCGTCATCCGGCGCGCCGAAAAGCCGGCGAAGGCGCCGGCGCGCGGGCTGAGGCCGATCACGCGGATCTCGAAGCCCTTGAGCGTCATCCGCAGCAGCACGGCGAAGACCGCGACCGCGATCAGCGCCGCGAGCGCCGAACCGTTCAGATACATCCCGCCGATCGCGTAGTCGTTCAGCACGGCGGCGGAGTTGAAGTCGACCGTGATCGGGAAGTTGTAGCCGGTAGGGCTACGCCAGGGGCCGCGCACCAGCCAGTCGAGGAACAGGGTCGAGCAGTAGACCAGCATCAGGCTGGTCAGGATCTCGCTGGTGCCGAAGCGGACCTTGAGGCCGGCCGGGATCAGCGCGTAGAGCGCCCCGCCCGCCGCCGCCATGATCAGCACCAGCGGGAAGACGACGAAGGCGTCGAAGTCGGGGGCGAGCACCGGCAGGATCGAGCCCGCGATGGCGCCCATGGTGAGCTGGCCCTCGGCGCCGATGTTCCAGTTGTTGGAAAGGTAGCAGAAGGAGAGGCCGAGGGCGATCAGCACCAGCGGTGTCGCCTTGGTGACGAGTTGTTCGAGGCCCCAGAGCGAGGTCACCGGATCGAGGAAGAACAGGTAGACGCCGGTGAGCGGGTTCTTGCCCTGGAGGGCGAAGACGATGGCGGCGGCGACGACGGTGAGCCCGACCGCGATCAGCGGCGAGAGCAGCATCATCTTGCGGCTCATCTCCGGCCGCTTGACGAGTTCGATGCGCATCAGGCCGCCCCCCTCTTCTCGGCGCCGCCCGCCATCAGCAGGCCGATGGTCTCGCGGGTCATCTCCGCCGCCGGCGTGGCCGGCGAGAGGTGGCCGCGGGAGATCACCGCGATCCGGTCGGCGACCTCGAAGATCTCGTCGAGGTCCTGGCTGATGACGAGGACGGCCGAGCCGGCGCGGGCGAGGTCGATCAGCGACTGGCGGATGACGGCGGCGGCGCCCGCGTCGACGCCCCAGGTCGGCTGCGAGACGACGAGCACGCTCGGCACCCGGTCGACCTCGCGGCCGACCACGAATTTTTGCAGGTTGCCCCCTGAAAGCGCCCGCGCTTCGGGATCGGGAACGCCTTTGCGGACGTCGAAGCGTTCGGTGATGAAGGTGACGATCTCGGCGGCGCGGGCGAATTTGGTGAGCCCGTGACGGACGAGGCCGTCCTTGGTCGCGTGGCGGGTCAGGACGACGTTGTCGGACAGCGGCATGCCCGGTACCGCGCCGTGGCCGAGGCGCTCCTCCGGCACGAAGGCGGCGCCGAGGCGGCGGCGCTCGTTGACGCCGCGATAGCCGACCGGCGTGCAGTCGATCACCACGGCGCCGTCGAGGCCGGCGCGAAGCTCGCCGGAAATGGCGTCGAAGAGCTCGCCCTGTCCGTTGCCGGCGATGCCGGCGATGGCGACGATCTCGCCGGCGCAGACCTCGAGGTCGATCGCCTTCAGGGATACGCCGAAGTGGTCGGCGGCGGGAAGATCGAGGCCGACGAGGGCGAGGCGCGGGTTGCCCCGGCTCGCGGCGCTGCGCTTCACTTCGGCGATCTCGGTTCCGACCATCATCCGGGCGAGGGAGGCGACGCTTTCGACAGCCGGATCGGCGGCCCCGACCATCCTGCCGCGGCGCATGATCGTCGCCTTGTGGCAGAGCGCGCGGACCTCCTCGAGGCGGTGGGAGATGTAGAGGATGGCGCAGCCTTCCGAGGCGAGGCGGCGCAGCGTGACGAAGAGCTGGTCGGCCTCCTGCGGCGTCAGCACCGAGGTCGGCTCGTCCATGATGATGAGGTCGGGCGACTGCAGCAGGCAGCGGACGATCTCGACGCGCTGGCGGATGCCGACGGGAAGGTCGGCGACGCGGTCACCGGCCTTGAGCGGCAGCCCGTATTCGGCGGACACCCTCTCGATCGCCTCCGACAGCTCGGCGATCGAGCGGCCCTTCGGACTGGCGAGGGCGATGTTCTCGGCAACGGTCAAGGCGTCGAACAGCGAGAAGTGCTGGAAGACCATGCCGATGCCGAGCTTGCGGGCGGCGGCCGGCGATTCGATCGTCACCGGGCGGCCCTTCCAGACGATCTCGCCGGAATCGGGCTGGAGGGCGCCGTAGAGGATCTTGACCAGCGTCGACTTGCCGGCGCCGTTCTCGCCGAGCAGGGCGTGGATTTCGCCCGGCTGCAGGGTCAGGCCGACATCGTCGTTGGCGACGTTGTCGCCGAAGGTCTTGACGATGTGGCGGGCCGCGAGCAGCGGCCCGGGCGGCGCCGGCCTCGTCGTCGTTTCGATCGTCGTCGTGTCCGTCATGCCCCGGTCGCCCCCGCCCGAAATCCCCGCGCCGCCGTGACGCCGCGCCCCGTCCCCGTTCATCCGGCCGCCCTCATCCCGCGATCCTCCGCGATCCCGGCGCTCGCGGCCCGCTCGTCCCGGATCAGCAGGTCGGCGACGACCGAGGCGGCGATCGCGGCCGGCTCCTTGGAGGTGATGCCGTCGATGCCGATCGGACAGGCGAAGGCCTCGGCCCGCGCCGGGTCCATGCCCGACGCCCGAAGGCGCGAGACGAAACGGGCCCGCTTGGTGGCCGAGCCGATCAGCCCGACGTGGCCGAGGCGGTCGCTCGACAGCGCCGCCTCGAGGATCGCGAGGTCGAGGGCATGGTCGTGGGTCATGATCAGGGCGAAAGCGCCGGGTGCGGCGCGCGCGAAGATCGCCGCCGGATCGACGGTCGCGACCGCGGTCACGCTCGCCGGCAGCCGCGCCGGAAACTGCCCCGGGCGGCCGTCGACCCAGGTCAGGCGGAACATCGGCAGGCCGGCGATCATCAGCATCAGCGCCCGGCCGACGTGACCGGCACCGAAGACGATCACCTCGCGGACCGGATCGCAGAAGGTCTCGACGAGGACGCCGTCCTCGCGCAGCCGGGCCCGCGATGCGCCGGAAGCGGAGCCGGTGACCCGGCGGACGAGACCTTCCTCCGCCGCCGCCGTCGCCGCCTCGGTCGCGATCCCCTGCCCTTCGGCCGCCGCGAGCCGGGCGACTTCGGCGGACCGCGCCCGCGAGAAGACCTCGACGGCGACGGTCATCGCCCCGCCGCAGCACTGGCCGAGTTCGGGGCCGAGGGCGAAGCGGTGGAGGAAGAAGCGGTCACGGCCCGTCGCGGCGGCCGCACCGGCCTCGGCGAGGGCCTCGTATTCGAGGCGCCCGCCGCCGATGGTGCCGGAGAAAGTGCCCTCCGGAGCGACGACGAGGCGCGTGCCCGCCTCCCGCGGCGTCGAGCCGCGGGTTGCGATCACCGTGACGAGGGCGGCGGCGTCGTGCCGCTCCAGCATCTCGGCGAGTCGGGCGAAGACGCGCATGGCGGCTCAGGCTCCTCCGCGCCGCGTGGCATGGACCGCGCGCATGATCGCCTCCGGCGTCGCCGGGGCGTCGAGCGGCGGCACGAAGCCGGGCCTCAGACTCGCCACCGCGTCGAGCACGGCGGAGAAGACGCAGGCCGGCAGCATCAGCGGCGGTTCGCCGACCGCCTTGGAGCGGAAGATCGTGTCCTCGCGATTGCCTTCGCTCTCGTAGAGCGCGGTATAGAATTCCTCCGGCACGTCGGAGGCGGTCGGGATCTTGTAGGTCGAGGGGGCGTGAGTGCGCAGGCGCCCCTCGGCGTCGAACACCAGTTCCTCGGTGGTGAGCCAGCCCATGCCCTGGACGAAACCGCCCTCGATCTGGCCGATGTCGATCGCCGGATTGAGCGACTTGCCGCAGTCGTGGAGAATGTCGACCCGGTCGACCTTCATCTCGCCGGTCATGGTGTCGATGGTGACTTCCGAACAGGCAGCGCCGTAGGCGTAGTAGAGGAACGGCCGCCCCTCGGCCTTGTCACGGTTCCAGTGGATCTTCGGCGTCTTGTAATAGGCGGCCGACGACATCTGGATGCGGGCGACGTAGGCCTTCTTCGCGATCTCCTTGAGCGGCACCGCCTCGTTGCCGAGGAACACCTTGTTGTCACGGAAGGAGATCTTGTCCTCGGCGATCCCGTATTCCTGCGCGATGAAGGGGATCAGCCGGCCCTTGATCTCGCGGCAGGCGATCTGGGCGGCCATGCCGTTGAGGTCGGTACCCGAGGAGGCCGCGGTCGGGGCGGTGTTCGGCACCTTGGCGGTGTTGGTCGCGGTGATCCTGACCTTGTCGATGGTGACGCCGAATTCCTCGGCCACCACCTGGGCGACCTTGAGGAACAGGCCCTGCCCCATTTCGGTGCCGCCGTGATTGAGCTGGAGCGAGCCGTCCGTGTAGAGGTGGACCAGCGCGCCGGCCTGGTTGAGGTGGATCAGCGTGAAGGAGATGCCGAATTTCACCGGCGTCAGGGCGAGGCCCTTCTTGAGGATCCGGCTCTTGGCGTTGAAGGCGCGGATGGCGCTGCGCCGTTTCCAGTAGTTCGACGTCGCCTCGAGCTGGCCGACGATCTCCTGGAGGACGTTGTCCTCGACCTTCTGGCCGTAGGGCGTGGCGTCGCGGCCGGGGCCGTAGAAGTTCTTCTTGCGCACTTCCAGCGGATCGAGGCCTGTCAGGATGGCGATCGAATCGACGATGCGCTCCGCGGCGATGACGCCGTGGGGGCCGCCGAAGCCGCGGAAGGCGGTGTTCGAGCAGGTGTTGGTCCTGAGCCGCTTGGAGCGGATCGACACCGCCGGATAGTAATAGGCGTTGTCGGCGTGGAACATCGTGCGGTCGTTGACGCCGAGCGAAAGGTCGGCCGAGTAGCCGCAGCGCGAGGCGAAGTCGAGATCGACCGCGAGGATGCGCCCTTCCGGGTCGAAGCCGACCTCGAAGGCGGCGACCTGATCGTGGCGCTTGCCGGTCATGATCATGTCGTCGTCGCGGTCGAGCCGGATCTTGCAGGGCCGGCCGGTGACGCGGGCGGCGAGCGCGGCGAGCGCCGCCCACTGGTTGGCCTGGCTCTCCTTGCCGCCGAAGCCGCCGCCCATCCGGCGGGTCTCGACGGTGATCGCGGCGTCGGCGACGGCGAGGACCTTGGCGACGGTGTGCTGGACCTCGGTCGGATGCTGGGTCGAGGAGTGGACGAGGAGTTCGTCGTCCTCGCCCGGCACCGCCATGGCGATCTGGCCCTCGAGATAGAAATGCTCCTGACCGCCGATGGCGATCTGGCCGGAGAGCCGGCGCTGGGTGGTGGACAGCGACTTCTCGACGTCGCCGCGGCCGAAGCGGTATTCGGGCAGCACGTGGCTGTCGGCGAGCAGGGCGTCGGCGACGGTGACCAGCGGCTTTTCGGGGCGCACCTCGAAGCGGGCGAGCCGGGCGGCGCGGCGGGCGGCGTCGCGGGTGGTGGCGACGACGCAGAACACCACCTGACCCCAGAACAGCACCTCGCCGTCGGCGAGCAGCGGATCGTCGCCCATGGCCGAGCTGACGTCGTTGATGCCGGGGATGTCGTCCCTGGTCAGCACCGCGACGACGCCGGGATAGGACGCGACCTCGGTGAGGTCGACGGCGTCGAGCCGGGCCCGGGCGTATGTGCGGCACCAGCCGGGGGCGAGATGCAGGGTGCCGGCCGGCTCGCGCAGGTCGTCGATGTAGGCGGCGGTGCCGGCGACGTGCTTCTCGGCGCTGTCGTGGCGGATCGGCTGGCGGACGACGGCGTAGGCCGGTTCGGCTGCGGGAGCACGCGGGGTGTCGGCGACGTCAGACACGGGCGGCCTCCCCGGCTTCGGGGACCACCGGCTCGCGCCGGCCGACCACGCGGGTCATCGACGTCGGCGCGCCGGCGATCTCGACGAGGGCCTTGGCGAGGAGGGCGCGGGCGGTCTCCAGCCGGTAGCCGGCGCTCGCGCGCATGTCGCTGAGCGGGCGGAAATCCTCCGACAGCGCCTCGAGCGCGGCGCTCCAGGTCGCCGCGCGCGCCGGCTCGATGCCGACGAGACGCTGCTCGGTCACGCTCGCCCGCTTCGGGATCCCGGCCATGCCGCCGAAGGCGATGCGGGCGTCGGTGACGACGCCGCCCTCGAGCGTGAAGCGGAAGGCGCCGAGGACCGAGGAGATGTCCTGGTCGAAGCGCTTGGAGATCTTGTAGGCGCGGAAGACCTGGGTCTCGTCCAGCTTGGGCACCATCAGCCCGGCGACGAATTCGCCCGGCCGGCGGTCCTGCTTGCCGTAGTCGATGAAGAACTGTTCGATCGGCAGCGCCCGGCTCTCGTCGCCGAGGCGCAGTTCGACCGTCGAGCCGAGGGCGATGAGGACCGGAGGGGTGTCGCCGATCGGCGAGCCGTTGGCGACGTTGCCGCCGACGGTGCCTGCGGCGCGGACCTGCTTGGAGCCGATCCGGCGCAGCAGTTCGCCGAGGTCGGGGTCGATCGCCGCGAAATGCGGCAGCACGTCCTCGAAGGTCGCCATGGCGCCGACGAGGACGGCGTCGCCGATGTCCTCGACGTGGCCGAGGCCGAGGACGCGGCCGAGGTGGATCACCTTCGGCAGCGCGCGCAGTTGCTTGGTCACCCAGAGGCCGACGTCGGTGGCGCCGCCGACCAGCACCGCGTCCGGATGGGCGGCGTAGAGGTCGGCGAGGGCGTCGACGGTGCGCGGGGCGGCGAAGAAGCGCTCCTCGTCGCCGACGAAGACGTCCTGGCGGTCGGACAGGAATTCGAGGATGCCGGTGGTGGCGTCGGCGTCGCGGGTGAAGCGGTCGTCGGCCTCGCCGGCGCATGAGGCCTTGGCGGCGTCGGTGATCGGCCGGTAGCCGGTGCAGCGGCAGAGGTTGCCGGCGAGCCAGTCGTTGACGGTCGCGTGGGCCGCGCCGCGGCCGGCGTGGTAGAGCGTGAACAGGCTCATGACGATGCCGGGCGTGCAGAAGCCGCATTGCGAGCCGTGATGCTCGACCAGCGCCGCCTGGACCGGGTGGAGCACGCCGTCCTCGGCGAGATCCTCGACCGTGACGATTTCCTTGCCGTCGAGCATGCCGACCAGCTGGATGCAGGCGTTGACCGGGCGGTAGCGCATGCGCCCGCCGACGGCGGTGCCGACCGCGACGGTGCAGGCGCCGCAGTCGCCCTCGTTGCAGCCCTCCTTGGTACCGACCCTGCCCTCGCGCAGGCGCAGGTGGTCGAGCAGGGTGTCGGTCGGGGCGAAGTCGTCGAGTTCGACGATGCGGCCGGCGCGCAGGAAACGGATGGAATCGCGCATCGCCTCAGCTCCCGCGATAGGTCGAATAGGCGTGGGGCGAGAGCAGCAGCGGCACGTGGACGTGCTGGCCGGCGTCGGCGATGCCGAAGCGGATCGGCACGGTGTCGAGGAAGGGCGGGTCGGCGAGCGGCACGCCCCTGCCCCGGAAGTAGGCCGCGCACTGGAAATGCAGCTCGTAGAGGCCGGCGACGAAGGCCTCGCCCTCGAGGATAGGCATGATGCGGCCGTCGGCGTCGGTGGCGCCGGAGAACACCGCCCGGGCTCCCTCGGGCGCGATGTGATAGAGCGTCACCGCGACGCCTTCGGCCGGCCGGCCGGCCACCGCGTCGAGCACGTGTGTCGTCAGTCGACCCAAGCTCCACCCCTCCTCACCATTCGCCGCCGTCGATCCTGCCCAACATGGTGGCACGATGAACGAGGCGCCAAAAGCACGAAATCACGGACGCTCCGCTGCCGAATCGGCATCGGTTGCGTCGAAGGCCCGCGCCAGTTCCTGTACCACGAAGCCGTGGAAGGTCGCAGGCGCGAGGTCGAGATCCTTGCCGGCACGGCGGATGACGGCGAACTGGTCAACCGGCAGGTCGGCGTCGGTCAGCGGATGAAAGACGAGGCGGCCGGCGGCGAGATCGCGGGAGAGGCCGACACGGGTGTGGAAGGCGACGACCTGTCCGCTCGCCGCCGCGTCGCGCATCAGGCCGAGGGCGTTGGCCTCGAGCCGCATCCGGTAGTCGCCCGTGCGCAGGGCCGCCGTTGAATCGAGCGCCTGGCGCAGCGACAGGCCGCGGGCCGGCAGCGCCAGGGCGAAGCGCATGCAGTCGGCGATGCCGACCTGACGGAGCTGGGCCAGCGGATGGCCCGGACTCGTCACCGCGCCGATCGCGAGATTGCGGGAGAAGCCGATGGCGAAGGCGCCGCGCTCGCGGGGATTGAAGGTGAGCCCGACGTCGGCCTCGCCGGCGAGCACGAGGCGTTCGACGTCGTCGGAGACGGCGACCGAGACGACCAGTTCGATCCCTGGGTGCGCCGCCGAGAATCGCATCAGGACGTCGGGCAGGAATTCCGCGGCGACGCTTTCGACCGTCGCCACCCGCACCCGGCCGGTCTTGAGGCCGCGCATGGCGTCGAGTTCGGTGGTGACGCCCTCGAAGTCGACGATGGCCGAGGCGAGATGGCGTTGCAGCATCTCGCCGGCCGCCGAGAGGCGGATGCGCCGTCCGATCCGCTCGAACAGCTCGACGCCGAGGCTCTCCTCGAGGGCGATGATCTGACGGTTGACCGCCGAAGAGGCGATGTTGAGCTCCCTCGCCGCGCCGCGGAACGAGCCGTAGCGCGCGACCGCCGCGAAATAGCGCAACGAGGGGCTGAGAAAATGGCGGATACGCTCGTCCATTCGGCGATTTCCTGCGATCGGGCGCGATCTCGTCCTTCGCGATGCAAAGCTCTCGCCAGAACCGGCCGATCGTTCACCTTCCATCGGAGGAAACGAAGCCCGGCATCGTCTTCGCCCGCCAACGCATCGGCCCGGCACCCTCGCGGAGCCGGGGCGCCGGACGAGAGCGCCGTCAGGGCAGCAGCAGCGTCGAGCCGGTCGTCGCCCGCGATTCGAGCGCCCGATGGGCCCCGGCGGCGTCGGCGAGCGGGAAGGTCTGGTTGATCGCGACCTTGACCACGCCGGAGGCGACCACGTCGAACAGGTCGGCGGCGGTGGCGAGCAGATCGGCGCGTTCGGCGACGTAGCCGTAGAGCGTCGGCCGGGTCGCGAAAAGCGAGCCCTTCTGCGACAGGATGGCGAGGTTGACGCCCTCGACCGGGCCGGAGGCGTTGCCGAAGGAGACGAAGAGGCCGCGCGGCTTCAGGCAGTCGAGCGAGGCGGGGAAGGTGTCCTTGCCGATCGAATCGTAGACGACGTCGCAGCCCCTGCCGCCCGTGATCTCCTTCACGCGCTCGACGAAGTTCTCCGACTTGTAGTCGACGACGTGGTCGTAGCCGTTTTCCTTCGCGAGCGCGCATTTCTCCGCCCCGCCGGCGGTGCCGATCACGGTGGCGCCGAGATGCTTCGCCCACTGGCCGGCCAGGGTGCCGACGCCGCCGGCGGCGGCGTGGAACAGGATGGTGTGCTCCGGGCCGACCTTGAAGGTCTGGCGCAGCAGATACTGCGTCGTCATGCCCTTGAGCATGATCGCCGCCGCCGTCCGCTCGTCGATGGCGTCCGGCAGGACGACGAGGCGGTTGGCGGTGACGAGGCGGGCCTGCGAATAGGCGCCGATCGGGCCGGCGTAGGCGACGCGGTCGCCCGGCTTCACCTCGGTGACACCCTCGCCCACCGCCTCGACGACGCCGGCGCCTTCGGTTCCGAGCACGAAGGGCAGCCCGGTCGGCGAGGGATAGAGGCCGGTGCGGTGGTAGACGTCGATGAAATTGACGCCGATGGCCGAATGGCGGACCAGCGCCTGGCCGGGACCGGGCGTGCCGACCTCGACCTCCTCGTAGACCATGGCCTCGGGGCCGCCGTAGGCGTGAACGCGGATCGCTTTCATCTCGTCTCCTCCGTCTGGCGCCGCCCGCTTCAGGCGACGACGGTGATCCGTGCCGCTTCCCGCGCGTGGCCGGCGAGCAGCACCGTGAGCAGCGCCGCCGGCACGATGGCGAGGAATGCGACACGCAGGCCGAATCCGTCCGCGATGAGACCGATCAGCGGCGGGGCGGTCAAGAGCGCGATCATGACGACGAGCGTCAGCCCGGCGACGTTGGCGGCCGGGCTGCGGCCGGGCTTCAGCGTCACCACCGACGAGGCGACCGGATAGACGAGGGCGACGCCGGCGCCGAGCATCATCAGGAAGGGATAAGTCATCAGCGGCCCGCTCGAGAGAGCGACGCCGACGAGACCGAGGCTGGTGACGAGGCCGGAGCCGAGCACGAGGTGCTCGGGCCGGAAGAAGCGGCGCAGCACGTCGCCGAGGAAGCGGGTCGTCGCCTGCGAGCCGGCGAACAGGGCGTAGCCGAGGCCGGCCATGAAGGGTTCGGCGCCGAGATCGCGGCGCAGGTAGAGCGTGCTCCAGTCGAACATCGCCCCTTCCGCCACGGTGACGCCGGCGGCGAGCAGGCAGAGGCCGATGATCGCCCGGCCCGGCAGGGTGAAGGTGTGGCCGCCCTCGGCCTTCGGCGCCGGCGCCGCCATCCGGGCGCCGGCTTCGGCGGGAAGGCGGGCGAGCGCGATTGCGGCGAACGTGCCGACGAGGGCGATGCCGGTCAGGTGGGCGAAGGTCGAGATGCCGGCCTGGGCGATGACGCCGGAGACGAGGCCGCCGCTCATCATGCCGATGCTCCAGAAGCCGTGGCAGCGCGACATGATCCGCACGCCGATGCGGTGCTCGGCGTCGGCGGCGGCGACGTTCATCGCCACTTCCATCAGCGCGTTGGCGAGCCCGAGGCCGAACAGGGCGAGGGTCAGCGCCGTCCAGCTTCCGGCGGCGCCGATCGCCACCAGCATGGCGAGGCCGGCGAGGGCCCCGGCGAAATAGGCGCGCTCGTTGGACAGCCGGTCGATCACCGGGCCGGCCAGCGGCAGCGCGATCAGCGTGCCGAAAGGCAGCGCGAACAGCGCGAGGCCGAGGTCGCCGGTGCCGATGCCGAGGTCGGCCTTGAGGTCGGGAATCCGGGTCATCCAGCTGCTGAGGATGATGGCGTTGAGGAAGAACGGCAGGCCGTAGCGCAGGACGGGGGGCAAGGCGGAGATCTCGAAGAGGGCGGGAGGCGAGGCAGAGCACGAGATTGCGGCGGGGCTTGGACCGTTCCCCGCGCCCGCGCCGCGGCGGTGGACGGCCGGGTCGAGAATCTTCGCGAAGTAAGTGTTTGTCCGGATGCGACACCGGCCACAGAAATCGCAAGGTCGGACGGCACCGGGACGCGAGCCCCAGACTATAACTCCTTCGCCCGCCTTATCAACAGGCCTCCGGCCGTCCCGCGTCGCGGTGGCGGACGTCACCCTCTTCATCGTGTCGAGCGTCCATGAGCGACCATCCGGCGCCCCGAAGCCGCCAGCCGGCCCTCGGCGATCTCTTCACCCCCAAGCTCGTCACCTGCCTTCGCGAGGGCTACACGCTCTCGACGCTCCGGGCCGATGCCATCGCGGGCCTCACCGTCGCCATCGTCGCCCTGCCGCTGGCGATGGCGATCGCCATCGCCTCCGGCGTCGGGCCGGAGCGCGGGCTCTACACGGCGATCGTCGCCGGCTTCCTCATTTCTCTCTTCGGCGGCAGCCGCTACCAGATCGGCGGGCCGACGGCGGCCTTCATCGTCGTCGTCTTCGACGTCGTCCAGCGCCACGGCTACGGCGGCCTCGCCCTCGCCACGCTGATGGCCGGCCTGCTGCTGATCGTGCTCGGCGCGATGCGACTCGGCACCTACATCAAGTACATTCCCTATCCGGTGGTGACGGGCTTCACCGCCGGCATCGCCGTCTCGATCCTCGCCTCGCAGTTCAAGGAGATCCTCGGCCTCGACGTCGCCCTGCCCGGCGAATTCCTGCCGAAGATGGCGACGATCGCGGAGCACGTCGGCGAGACCGCGCCGGCGGCGGTGATCGTGACGGCGGCGACGCTCGGTCTCATCGTCGGCCTCAAGCGGGTGCGGCCCCACTGGCCGGGCTTCCTGATCGCCATCGCCACCACCTCGCTGCTGGCCTGGGGCCTCGGCCTCGACGTCGCCACCATCGCCTCGCGCTTCGGCGGCGTGCCGCGCACCCTGCCCTCGCCGGCGCTGCCGGACATGGACTTCGCGGCGATCCGCGAACTGGTGCCCGACGCGCTGACCATCGCCCTGCTCGCCGGCATCGAATCGCTGCTCTCGGCGGTCGTCGCCGACGGCATGACCGGCCGGCGCCACCGCTCCAACTGCGAACTGGTCGCCCAAGGCGTCGCCAACTGCGCCTCGGTGTTCTTCGGTGGCATCTCGGCGACCGGGGCGATCGCCCGCACCGCCACCAACATCCGTTCGGGCGGGCGCACGCCGATCGCCGGCATGCTGCACGCGGTGTTCCTGCTCGCCTTCATGGCGGTGGCCGCGCCGCTGCTCGGCTACGTGCCGCTGTCGGCGCTGGCGGCGATCCTCGTCATCGTCGCCTGGAACATCTCCGAGATCCGCCACATCCGCCACATCCTCGGCCACGCCACCAACGGCGACCGCTTCGTGCTGGTCTCGACCTTCCTGCTCACCGTGTTCCTCGACC
The DNA here is from genome assembly GCA_937900425.1 of uncultured Alphaproteobacteria bacterium. Lineage (GTDB taxonomy): Bacteria > Pseudomonadota > Alphaproteobacteria > Rhizobiales > Pleomorphomonadaceae > CALCDT01. The sequence goes on along the minus strand of CALCDT010000213.1, from coordinate 13,660 downwards.
TGACGGTGGCGATCGGCTTCGGCGTCGTCGCGGCGGCGCTGCTGTTCGTCCACCGCATGGCCGAGGCGGTGGAGGTCGAGACCCACGAACACCTGCTGGAGGAGGACGAGGCCGACGTCGTCGGCCGCGACGTCGCCGCCGACCCCTCCGGCGTCGTCGTCTACCGCATCCACGGGCCGTTCTTCTTCGGGGCGAGCCAGCGGCTCTCCTCGATCCTCGACCGCATCGGCGAGACGCCGCGGCGCTACGTGCTCGACATGACCACGGTGCCCTTCGTCGACGCCACCGGCGGCACGGCGCTGTCGAGCTTCTTCGACCTCGCGGCGAAGCGCGGGGCGGAGGTGGCGATCGTCGGCGCCCGGGAACACGTCAGGGCCGACATCGCCCGGCTGACGCACGGCAGCGCACTGGAGCCGCGGTATTTCGAGACGCGGGAGGCGGCGATTGCGGGGTGAGCATCACCGCGCCGCGACGTCCCCCCTCGCCCAGCCGGCCTTCGCCTCGGCGACGAAGTCGGCGTAGCGGCCGGCCTCGATCGCGTCGCGGATGCCCTGCATCAGGCTCTGGTAGTAGGCGACGTTGATCCAGGTCAGCAGCATCGCGCCGAGCGCCTCGCCGGTGCGGACGAGGTGGTGGAGGTAGGCGCGGGAATAGTCGCGCGCCGCGGCGCAGGGGCCGTCCGGGTCGAGCGGGCGCGGGTCGTCGGCGTGGCGGGCGTTCTTCAGGTTGATCCTGCCGAAGCGGGTGAAGGCCTGGCCGTGGCGGCCGGCGCGGGTCGGCATCACGCAGTCGAACTGGTCGACGCCGCGGGCGACGGATTCGACGATGTCGTCCGGGGTGCCGACGCCCATCAGGTAGCGCGGCTTGCCCTCCGGCAGCAACGGACAGACGATGTCGAGCATCGCCAGCATGACGGCCTGCGGCTCGCCGACCGCGAGGCCGCCGATCGAATAGCCCTCGAAGGGCATGGCCGAGAGTTCCTGCGCCGAGACCGCCCGGAGTTCGGCGTCGTCGCCGCCCTGGACGATGCCGTAGAGGCCCTGCCCCTTCTGCGGCCCGCCCATCGCCTCGAACTTCTGCCGCGAGCGCGCCGCCCAGCGCAGCGACAGCCGCATGGCGCGGTCGATCTCGCGGCGCTCGGCCGGCAGGCGCAGGCATTCGTCGAGCTGCATCTGGATGTCGGAGCCGAGCAGGCCCTGAATCTCGACCGACCGCTCCGGCGTCATCTCGTGGCGCGAGCCGTCGATGTGGCTCTGGAAGGTGACGCCGGTCTCGGTGAGCTTGCGGATCTGGGCCAGCGACATGACCTGGAAGCCGCCGGAATCTGTCAGGATCGTGTGCGGCCAGCGCGCGAAGTCGTGGAGGCCGCCGAGCCGGGCGACACGTTCGGCGCCGGGCCGCAGCATCAGATGATAGGTGTTGCCGAGGATGACGTCGGCTCCCGTCGAGCGGACGTCCTCCATGAACATCGCCTTGACCGTGCCCTGGGTTCCGACCGGCATGAAGGCCGGGGTGCGGACCTCGCCGTGCGGCGTGACGATGGTGCCGCGCCTGGCCCTGCCGTCGATGGCGTGGACGGTGAAGGAGAAGCGGTCGGTCATCGGGCGGTGTCCGGGAACAGCAGCGAGGCGTCTCCGTAGGAATAGAAGCGATAGCCGGAGGCGATGGCGTGGTCGTAGGCGGCGCGCATCGTCTCGAGACCGGAGAAGGCCGAGACCAGCATGAAGAGCGTCGAGCGCGGCAGGTGGAAGTTGGTCATCAGCGCGTCGACCGCGCGGAAGCGGTAGCCCGGGGTGATGAAGATGTCGGTCGGCCCGGCGAAGGGCCGGATGACGCCGTCCTCGCCGGTCGCACTTTCGAGCAGCCGCAGGCTGGTGGTGCCGACCGACACGAGGCGGCCGCCGGCGGCGCGCACGGCGTTGAGCCGGTCGGCGATCTCCTCGCTGACATGGCCGATCTCGGCGTGCATGCGGTGATCGGCGGTGTCGTCGGCCTTGACCGGCAGGAAGGTGCCGGCACCGACGTGGAGGGTCACGAAGGCGGTGCCGATGCCGCGCTCGTCCAGCGCGGCGAGCAGGTCCGGCGTGAAGTGCAGGCCCGCCGTCGGCGCGGCGACGGCGCCGTCCTCGCGGGCGTAGACCGTCTGGTAGTCGCGCCGGTCCTCCTCGTCCTCCGGCCGGCGGGCGGCGATGTAGGGCGGCAGCGGGATGTGGCCGACCGTGGCCATGGCGACGTCGAGGTCGGGGCCCGCGACGTCGAAGGCGAACTCGACCTCGCCGGCCTCGCCTTTCTCCACCACCGTGGCGTCGAGCCGGGCGCCGAGGCAGGCACCATCACTGACGGCGCCGAAGGCGACGCGGTCGCCGACGGTGAGCTTGCGGGCGCCGCGCACGAAGGCGCGCCACCGTTCCGGGGCCACCCGCATGTGCATGGTGGCGCCGATGGAGGGCCCGGCGACGCCGCCGCGCAGGCGCAGCCCTTCGAGCTGGGCCGGGATCACCCGGGTGTCGTTGAAGACCAGCACGTCGCCCGGCGCGAGGAGGTCCGGCAGGTCGCGGACGACGCGATCCGCCGGCGCCGCGCCCGGGCGCACCAGCATCAGGCGTGCGGCGTCGCGCGGCCGCGCGGGGCGCAGCGCGATCCGGTCCTCGGGAAGGTCGAAATCGAAAAGGTCGACGCGCAGGGTGATCGATCCGGCTTGGCCGCCCGCGGGCGGCGATGGGTCCGGGCGGTTGATAGGTCCGCCCTCCCCCGCCGATCAAGACAATTCTGGCCGGGGGACCGAAGGCGAGGCCGCTGCGGGGCGAAAGAAAAAGGTCCGCCCCTCGCGGGAGCGGACCTTTCTGTTCGGACGGAGCCTCGGCTCAGGCCGCGACGTCGGCCGCGACCTTCATCGAGACGATCTTGTCGGGATCGCGCACCGGTTCGCCGCGCTTGATCTGGTCGACGTTCTCCATGCCTTCAATGACCTTGCCCCAGACCGTGTACTGGCGGTCGAGGAAGCGGGCGTCGTCGAAGCAGATGAAGAACTGCGAGTTGGCGCTGTTCGGGTTCTGGGCCCGGGCCATCGAGGCGGTGCCGCGCACGTGGGGCTCGGCGTTGAACTCGGCCTTGAGGTTCGGGTACTTCGAGCCGCCGGTGCCGGTGCCGTTCGGGCAGCCGGTCTGGGCCATGAAGCCCTCGATCACCCGGTGGAACACGATGCCGTCGTAGAAGCCCTCGCGGGCCAGCTTCTTGATGTGGTCGACGTGGCCGGGGGCGAGGTCCGGGCGCATGGCGATGACGACGCGGCCCTTGGTGGTCTCGATGATCAGGGTGTTCTCGGGATCGGTGATCTCGGCCACGGTCGGCCTCCTTCGGTTCGTATCGGGTCTGTGACGAGCCGTTTACTGCACGTCGGCGGCCACCTTCAACGAAATAATCTTGTCGGGGTTCGCCGGCGGCTCGCCGACCTTGATCTTGTCGACCGCCTCCATGCCCGAGACGACCTGACCCCAGACCGTGTACTGGCCGTCGAGGAAGCCGCAGTCGGTGAAGCAGATGAAGAACTGCGAGTTGGCGCTGTTCGGGTCGGAGGTGCGGGCGGCGCCGATGACGCCGCGGCCGAAATGCTCGCGGGTGAATTCGGCGGGAAGATCGGGCAGGTCGGAGCCGCCCATGCCGGTGCCGGTCGGGTCGCCCGACTGCGCCATGAAGCCGGCGATGACGCGGTGGAAGACGATGCCGTCGTAGAAACCCTGGCGGGCAAGGGTCTTGACCCGCTCGACGTGCTTGGGCGCGAGGTCCGGACGCAGGCGGATCGTGACGTCGCCGTCCTTGAGTGTCAGGACGAGCGTGTTCTCGGGGTCGGCATCCTGGGCCACGGCGGCCGGGGCGAAGGCGAGGAAGGCGGCGAGGGTGCCGGCGATGAGGGTACGGAACAAGGATGTGTCTCCATCTGGCGGGACCGTGTCCGCGACGCGGACGGTCCTTCTTCTGGTCTGCGGCTTCGGGTCTTGGACGTCGGCCCCGGACGGTGGCGGCCTCAGGGCCGGGCGGGCGCGAGGATGGCGGCGACCTTGGGCGGAACGAAGGCGGTGACGTCGCCGCCGAGGGCGGCGATCTGCTTGACGAGGCTCGAGGCGATGTGGCGGACGTCGGGCGAGGCCGACAGGAAGACCGTCTCGATGCCGGGGGCCAGCACGTGGTTCATACCGGCCATCTGGTCCTCGTAGTCGAGGTCGGTGCCGCTGCGCAGGCCGCGCACGATCACGCCCGCCCCGGTCCGGCGGGCGGCCTCGACGACGAGGCCGTCGAAGGTGACGATCTCGATGCCGCGGGCGAGATCGCCGGCGTGGTCGGCGAGAACGTCGCGCAGCAGTGCGACCCGCTCGTCCGGCGCCAGCAGCGCCGACTTCGAATGATGGGCGCCGACCGCGACCACCAGCCCGTCGAACAGCCGCGCCGCGCGCAGGATGATGTCGAGGTGGCCGTTGGTGACCGGGTCGAAGGAGCCGGAAAAGAGCGCTTTCGTCATGGCGCGATGGATAGCCCCTCCCCGTCCGCCGGGCAAGCCGGCACCACCCGCCGGCCGCGCCGCCCTGTCCAGACCCGGCGCGGGGCGGCGCTGCCGCGATCTGAAAAAACGGTCGCCAAGCGATTTACGGGCTGGTCCGGCGGCCGGCAGCGGGTTAACCATCCGTTCACGAGTGTTCCCTAGGCTTGAATCGTCGCGACCTTCGTGTCTCGTTCCGCGACAGGGAAAGGTGCCTCCATGTCCGCCAAGACATCGGCCAGGAAAGCGCTGCGTCAGGCAGCCATGCTCGGCGTCGCCGCCGTGATCGCCGCCTCGTTCGTTGGCGCCGGCGAATACGAATGGTCGATGGCACCCAAGGACGACCGCCTGCCCTCGATGGCCGACTGCCGCGGCGCCCGGCCCGACCGCGACGCCTGTGCCGGCGTCACCCTCGCCCCCTCCGCCGCGAGCACCGTGACGAGCATCGGCGGCCTGTCGATCGTCGAACGCACCCGCTGATCGCCTGCCGTTCGTCCCGTCCCCTTTTCCTCTTCCGTTATCCGGCTTCGCGGAGCGATCCGCGATGACGCGGACGTGTTTGCGTCGTGATTGGAACAAACCGCCAAGTCTCCCCATTTCCTGTTCATGAAGCGGGGCCGGAAGGAGCCATGGTTTCCTTCCCGCGCCGCAGCAAACGGAAACGGGATCTTCAACCATGCAGACGGGACTCGTGGCTGCGGCCTGCCTTGTCGGCCTGACCTTCGCCGTTCTGGGTTTTTCGCTTTCGGTCGAGGCCCGCGCGGAGATCGTGCCGGAAACCGACACCCACATCGGCAAGTCCGATCTCATCGTCCCGGCCGCCGAGGCGAATCGGGCCGACTTCATGACGGTGCTGATCGAAAACGACGAAAGTCGCACCTCGACTCTCGCAAGAGTGATGGCGAATTGAGCGAAGGCGTGTTATAAAGGCCACAAGAAGCCCTTCAGACCTCCATACATCGGCATCAGACCCGGCGCTTCACCCCAGCGCCGGGTCTTTTGTCGTCAAGGGGCCGCCCGCGTCGCCATGCTGTCCGTTCTTTGCCTCTCGCCGTGCCGACGCGGCACCTGCCGATCCTCCTCCACCGTGATCGCCCGCCCGAACGGCGCCGGTCTTCCGTGCCACGGGATCGGCGCACAGTGACACTCACTCATTCGCCACCGATGCCCGCCGCCGGCTCCAGCCTCGGCCGGCACGTCCGCCGCACCATCGTTCTCGCCCTGCCGATCGTGCTGTCGCGCGCCGGCACCATGCTGCTGATCACCACCGACACGCTGGCGGCCGGACGGCTCGGCGGGATCGAACTCGCTGCCATCGGCCTCGGTCTCGCGCCGCAGATCGTCGCCTTCATGATCATGATGGGCGCCCTGCAGGTGACGGTGCTGCTGGCGGCGACCGCGCTCGGCGAGAAGCGCCCGGATCGGATCGGCGAGATCCTCGTCACCGCCCTCGCCCACGCCTTCCTGCTCGGCCTCGCCTCGACCTCGCTCGCCCTCGTCAGCGAGCCGCTGTTCCTCGCCCTCGGCCAGGATCCGGTCGTGGCGGCACGGGCGGCGGAGGTCGCCCATGCCCACGCCTTCGGCGTGCCGGCCTTCATGGTGTTCATGGTGGCGGCGATGGTGATCGAAACCATCGGCCGACCCGTGGTCGCGACCGCCATCATCCTCGGCGTCAACCTCCTCAACATCGGCCTCGACCTCGCGCTGATCCGCGGCCTGCTGCCCGGCCTCGAGGGTGCCCCGGGGCTCGTCGCGACCACCTCGGCGCTGCGGGTCGCGGCGATGGCGGCGGCGCTCGGCTGGCTGCTGCGCGAGGCGCGGCGGTCGACCGACGGCTTCGGGATCATCGCCGCCCTCGGCCGGGCCGGGTCCATCCTGCGCTCGGGCGGCGGTGACGACGGCCGGCGCATCCGCCGCCTCGGCCTGCCGATGGGCCTCGCCCAAGGCGTCGAGAGCGCCGCCTTCAACGCCATCCTGATGGTCGCCGGCACCATCGCCCCGGCCGCCCTCGCCGCCCATCAGGCGACGATGACGGTGGTGACGCTCTCCTACATGGTGGCGGTCGGCTATTCCGGCGCTGCGGCGATCCGGGTCGGCAACGCCCTCGGCGCCCGCAATCTCGCCGACCTGCGGCGGGCGGCGTGGACGCCGATCGCGCTCGAGGGGCTGACCGGGCTCGCCTTTGGCGCCCTGCTCCACGTTTACGCGCAGGAGATCGCGGCGATGCTGACGTCGGATCCGGCGGTGATCGCCGTGCTCGCGACGACGCTGCCGATCGCGGCGATGCTGCTCGCCTTCGACGGCATGATGGGCGTCGCGCTCGGCGTGCTGCGCGGCATCGGCGACGCCTGGTGGCCGCTGATCCTGCAGGCGCTCGCCTTCTGGCTGGTGGCGCTGCCGGTGGCCCACGTGGTCGCCGTCCGGCTCGGCCACGGCGCGGCCGGGCTGCAGGTCGCGATCTTCGCCGGCGTCGCGGTGTCCTTCGCGATGCTGGCGGTGCGGATCGTCGCGCGAACCCGGACGCTGCCCCAGCCGGGATGAGGCCGGCCCCGGCTTGCAATCGCCCGCCCCACGGGGTCAAAAGACGCGTGCGCGCCCACGCGCCCCGGGAGTCGTCATGCGCTTTTCCGCCCCCCTCGTCGCCGGCCGCCTCGTGCGCCGCTACAAGCGGTTCCTCGCCGACGTGATCCTCGACGACGGCACCGAGATCACCGCCCACTGCGCCAACCCCGGTTCGATGCTCGGTCTCGCGACGCCCGGAACGCGGGTTCTGCTGTCGCGGTCGGCCGACCCCAAACGCAAGCTGCCGTGGTCGTGGGAACTGCTCGACCTCGACGGCGCCATGGTCGGCATCAACACCGGCCACCCGAACGGCATCGTCGCCGAGGCGATCACAGGCGGCCTCGTGCCGGAGCTTTCCGGCTACGAGACGCTGAAGCGCGAGGTGAGATACGGCAAGAACAGCCGCGTCGACATGCTGCTCACCGGCGGCGGCCGGCCGGACTGCTACGTCGAGGTCAAGAACGTCCACCTGATGCGGCAGGCCGGTCTCGCCGAATTTCCCGACAGCGTCACGGCCCGCGGCGCCAAACACCTCGCCGAACTCGGCGACATGGTCGAGGCCGGGCACCGGGCGGTGATGATGTTCCTCGTCCAGCGCACCGACTGCGACCGCTTCGCCCTCGCCGCCGACATCGACCCCGCCTACGCCGCCGCTTTCGCCATCGCCCGCGAGCGGGGGGTCGAGGCGCTGGTCTACGCCTGCGACATCACCCCGGAGGCGATCGTGGTGAGCAGGGCGGTCGGAATGGCGGACTGAAGGGACGAAGCGGGAGGGCGGTCGATGGCACGGCGCGCCGACAGCGACGAGCATTACGTCATCGACCTCTGCGACGAGTTACTCGGGCTGCGGGCGCGGCGCCAGATGCGGTTCGACTTCCTGCTCGGCGACGTGGGACGGACGGGCCGGCGGGTACGGCTTCCGGTCGACGCGTGGTACGCCGATCTCGCGCTCGTCGTCGAATATCACGAGCGCCAGCACGGCGAGGCGGTGGCGCATTTCGACAAGCCGGGGCGCCTGACGGCGAGCGGCGTCGACCGCGGCGAGCAGCGGCGGCGCTACGACGAACGCCGGGCGCACGTCCTGCCCGGCCGCGGCATCACGCTCGTCGTCGTCCGCGCCGCGGACCTCGTCTGCGACCGGCGCGGCCGGCTGACGCGTGTGCGGGACGAGGACACCCGCCGGCTGCGGGCGCTGTTTCTCGCCCACGGCATCGCGCCGCTCGCATCCGATCGACCGATCGCCGCCGAGAACGGGTGAAAACTCCACGCGGAGAGGTTATATGGCGGTCTAGCGACATTTTCCGGACGCCCGGGCCGCCGCGGCGGCTTGCGGGGCGGTCCGCGCCCTCACCCGGGGGCGAGCATCGGAACGATCATGGTCACCTACGTCACCGCCGAGACGGCGCCGCTCCGCAACACCGGCAGCATCCGGCTCTACGGGCCCGAGGGCTTCGCCGGCATGCACCGCGCCGGGCGCCTCACGGCCGAATGCCTCGACGCCCTCGTCGACATCGTCGAGCCGGGCCTGCCGACCGAGGTGATCGACGACTTCGTGCGCGATTTCGCCGACCGCCACGGCGCGCTGCCGGCGACGCTGAACTACCGGGGCTACACCAAGCACACCTGCACCTCGATCAACCACGTCGTCTGCCACGGCATTCCCAACGAGAAGCCGCTGAAGGAGGGCGACATCGTCAACATCGACGTGACGCTGATCGTCGACGGCTGGCACGGCGACGCCAGCCGGATGTACGCGGTCGGGCCGGTCAAGCGGGCGGCGGAGCGGCTGATCGACGTCACCTACGAATCGCTGATGCGCGGCATCGCCGCCGTGAAGCCCGGCGCCACCACCGGCGACATCGGCGCGGCGATCCAGACCTACGTCGAGGGCGAACGCTGCTCGGTGGTCCAGGATTTCTGCGGCCACGGCGTCGGCCAGCTGTTCCACGACGCGCCCAACATCCTGCACTACGGCCGCCCCGGCACCGGCGTGGAGTTGAAGCCCGGTATGATCTTCACGATCGAGCCGATGGTGAACCTCGGCCGCCACCAGGTGAAGGTGCTGTCCGACGGCTGGACCGCGGTGACCCGCGATCGCTCGCTCTCGGCCCAGTTCGAACATTCGATCGGCGTCACCGAGACCGGCTGCGAGATCTTCACGCTGTCGCCGAAGGGCCTCGACAAGCCGCCGGTCAACGGCGCCGGCTGAGGCGGGCCGGGACGGGACGGGCCGCCGGCCGGCGTGCCGATCGTCAGCTCCGCCCGTGCGCCGCGCGGGACGACGGCCTTGAGGTCGTGTCCGCCCGACCGATCGACCTCGAATCCCCACCGCATACCGAACCCAGGGCGCAGGCACCGGCGCAGGGCACCGATGCCAAGAGCCGGCACCGGCCTCTTGCTGTGGTTCAGTGCCGCGTCTGCTGGCGATGAAGAGGGTCAGGCGGTCGCCAGCGATGGCGCCGAGACCGGCATCGGCGCCCGCGCTTCCGGCTGCCCGACGAGGCCCAGCAGGCGCAGCCGGTGGAGGTCGATCCTCCGGGGATTGTGCTCCCGGGCGACTTCCACCGCGATCGCCCGGATCAACTCGTCCTTCAATTCCGGATTGTCCGCGAGATAGGGCGGCACCTTCTTGTCGTACCCGAAATTGATGTGCTCGAAGCCGAATTCGTCCCTCTTCCGGATGAAGCTCGGAATTTCGTGGACGTTCTCGACGACGATGGTCATGTGCCCGACGATGACGACCTTCGTCTTCGCCTGCTTCTTCGCCTCGATCATGCGTCCGACATTGCGAACGACCTTCTCGAACCGCGAACCGGCATTGACGGTCTCGTGGATTTCCTTGGTCGCGGCGTTCAGCGAGAAGGAGATGATGCTGAAATTCTCGGCGATCTTGCGCGCCATATCCTCGCTCAGCGCCGTCCCATTGGTCAGGAGCGCCATCTTTGCGCCGTGGCCGGCCCAGTGATCGATGAAACGCTTCGCCGACTTCAGGATCAGCGGCTCGCCGCCGAGCAGGGTCACGGTGGGCCGCGACTTCGGGATCTCGATGTTCTGCGTGATGACTTCTTCGGTGAGCTCGACGCGGCTGTCGTGATTCTGCGAGCACATGATGCAACGGATGTTGCATTTCTCGCCGAAGCTGAACAGCACCCGCATCAGGTCCTGGTCGTAGTCGTGGTCCAGCATCGGCTCGACCGGCGAGACCTGCGGCAGGGTGCAGCCCTTCATGCACTTCAGCGTTCCATCGATCTCCTGCTGGCGGAACGTCTTGATGCGCTCGTCATTGTAGATGGTCTTCAGGCTGGTCTTGTAGATGTTGCCGACAGCGGCCGGCTGCAGGTGGCAGCAGGGAAAAACGTCGCCGTTATCCCGGATGTACAGGCTGTCATGCACCCAGGTGCAACGCTTGCGCTCGGTCATCGAGTTGCTCCGGGTGAGGGGGGACCACTCAACCCTCGTTGGATACCACGGGGCACGCAGCCACGGTCACGCGGCAGCCTAAGCGACCTCGGTGGCGAGTTCAATCTCGAACCCCTGCCACCGGTCGGGCGGCGCATGCTCCCCATTTCTTGACCGTCGTCCGCCCGCGTGCACCAATCCTCTGAAAATGACAGGGGAGAGATGCCGTGCCGAGCCCCACCGTCCCGTTCTCGTCGCCGGTGCAGGGCCGACCGGCCTTGCGTCCTCTTCCGCCTCAGGCGGCCGGAAGCGGGATCAGATCGGCCGGGTCCCAGTCGAGGGCGACGGGCGAGCCGACGGCGATGTCGGCGCCGCCGCCGCGCTGGACGATGGCCTTCATTTCCCGGCCGGTGCAGTCGACGAAATAGGTGCTGGCGCTCCCCGAGAACAGCCGCCGGACGACGGTGCCGGCTGAGGCGGGCCGGGACGGGCCGCCGGCCGGCGTGCCGCCCGCACGGCGCCTGCGTCCGGCGCCGGCCGACTTTTCGCGACGGGGCGCCGGCGCGGGCGTTGCTTCGCCCGCCGGCATCTGCTCACGATCCGGAGCGACACCGACGGGGGGCGGCGATTCGACCGCCGCGCCAGACGGACGGGGTGGGCGAGCGGGACGGGCGACGGGGGGCGGATGAGCGGCTTCGACGACGGCGCCAAGACCAACCTGCCGCATTTCCACGGCCATCGCGACCGGCTGCGCGCCCGGTTCCGTGACCACGGCGCCGGCTCGCTGGCCGATTACGAACTGCTCGAACTCATCCTGTTCCGCTCGATCCCGCGCCAGGACACCAAGCCGATCGCCAAGGCGCTGATCGAGGCCTGCGGCTCCTTCGCCGAGGTGCTCGGTGCCTCGGAAAAGCGGCTGAAGGCGGTGCCCGGTGTCGGCGAGGCGGTCGTCACCGACCTCAAGCTGATCCACGCCGCCGCCCAGCGGATGATCCGCGGCGAGGTGATCGGCCGCACCGTGCTCAGCACCTGGTCGAGCGTGATCGACTACTGCCGTGCGGCGATGGCCTTCGAGGAGAAGGAGCAGTTCCGCATCCTGTTCCTCGACAAGAAGAACGCGCTGATCCTCGACGAGGTGCAGCAGGTCGGTACCGTCGACCACACGCCGGTCTATCCGCGCGAGGTGGTCAAGCGCGCGCTGGAACTTTCCGCGACCGCCATCATTCTCGTCCACAATCACCCCTCGGGCGATCCCACCCCCTCGCGCGCCGACATCCAGATGACCAGGCAGATCATCGACGTCGCCAAGCCGCTCGGAATCCAGGTCCACGACCACATCATCGTCGGCCGCGACGGCCACGCCAGCCTCAAGGGCCTGCAGTTGATCTGACGTTTGCCGCTTCGTGCGCCAGTTTCTGCCGAGAGCCGCGGCAGGAGCGGCCGGCGCGCCGCTTCAAGCCGGCGCGGCCTGCGCAAATGTGCACAATCGGTGTGCTTGCATCGGACCGGGCTTTCCCGGTTAGTATAGACGTCAAGATGCGCCGACCGCCGCATCGTGTTGAAAGATCGGACGAACCGATCCGCCGATGCCCAGGCCGGCCCACCTCGAAAACGGACGCCCGTGACCCGTCGGGCTGGACCGCTCGTCGCAGGAGGCAGGGGAATGTCGGTTTCGATCTTCGATGAGATGTCCGGTAGCGACGGGGCCTGCCGGTCGGCCTACGACAGGATCAAGACCTGGCTCGCCGGTGCCGATCCCAGCGAATTGAAGCAGCGCCAGCAGGAAGCGGAGTTCCTGTTCCGCCGGGTCGGCATCACCTTCGCGGTCTACGGCGACGCCGCCGCCGAAGAGCGGATCATCCCCTTCGACATCGTCCCGCGCGTCCTGACTTCCGGGGAGTGGGACACGCTCTACAAGGGCCTCGTCCAGCGCGTCAGGGCGCTGAACATGTTCCTCGCCGACATCTACGGCAGCTGCGAGGTCGTCAAGGCCGGCGTCATCCCCGCCGATCTCGTCTACCAGAACCCGGCGTTCCAGCCGGTCATGGTCGGCATGAAGCTGCCGCACGACATCTTCGTGCAGATCGCCGGCATCGACGTCATCCGCACCGACGACAAGGACTTCTACGTCCTCGAGGACAACGCCCGCACGCCCTCCGGCGTCTCCTACATGCTGGAGAACCGCGACGTGATGATGCGGCTGTTCCCCGACCTCTTCGCCGATCACCAGATCCGCCCGGTCGAGAACTATCCCGACGAGCTGCTGGCGACGCTACGCTCGGTCGCCCCGCATTCGGCGCCGGCCGAGCCGACGGTGGCGCTGTTGACCCCCGGCCCCTACAACAGCGCCTATTACGAGCATTCCTTCCTCGCCGACCGGCTCGGCGTCGAACTGGTCGAGGGCCGCGACCTGTTCGTCAAGGACAACGTCGTCTACATGCGCACGACCGAGGGGCCGAAGCGGGTCGACGTGATCTACCGCCGCCTCGACGACGACTTCCTCGACCCCCTCGCCTTCCGCCCCGATTCCGCGCTCGGCGTCTCCGGGCTGATGAGCGCCTACCGCGCCGGCAACGTCTCGCTCGCCAACGCGGTCGGCACCGGCGTCGCCGACGACAAGGCGGTCTACACCTACATGCCGGACGTCGTGCGCTTCTATCTCGGCGAGGAGCCGATCCTGAAGAACGTGCCGACCTGGCGCTGCCGCGAGCCGGATTCGCTGAAGTACGTGCTCGAGCACCTGCCCGAACTGGTGGTGAAGGAGGTGCAGGGTTCGGGCGGCTACGGCATGCTGGTCGGCCCCAAGGCGGACAAGGCGACCATCGAGAAGTTCGCCGAGAAGCTGAAGGCGGCGCCGGACGATTTCATCGCCCAGCCGACGCTGGCGCTGTCGACCTCGCCGACCTTCGTCGGCGAGGGCATCGCCCCGCGCCACGTCGACCTTCGCCCCTTCGTGCTGTCGGGCGGCGACAAGATCCGCATCGTGCCGGGCGGCCTGACCCGCGTCGCGCTCAAGGAGGGTTCGCTGGTCGTCAATTCCAGCCAGGGCGGCGGCACCAAGGACACCTGGGTGATCGAGGAGCCGTCGGGCGGACAGCGCCAGTCGCAGGGTTCGGCGGGAAGCGGCCAGTCGCAGTCCCAGTCCCAGTCCTGAGCCGCATCGCG
>CALCDT010000212.1 GCA_937900425.1 uncultured Alphaproteobacteria bacterium | reverse complement strand
GCGGCGGTCGCGCCCGCCGTTGCCGTCCGGCCGCGCGCCCTGCCCGCGACCGCCTCGCTGCGCGAGAGACGCTGGCCGGCGATCTTCTCGCGCTCGGCGGCGAGCAGGCGTTCCTCGACTTCGGAGCGGACGTAGACCATGTGATGGGAGGCGGCGCGGGCGGCCTCGTCCGGGTCGCCGGATAACACGGCAAGGCCGATCCGCCGGTGCTGCTCGAACAGCCGCTGGCGGCAGGCGCCATTCTCGTAGAGCAGGCTGCGGCTGTAGAACATGCCGTCGGCGAGCAGGCGGTAGCACGCCCTCAAGGTGTGGATCATCACCACGTTGTGGGTGCAGTCGGCCACCGCCATGTGGAACTCGAGGTCGAGTTCGGCCTCGCGGTCGGCGTCGGCGCTCTCGTGCGCCTCGGTCATCGCGGCGAGGATCGCCTCGACGATCCGCCGGTCCGACGACGTCGCCCGCCGCGCCGCGAGGTCGGCGGCGAGGGCGTCCATGGCGATGCGGAATTCCAGATAGTCGGCGAGCGCCTTCGGCGTCTCGCGGATCAGGTCGACGATCGCCTGGTTGAAGACCTGGCCGGTGACGTCGGCGACGCGGGTGCCCTGGCCGTGGCGGGCGACGAGCAGGCCGCGCGCCTCGAGATCGGCGATCGCTTCGCGCAGGATCGGCCGCGACACGTCGAGCCGCAGCGCGAGATCGCGCTCGGCCGGAAGCCGGTCGCCGGCGCGCAGAACTCCGTCGAGGATCAGTCCTTCGAGCTGGCGCGCGACGGCCTCGGCGGTGCGGTCCTGGCTGATCGGCTGGAAAGGCATTCGGCCTCGGGATCGCGAGTGCGGACTGGAACGGTTCGAAGGAGACGATAGAGTGGCGTTTCCGAATGGTCAATTGATTTGACCACTATCAAGGCCGCCGATCCCGTCCCCTCGGTTCGCAGCGGAGAACCGCAGTCGAGAGACGGGCCGCTTGTTCCGCATTGCTGCGGAACGGCTCCCAAGGTCGCGTCGTCGTTCGACCACGCGTTACACGACAACTCGATCACAGGTCCGTCGTGGGGGTGTCGTGAGAATCTGATTCCAGGAGCACAGAAAATCGCGCGGCCGCCGCTCGAATTCTTATCCATCGCGGGTCGTCGATAAGGAACGATGGCTCAATTGTCGATGGTGTCTGACTTGATAACTCCTTCATCATCTTCAGGAGAAATCGCCCTGCCCGCAACTGACGATCGTTAAGACCGTTTTTGTCATGGTTCAAAAACTCCTCGATAGCCGCATCTCCGAAGAACTGGCAAAAATCCTCCTCTGGGCTCGACTGCTCCGGACCCATACCGAACCAGGAGCGCCGCTGAAGCTCTTCGTCTGCAATTCCAGCCACAACCTGCCTGACGACTTCACGCCATGCATCAAGAACTTCTGGCAAAATACACCTCGGACGTCTCGCATTATAACAAGAGATGGGACCCTCAGCGCTCAATCCCGGGCTCGCCCTTGGGCGTTTCAATCGGTGAGGGGACCGCTTCGACCCGCCTCCCCTGCGCCGCCACGATCTCCTCGATAGCGTCCCACCCGCCGGGCAAGATGACGCCGGCGAGGCTCGGATCGTACCAGCAGGCGTTGAGGGGGACGAGACCGCTCGTCTCCGCCCATCCGGCTTCGCCGGCGCGTGGGCAGGCTCCGTGCCGCTCGCGGATGAAACCCTTCTCGCCCCCGCGATCTCAGGTCCACCTCATGGACGCACCGCGCCCGCCGACGGATCTGGTGCGACGCTCGCCTAACGACGCTGATGAGGCCTGCACGCACGGCGCCCGCCGCCGACTCCCATCCGCCCTCAGCCGCCCCCGGCGAACATCGGTCGCGGTGCGCGCCGCCCGCGAATCCGCTAGAGATCGGCGAGGGGAAGAGGCGGGAGACGAGCGTGAGCGCTGAGACGACGAGCCCGGCGGCGTGGCCGGCCCATCCGATGCGGGCGCGGGTGGTGGGCGAGGTGCATGCGCGCCCGTTCCGCCTCGTCGAGACGCCGCGCGTCGTGCTGCACTACGCCTTCGTGACGACGCCGGACAAGGCCGCCGCCGACCGCGCCTTCCTCGCCGACCTCTGCCGCGCCCACGGCGCGCCGGCGCCGAGCCCGGAGGCGAGCCTGCACCAGATCGAGGTGACCGGCGGCACGCTGCGCTGGGAACTGCATTCGGAATTCGTCACCTACACCTTCGACGCGCCGCCGGTGCGCGGCGCGGCGCCCTTCGCCCCGCTGGCGAAGCACCCCTTCGGCGCCGGCTTCCGCCCGCCCGGGGAGATGCTGGTCGCGGCGCGGCTCGACCTCGTGCCCGAGGCCGAGATGGCGGCGAGCCGGGAGGGGGCGCTGGCGCTGTTCGAGGAGGTGTGGGTCTCGGCCGCGCTCGCCGTCGAGGACACCGCCCTCGTCGCCACCGACTTCCGCGCCGACGGCGACGGGCGCACCCGCATCCTCGTCGTCGACCGCGGCCTGCATCCGCGCCAGTCCGGCGCGCTGATCCAGCGCCTGCTCGAGATCGAGACCTACCGCACCTTCGCCATGCTCGGGCTGATGGAGGCGCAGCGGCTGTCGCCGGTGGTGGCGCGCATCGAGCAGCGCCTGTCGGAGAGCATCGAGGCGCTCAGGACCAGCCACGGCCTCTCGCGCAACCGCGAACTGCTCGGCGATCTCACCGCCCTATCGGCCGAACTGGAAGCCGAGGCGGCGGCGAGCGCCTTCCGCTTCGGGGCGAGCCGGGCCTATGACGAGATCGTCGCCCTGCGGCTCGACGCGATCCGCGAGCATCCCTTCGAGGGCTACTCCACCTGGGCGGCCTTCCTCAAGCGTCGGACCCAGCCGGCGATGCGCACCCAGCGCGCCATCGAGCAGCGCCTCTCCGACCTCGCCACCCGCCTCGGCCGCGCCGGCGACCTGCTGCGCACCCGCATCGACGTCGAACTCGAGGAGCAGAACCGCGACCTGCTCGACAGCATGAACCGCCGCGCCCGCCTGCAGCTCCGCCTGCAACAGACCGTCGAGGGCCTCTCCGTCGCCGCGGTCAGCTACTACGTCGTCGGGCTGATCGGCTATCTCGCCAAGGGCACCAAGCTGTTCCACGTCGAGATCGACCCGGGGATATTGACGGCGCTGGCGGTTCCGCTGGTGGTGGGCGGGGTGTGGTGGACGGTGCGCCGGATCCGGCACCATCACGAGGAATAGCGGCGCCGCCGAACCCCCGGCGGCGTTTCCCGTTCCGTCTCGAATGCGGCGATCAGCGGCTTCGGGGCGGGGGGGGTGTCGCCCCCAGAGGGTTGTCGCTATGGTGGCGGCCGCGACGCACAGTCCTTCCGCCCGAGGGATCGCCATGATGAATATCGAAGACCTCTACCGGCTGCTGCGCACGAGCCACGTCCAGGCGCAGGGCATGGTCGACACCATCAGCGATCCGCTCCTCGTCCTCGACGCGAGCCTGTGCGTCCAGACGGCCAATCGCGCCTTTTTCGACACCTTCAAGGTCGACCGCTACGAGACGATCGGCCAGCCGTTGCACCATCTCGGCAACGGCCAGTGGGACATTCCCGAACTCGGCCGGCTGCTTCGGGACGTGATCCCGAGGGCGGTGGCGATCATCAACTACGAAGTGAGGCATGATTTTCCCGGCCTCGGTCCGCGGACCATGCTCGTGACCGCCCGCAGGCTGCATCATCCCGACACCGCCAGCAACACGATGCTGCTCAGCATCGTCGACGCGACCGAAAGCCGGCGGCAAACGGCGGCCAGGGACGTGCTGTTCCGCGAAGCCCGGCACCGGATGAAGAACCTGCTGGCGGTGACGCAATCGCTGGCGCGCAACACCACCGTAGAGGGACGGACCGCGGAGGAGTTCCGCGACGATTTTCTCGGACGGTTCGTCGCGCTGGCGCAGGCTCAGGACCTCGCTTTCGACGAGCAGACGGCGACCGATCTCGAGACCCTGATCCGGCGGCTTCTCGCGCCCTACGTCGCCGCGCCGGAGACGGTCGTCACGGAGGGCGCGGCCGTCGAACTCGGCCCTCGCACGATCATGTCGTTCAGCCTGCTGCTGCACGAACTGGCGACCAACGCGGCGAAATACGGCGCGCTTTCCGTCCCGGACGGTCGCCTACACATCCGCTGGCAGATCGAGGACGAAGACGGCCGGCTGCGGCTGCGCTGGGTCGAGAGCGGCGGCCCGGCGGTGAGCGCGCCGTCGACCACCGGCTTCGGCACCCACCTGATCCGGTCGGCGATGCCCTACAGCCTCGGCGGCAGCGTGGAACAGACCTTCGCCCCGGGCGGTTTGGAAACCGAAATCGTCATACCACTCCACGGTTCGCCGCCCGCCACCTGACTCCCGCCACCTGAAAGCCGGCCCCTTGGAAAAGACCGTCCTGATCGTCGAGGATGAGTTCCTCATCGCGATGGACCTCCAGATCCTGCTGGAGACTTCCGGCTGGCGGGTGATGGGCCCGGCGCCCACGGTCCGCGACGCCCTCCGCCTGCTGGAAAAGGAGCGGCCCGCCGTGGCGCTTCTCGACGTCAACCTCGGCAATGAACTGGTCACGGAAGTGGCCGAGGACCTGCGCCAGCGGAGCGTCCCCTTCGCCGTCGCCAGCGCCTACGAGCGCCCGGACCTCGTCGGCGGCGACGTCCTCGCCGGCGCGCCCAACGTCGGAAAGCCGACGACGGCCACGCGCCTGCTGCCGGTGCTGACCCGGCTGGCGGGGCTGTCGTCGTAGGGCTGGGGGGCTTCGGTCGCGAGGGGGTGCGCGGACGGTTTGGAGGGCCATTCAACCGGGGCGGCGTTCCCGAAACGGCGGACCCAGCCGGCGATGCGCACCCGGCGCGCCATCGAGCAGCGCCTTCTTGACCTCCCCCCGCCTCGGCCGCGCCGGCGACCTTCTGCGCACCCGCATCGACGTCGAACTCGAGGAGCAGAACCGCGACCTCCCCGACGGCATGAACCGTCGCGCTCGCCTGCAACTGCGCTTGCAGCAGACCGTCGAGGGCCTCTCGGTCGCCGCCGTCAGCTACTTCGGCGTCGGACTGATCGGGTATCTCGTGAAGGGCTCTAAGCTGTTCCACGTCGAGTTGGACCCGAGGATCCTAACGGCGCTGGTGGTGGGCGGGGTGTGGTGGAGGGTGAGAAAGATCAGGCATCATCACGAGGTGTGAGGCTGTATAGTTTACAGCGGGGTCCGCAATACTATTTAATGGACATCAATGGCAGCTTCTGCCCCCAACAAGACCATTGTATGGATAGCTATCGGCCGACCGTCTGCTGACGCTACCATTCTTAGACGGCGCCGCAAAAGAAAATTGAGGGTGTTGGGAAAACATGGCCAAACTGCTTGATCTCATAAAATCTCTGATTACCGAACTCATAAACTCGCAGTTACCCGGAGCGTTTCTGGAGGATGGCGTACCTATTTTTTCCGGCTTTGTTTCGGCGGGGAATGGCCGCTGGCTGTCCCTTAGTCGGTCAATGGAAGAGCTAATCATCGAAATTAGCAGAGTCCTCAAACAAAATCATCAAACTGCGCGACAAGCCTATACCGATGATGAGTGGAGGAGCTTGGTCCGCACCTCGTTGGGACCCGTGCTCGCTTCGATCGTTCTAGATGAAGATATTGATGAGAACGCACAGTCTGTCCTTACGGATCTTAAAGAGGTGCTTAAGAAGGCGGTTGTGCCCGGCCCGCGCGAGTATTCTTTCGGTTGCACTATGTTCGGCAACGATTTGCCTCCGTTCACGATTGGTCCTGTTAGGATTGAGACCAGATTGGATTGGCTGACTCGGAAAGAATGCGATGGCGGGGTGCCCAAGACGTCAGCTCGTCGCATACGCCGCATTTGGGCCGGCGAACGATTGAAGAAGCGCAAAAAGCCGCTGGAGGAAATGATTGAACGCAGCTTTTTAGACGGCATCGGAAAGTGCAACTACGTCTGTTCGGTTACTCTGTCAGGCTTCGGTCAGGCAGCCGGAACGTTGCGCGCACAAACAGCCGCAAGGCTCGCAATAACTTCCGTTGCACTGGCCTGGGAGCTGCCGTCAAGCGCTCTAGACGGTTTTAACCTACTTATAGACGGTTCTCCCCGTCGTCAGAGGCAACTGCTTTTCGTTCCGGGTCAGCGAATTCTGGCAGGTCATTCGCTAAAAGGACTTCCGCACGGCCCAACTATTCCGTTGAATGAATGGAATTCGACATTAAAGACTTATGAGAACATTCTTACCACGGCTGGCGAAGTAATCAATTTCTACCTCGACCCGACGGGGGCAGTCGCGCGCCCCAAACTAATGAATTCCTTTTTGCACGCACTGTTTTGGTTTCACGAGGCTTGTCGGGAAGAGGTTGATCTCGCAGCTATCGTGAATTTCGCCGCCACTCTAGACGCGCTTGCAAACGGGAAAGAATCTGCGGGCATCATGCAACTAATCAAGGCGCGGTTGGGTCCGGATAAATACCAGGCAATCCGACCAAACGGTCAGACGACCAAACAGGCTGTTGAAGAGATCTATAGCCAAGGCAGGAGTCGCACCATTCACGGGACCAACGAAATATTTGGACATGATTGGAGCTCGACCCGACGCTTTGGAGAGGCAATCGCACGGCTGTGCCTCGTTAGTTGCTTCGATTTCGCCGGAACTGGAATAAACGACGATCCTGAGTTGTTGAGAAAATAGGCGTCCGCTTGCCATTCTCCACATTGACTGGTGAAATGACGGCTATACTACTCCCTCCGGCCGCCTCCCCCCGTAGGCCCAGTCCAGCAGTTCCACCGTGTGCACCACCGGCACGTCCGTCCCGCTGGCGATCTGGGTCATGCAGCCGATGTTGCCGGCGGCGACTACGTCCGGCGACGTCTTCTCGATGTTGGCGATCTTGCGGGCCTTGAGGCGGTCGGCGATCTCCGGCTGGAGAATGTTGTAGGTGCCGGCGGAGCCGCAGCAGAGGTGGGCTTCGGGAACGTCGACCACGGTGAAGCCGGCGGCGCGCAAGAGGCGCTTGGGTTCCTCGCGCACCTTCTGGCCGTGCTGCAGCGAGCAGGCCGAGTGATAGGCGACGGTGAGGCCCGTGTCGGTCGCGACCGGCAGGGCGAGCGTGGCGAGGAATTCCGTCACGTCGCGGGCGAGCGCGGAGACGCGCCGCGCCTTCTCGGCATAGGCCGGATCCTCGCGCAGCATGGTGCCGTAGTCCTTCACCGTGGTGCCGCAGCCGGACGCGGTGACGAGGATGGCGTCGAGCCCCCCGGCCCCCTGCCCTGCTCCCGCCCCTGCCTCGATCTCCGCCGTCCAGGTGTCGACGTTGGCGCGGGCGGCGGCGAGCGCGTCGGCCTCGCGGCCCATGTGATGGACCAGCGCGCCGCAGCAGCCCTCCCCCTTCGCCATCACCACCTCGACGCCGAAGCGGGTGAGCAGGCGGATCGCGGCGGCGTCGATGCCGGGGTCGAGCACGCTCTGGGCGCAGCCGGACAGCAGGGCGACGCGGGCCCGGCGGTGTCCTTCCGCCGGGAACAGGCTGCCGGGGCGCGGGCCGACGGCGGAGGGCCGCGTCTTCGGCGCCAGCGCCAGCATCGCCGCCATCCGCCGCCCGGCCTCGCCGAAGCGGGAAAACGCCCCGGCGAAGGGCCGGGCCAGCATCGCACCGGTCAGCGCCAGCCGGAACCGGCCGGGGTGGGGCAGCACGACGGCGAGCAGGCCGCGCAGCAGCCGGTCGGGCAGCGGGCGAGTGTACGTCTTCTCGATATGCTCGCGGGCGTGGTCGACGAGGTGCATGTAGTCGACGCCCGAGGGGCAGGTCGTCATGCAGGACAGGCACGAGAGGCAGCGGTCGACGTGCTTGACCGTCTCCGCGTCGGCCGGCCGGTCGTTCTCCAGCATCTCCTTGATCAGGTAGATCCGCCCGCGCGGGCTGTCGAGTTCGTCGCCGAGCAACACGAAGGTCGGGCAGGTGGCGGTGCAGAAGCCGCAGTGGACGCAGGTGCGCAGGATCTTCTCCGCATCCGCGACCTTGGGATCGGCGAGCTGGGCGAGGGAGAAACGGGTCTGCATCGGTCAGGTCTCCGCCGTCATCCGGCCCGGGTTGAGAAGGCCCAGCGGGTCGAACTGGGTCTTGAGCCGCCGGGTGAGGGCGGCGAGCGGGGCGGGCTGCGGTTCGAACACCGGCACGGCGGCCCGGGTCGCGTCGGGCGCCCGCACCAGCGTCGCGTGGCCGCCGCCTTCGGCGGCGATCGCGGCGCGGATCGCCCTCGCGCCGGACGCGGCGTCGGATGCGGCCGGCAGCGCCAGCCAGACGAGGCCGCCGCCCCAGTCGTAGAAGCAGCGGCCGCCGAGGGCGGCGAGCCGCGCCGTCAGCTTCGGCCCGGTGGTTGGGGCAACGGAGATCTTCCAGACGGTCTCGTCGGTGCCGACGAAGGGAGCGACGCCGCCGACGGCGCGCCACGCCGCCCGGCTCTCATCCGCCGCGATCTGCCGGGCCGGGCCAACGTCGGCGAGCAGCGCGGTCAGCCGGCCGGCGCGGTCGGTGACGGAGGGCGGCACGCCCTCGATGCGGATCAGCGTCGCCGGTCCGTCGAAGCCGAGGCTCGCCACCCCCTCCGGCAGATGGGCGGCGCCGGAGACGTCGGCCGGAGACCCGAGGGCGCGGCAGAGGGCGGCGACCGCGGCGGCGTCGGAAAGGCCCTCGATCGCCAGCGTCGTTTCGGTCTTCGCCGCCGGCAGCACCTTCAGCGTCACCTCGGTGAAGACGGCGAGGGTGCCGAAGGACCCGGTGAGCCCCTTGGAGAGGTCGTAGCCGGTGACGTTCTTCACCACCCGTCCGCCGGACTTGAAGATCTCGCCGCGGCCGGAGACGGCGCGAAGCCCGAGCATGTGGTCGCGCGCCGCGCCGGCCTTGATCCGGCGCGGGCCGGAAAGGTTGGTGGCGATCACCCCCCCGATGGTTCCGGTCCCGGCCCGCAGCCCGTAGAGCGGGCCGAGGTCCGGCGGCTCGAAGGCGAGCATCTGGCCGCGCGCGGCGACCGTCGCCTCGACCTCGGCGAGGGGGGTGCCGGGGCGGAGCGCGATCACCAGCTCGTCCGGCTCGTAGAAGGTGACGCCGGTGAAGGCCGAAAGGTCGAGTGTCGCCGCGGCCGTGACCGGCCGGCCGAGGCCGCGCTTCGAACCGGCGCCGACGACCTCCAGCGCGGTGCCGGCGGCGACGGCGGACACGACGGCGTCGAGCACGCCGGCCTCGTCGATGGGGCGAAGGAGGGTCATGGGGTGGGTCCGGGAGTGCGGGTAGGGTTCGGCGTCGCGTGCGGGGCTGGCGCCGAGGAAAGTCCAACGGGCGAAATCGCGGGCGCGGCGATACAGACAGAGGCTGCAAACCCCTCTCCCTGTCCCTCCCCCACAAGGGGGGAGGGGACGCTGGGCGCGATGCCGATCCAGTTCGAAACTTCGCGCCGAGGCGAGAAGCCGAGATCCGAAGACCCTCTGCTTTTTCGTCCCCTCCCCCCTTGTGGGGGAGGGACAGGGAGAGGGGTGGGCGGCGCACTCCGGCCGTCCGAAATGATTGCCACCGCCCCACCCTCGCGCCCCGGATCGAACCCCGTCGCCATCGCTCAGAACCTCGGCAGGTCCGGGAACGGCATCTGCCCCCGGTGGATGTGCATCCGGCCGAGTTCGGCGCAGCGGTGCAGTTGGGGAAAGACCTTCCCCGGGTTCAGCAGGTGGCGGTCGTCGAAGGCGCATTTGACGCGCATCTGGTGGGCGAGGTCGGTCTCGTCGAACATCTCGGGCATCAGGTCGCGCTTCTCGACGCCGACGCCGTGCTCGCCGGTGAGCACGCCGCCGACCTTGACGCAGAGCCGCAGGATGTCGGAGCCGAAATCCTCCGCCGCCTGCAGTTCGCCGGGCTTGTTGGCGTCGTAGAGGATCAGCGGATGGAGGTTGCCGTCGCCGGCGTGGAAGACGTTGGCGCAGGCGAGGCCGTATTTTTCCGACAGCGCCCGCATGCCGGCCAGCACCTCCGGCAGCGCCTTGCGCGGAATGGTACCGTCCATGCAGTAGTAGTCCGGCGAGATCCGGCCGACCGCGGGGAAGGCCGCCTTGCGGCCGGCCCAGAAGGCCATGCGCTCGGCGTCCGTGGTCGAGACCTTGAGGGAGGTCGCCCCGTTGGCCCGGGCGATCGCCTCGACCTCGTCGATCAGGTGGTCCACTTCCACCGGCGGACCGTCGAGTTCCACGATCAGCAGCGCCTCGGCGTCCATCGGGTAGCCGACGGCGAGAAAATCCTCCGCCGCCTTGATCGCCGGCCGGTCCATCATCTCCATGCCGCCGGGGATGATGCCGGCGGCGACGACCTCGGCCACCATCTGCCCGGCCTCCTCGGACGTGGCGAAGCCGACGAGCAGCGCCCGCGCCGTCTCCGGCGCCTTCAAAAGCCGCACCGTGACCTCGGTGACGACGCCGAGCAGCCCCTCCGAGCCGACGACGAGGCCGAGCAGGTCGTAACCCTCCGCATCGAGATGGCGCCCGCCGAGGCGGATCATCTCGCCGGTCATCAGCACCATCTCGACGCCGAGCACGTTGTTGGTGGTGAGTCCGTATTTGAGGCAGTGGACCCCGCCGGAATTCTCCGCGACGTTGCCGCCGATCGAGCAGGCGATCTGCGAGGACGGGTCGGGGGCGTAGTAGAAGCCGGCGTGCTCCACCGCCCTGGTGATGCCGAGGTTGGTGACGCCGGGCTGGACCACGGCGCAGCGGTTGTCGAAATCGACGTCGAGGATGCGGTTGAACTTCATCATCGACATCAGCACGCCGTCGGCGAGCGGCAGCGCCCCGCCCGACAGGGACGTTCCGGCGCCGCGCGGCACCACCTTGACGCCGGCGCCGTGGCAATAGCGCAGCACCGCGGCGACCTGCTCCACCGTTTCGGGCAGCACGACCACCAGCGGCGGCTGGCGGTAGGCGGTGAGGCCGTCGCTCTCGTAGGGCTTCAGCGCCACGGCGCCGTCGAGGACGCCTTCGCCGGGCACGATGGCGCGCAGCGCCGCCACGATCTCGGCGCGCCGGGCGATCACGCCGGCGTCGGCCTCGGGCATCTTCGGGCCGGTCATGGGGCAGCGTCCTCCCTCGGACTTCTTCTCGCGATCTCGCGGCTGGCGAGATTTTTCTTGCGGCGGTGCAGCACGGCCAAGGCCGGACCGTCGGCGCCGTCGTCGCCACTCTGGAATGCTTATCGAAAATCGGAGGAAGTTCAAAGGCTGCGCGAATCCGCCGCATTTACCGCGGTGCGGCATCGCCATTCTGCTACAGATCGCAGAGCTTTCTTTCCGCCACGGAAAAGCTGTGGTATCTTGTGTACCAGGGAGGCAATCGAGCCGACGGATCGGAACCCCCGGAAGATCCCGGGAAATCGCCGCGTCGCCGGTGTTCGAGAGGCCGACGAACAAAGACGCCAAGTCATCGCAGGTCGACCATGTCCGATATCGCCGATCTTGAAATCTTCGCCCGGGTCGTGACCGCCGGCAGCATGTCCGCCGCCGGCCGGGAAATGGCCCTTTCGCCGGCCGTCGTCTCCAAGCGCATCCGCCGGCTGGAGGACCGCCTCGGCACCCGGCTGCTGCAGCGGACGACGCGCCAGATCG
Organism: uncultured Alphaproteobacteria bacterium; assembly: GCA_937900425.1. Classification (GTDB taxonomy): domain Bacteria; phylum Pseudomonadota; class Alphaproteobacteria; order Rhizobiales; family Pleomorphomonadaceae; genus CALCDT01. The sequence goes on along the minus strand of CALCDT010000212.1, from coordinate 10,010 downwards.
CCCTCACGGAGGCCGGCCAGGGCTTCTACGAGCGCGTCACCGCGATCCTCGCCTCGATCGAGGAGGCGGAATCCTTCGTCTCGCGACGCTCGGCCCTCGCCCGCGGCACGCTGAAGGTGTCGGCGCCGACCTCCTTCGGGCGCCTGCACATCGCGCCGTATCTCGGCGAGTTCCTCGACAAGAACCCCGACCTCGGCATCAATCTGGTGCTCTCGGACGATTTCGTCGACGTCGTCGGCGAGGGCTTCGACCTCGCGATCCGCATCGCCGAACTCGCCGATTCGAGCCTCGTCGTCCGCCGCCTCGCCCCGGCGCACCGGGTGCTGTGCGCGTCGCCGAAATATCTCGACAAGCACGGCATGCCGCGCACCGTCGAGGAACTGTCGAAGCACATCTGCCTCGCCGCCGCCCACCAGGACCCCTGGCGCCTCGAGGGGCCGGCCGGGCCGGTGACGGTGCGGGCCAGCGGGCCGGTGCAGACCAATTCCTCCGAAGTGGTGCGCGAGATGACCCTCGCCGGCGTCGGCATCGCCCTGCGCTCGACCTGGGACGTCGGCCCCGACCTCTCCTCGGGCCGGCTGCGGATCGTGCTGCCGGAATACCGGGCCTCGCGCCACGTCGGCGTCCACGCGGTCTATCCGAGCCGGCGCTTCCTCGCCGCCAAGGTCCGCGTCTTCATCGACTATCTCGCCGGCCTCTACGGCCCGGCGCCCTACTGGGACAAGGGCCTCGACGGCGTCCTCGCCCGGCGCATGGCGGCGGAGTGAGAGCAGAGGGCGCGGCGGCGGAGGGCTCCGGCTCCTCCGCTCCTCCCCCGCCGTTCCCGACAATTGCCGAGCCGATCTTCAGCATTCCGCAACCCGGCCGCCCTAGCCTTCGCACTTTCGGCAGGAGGCGAGGATGATCGAGGCGATGCGGATCGCCGCCACCGGCATGCGGGCCGCGGCGACGCGAATGGAGGTCTCCGCGTCCAACGTCGCCAACGTCGCGACTTCCGGCCGGGTGGAGACGCCGCAGTCCCCGTCCGACGCCTACCGCCCGCTCGCGGTCACCCAGCAAGCGGGCGCGGGCGGCGTTTCGGCGAGCGTCGGCGAGAGGAGCGCGCCGTTCCGCCTCGCCTACGACCCCACCTCCCCCGACGCCGACGCCGACGGCATGGTGGCGATGCCGGCCGTCGATCTCGCCGGCGAGGCGGTCGAGCAACTCACGGCGAAGATCGCCTACGAGGCGTCGGTCAAGACCTTCAAGATCGCCGACGAGATGGCGAGGGAGGCCCTCGACATCCTGTCGTGACGTCGGCCGGCGCCGGGGCGAGCGAGGGCGATGCGGGCCGGCACCGCACCGAAGCGGGACCGATCCTCGAAACGAGGGATCGACACCGTGTCGACATTTTCCCAAACTAGGAGAATTGGCGGACGACGGGCGCAGGATGCGCCCTCGCCGAAGCCGGGGGCGAATGCCTTTTTCATGACGCAGGTTTTTTCGCGATCCACCGTCGTCTTCTCGCTGGCGCTCGCCGCGCTGGTGACGATGCCGTTGCCGATCGGCCAGGCCGCCGCCTTCGCCGCGCAGCCGAGCTTCGACTGCGACGGTGCCCGCGGCGAGATCGAGCGGCTGATCTGCACCGACGACGAACTCGCCGCCCTCGACGTGCGCTTCGCCAAGGATTTCGCCTCCGCCATGGCCCGCTCGCCGGCCAACCGGATCGCCGATCTGCGCGCCCGTGCCCGCAACTGGATGAAGGATCGCAACGCCTGCGCCAAGGCGTCCGACCCGCGCTCCTGCACCGCCGACGTCTACAAGCGCATGCTCGAGGGTCTTTGATCCCGCCGCTTCCGGTCCGGTCCGGCGCCTCGCCGGCCGAGGCCCTCCGCACGGCCCGTCCCAGCGCCGACATCGAAAAAGCCCCGTCGGATCGCCGGCGGGGCTTTTCTGACGTCAGGAACGGGGGGCGGCTCGCGCCCCCGGTCACGATCGTTCAGCGCAGGACCACGACCTTGGCGCCGACCGGCACGCGCTCGTAGAGGTCGATGACGTCCTCGTTGCGCATGCGGATGCAGCCGGAGGAGACGGCCTGACCGATAGTCCATGGCTGCGAGGTGCCGTGGATGCGGTAGAGCGTCGAGCCGAGATAGAGCGCGCGGGCGCCGAGCGGGTTCTTCGGCCCGCCTTCCATGTAGGCCGGCAGTTCCGGCTGGCGCTGGCGCATCTCCGGGGGCGGCGTCCAGCCCGGCCACTCGGCCTTGCGGGTGACGCGGTGGGAACCGGCCCAGGTGAAGCCGGGCCGTCCGACGCCCACGCCGTAGCGCCGTGCCCGGCCGTTGCCCTCGACTAGGAACAGATGGCGGCTTTCGGTGTCGATCACCACGGTGCCCTTGGCGTAGGGCCCGTCGTAGTCGACAACCGTCGGCAGGAACTCGGCGCCGATCTGCCGGGTCGGCTGGACGGCGGCGAGCTGGGTCGCCGGCGCCGCGTAGGGCATCGGCCGCGCCATGTGGTCCGGATCGGGAAGGCGCGTCGCGCCCGGCACCCGGGGCGCGTAGATCGGCTTGTTGCCGGGCTTCAGCTGGGTGACCCACGGATCGGTGAGGTCGGGGCTGAGGACGATCGGCGGCGGCGTCGCGTAGCGCGCGCCGGCGGCGAGAGCGGGCGTTGAGGCGAAGGCGGCGAGCGCCGCTGCGACCAGACAGAGCTTTTTCATCGACGGACCCGATACGAACGGTCGTTGAAACCCGCTCCGGACGGACCGGAGCACGCGGTGAGGCACCGGCCCGGCTTCGCGGGATCGGCGTCTCGATGAGCGAAAGGCTAGAGGGCGGGCGAGAGCGAATGGTGAATCGAACCCGGCCGAAGCCCTGAAAATACAACCGATCTTTCGACGTGGTAAACGATCGGTCGAGCGGACTGGTGAAGAAAGAATGAAGACGAATTCACCGGTGTGCTTGATCGATCTTCACCACAACGGCTTGTTAACGGGGCTTTGTTAACGTCGTCGGGATCGAGCGAGGGGACATTCGCACCATGACCAGAAGCCGGCGGGCCTACAGGATCGAGAGCTTTTTCAACGGCACCGCCGCCCCCGTCGAGAAGGCCGCCGACGCCCACGGCGCCGAGATCCTCGCCGAGATCCGCGAGCTCAAGAAGCTGATCGCACCGACACAGGAGATCAGCGCCGCGGTGATCGACGACTACCGCCACCAGCTCGGCGAAGCCCACAAGATGAAAGTCGAGCTGGACGAGATCCAGGCGGCGATCATGAAGACCAAGCAGGAGATCGCCACTCTCCACATCTCCAATTTCGAGGGCCGCGAGGTCTCGCGCGTCACCGACGAGCTCGACGCCGTCGTGCTCGGCACCGAGAACGCCACCGAGTCGATTCTCGCCGCGGCCGAATCCATCGACGACACCGCCAACACCCTCGCCGCCCGGCTGAAGGGCGAGGACCATGCGCTCGCCGCCGACATCCAGGAGCGCGTCGTCGCGATCTTCGAGGCCTGCAACTTCCAGGACCTGACCGGCCAGCGCATCACCAAGGTGGTCGCGGCCCTGCGCTTCATCGAGGACCGGGTCCATCGCATGATCGAGATCTGGGGCGGCCTCGAAGGCTTCGTCGGCGTCGATCCCCACGAGCTGGAACTGCGCGAGGGCGACGCCGCCCTGCTAAACGGCCCGGCGCTGCACGACGACGACGGCGTCGCCAGCCAGGACGACATCGACGCCCTGTTCGCCTGAGCGGCGGCGGCCTCCGCCCTTCCGTCCGCGGTTTCCGACCACACCGGCCTTCGGCCGCCCGAGCCGGCCCCGTCGGGTCGTCTTCACCGCCCGGATCGCTCTGGTCCTTCGTCCGCGAAGCGGGCATCGTCGCGCCATGGCCCATTCCGACTTCCGCACCCCTCGCCTCTTCGTCGACCACGACCTCGCCGCGGGCGTCGCATTGCCGCTCGCCCGCGAGCAGGCGAACTACCTCCTCTCCGTGCTGCGCCTTTCCGACGGCGCCGCCGTGCTGGTGTTCAACGGGCGCGAGGGCGAATTCCGCGCCCGGCTCGCCGCCGCGGGCAAGCGCGCCGCGGCGCTGGTGCCCGAAGAGCGCACCCGGCCGCAGCCCCCGACCCCCGATCTCGATTATCTCTTCGCACCGCTCAAGCACGCCCGGCTCGACTACATGGTCCAGAAGGCGGTCGAGATGGGCGCCGGCCGGCTGCGGCCGGTGATGACGCGGCACACCCAGGCGAGCCGGGTCAATCTGGAGCGGATGCGCGCCAACGTCGTCGAGGCCGCCGAACAGTGCGGCGTGCTGCACGTGCCCGCGGTGGAGGAGGTCGTCACGCTCGACCGGCTGCTCGCCGGCTGGGAAGCGAGCGAAGGCGGACGGCGTCTCGTCTTCTGCGACGAGGGCGAGGACGGCACCGATCCGCTGCCCGCGCTCGCAGCCCTCGGCCGCGGCCCGACCGCGGTGCTGATCGGCCCGGAAGGGGGTTTCTCGCAGGAGGAGCGGGCACTGCTGCGGCGGCTCGACTTCGTTACGGCGATCCCGCTCGGCCCGCGCATCCTGCGCGCCGACACCGCGGCCGTCGCCGCCCTCGCGGTGATCCAGGCGACGATCGGCGACTGGCGCTGACCGGCCCGACCGCGACGGCGGCGTCAACGTGCGGCGCCACCGCGGGAACCCGATCCCCTCACCCGCGTTGATCGTTCACCTCGACGACGAAAAGGGAGATCGACCATGGGACGTGGACTTCTGCTCTGGCTTGTCGGCATTCCGCTGCCGATCATTCTGCTGCTCTGGCTGTTCGGCTTCCTGAGCTGATCACTGCCCCGAGGCCGGGTGTGATCCGCGTTCTGGTCCCGGCCGGACGACTCCCCCGTCCTTCGTTCCCGGCGACGTCGCGGCCGGTCCCCTCGCCCGCGTTCCCGCCCATAATTCGATCCACGGCGCCGGATGACTCCGGCGCCGTTTTCGCGTGATCGCCGCAGCGCGACCCGGCGGCGATTCCGTCTCATACCCGCCTGGCACGTTTCCGACCTGTCGCAAACATGCGGGGGATACCGCCTGACCGGCCGACGCCCGTTCGGGCGCGCCTGCGCTCGTGACGTCCCGACAGGTCGCAACTTCACGGGCCTGGTATCAGGCCGCCATCAGGCTTTCCACGAAGCGGGCGAGATTGCCGCGCAGGGCGTCGGCCTCGCGGCCGAGGCTGCGGGCCTGGTCGGCGACGCTGGAGGCCGCCGCGTCGGTGCGCTCCACGGCCTGGCGGACCTCGCCGATGTTGCTCGTCACCGAGGCGGTGCCGGTCGCCGCGCTCTGGGCGGAGCGGGCGATCTCGCTGGTGGCGGAGGACTGCTGGTCGACGGCGGCCGCGACCGAGCCGACCGCCTCGCCGATCTCGCCGACCACGCCGCGGATGCGGTGGATCGCCTCGACCGCCGAGTGGGTCGCCTCGCGCATCGCCCCGATCTGGCCACCGATCTCCTCGGTGGCCTTGGCGGTCTGGGCGGCGAGGTTCTTGACCTCGCCGGCGACCACCGCGAAGCCCTTGCCCATTTCGCCGGCCCGCGCCGCCTCGATCGTGGCGTTGAGGGCCAGCAGGTTGGTCTGGGCGGCGATCGACTGGATGATGTCGACGACGGTGCCGATGCGCGTCGCCGTTTCGGCGAGCGATTCGACGATGGTGTTGGTCGAGGCGGCGTGACGGTCGGCGTCGCCGGCGATCGCGCCGGAGCGGGCGATCAGCCGGCTGACCTCGCCGATCGCCGAGAAAAGCTGGTCGGACGCCGCGGCGACCGAGCGGACGTCGCCGCTGGCGAGGTCGGCGGCGTCGGCCACGGCGCCGGAGCGTTCGCTGCTCGCCTCGGCGATCCGCGCCATCTCGGCGGCCGAGCGTTCCAGCGCGGCCGCGGCGGTGACGAAGGTCTCGACCACCGAGCCGACCTGCTGCTCGAAGTCGCGGGCGAGGCGCTCCATGGTCTGACGGCGGTCGCGCTCGCGCTCGGCGCGGCTTCGCGACTCCTCGTCGAGGCGGCGGACGGCCTCCGCCTCGGTCATCTCGCGGATCGCGACCACGGCGCGGGCGATGTCGCCGATCTCGTCGCGGCGCCCGGCGCCGGAGATGACGACGTCGGTGCGCCCCGCCGCCATCGTCTGCAACGTCGCGGTGAGGGCGGCGAGGGGCTTGGTGACCGCCCGCGCGGCGAGAAGGCCGACGACCACCATCGCGGCGAGCAGCACGCCGGCGGCGATCATCATGGTGCGGGTCATGGCGGCGACGGCGGCCAGCGCCTCGTCGACCGACTGGGCCGCGACCAGCGTCCAGCTGCGGCCGAAGACGTCGGCTTCGGTGGCGATCGCGAGGAAGGAACGACCCTCTCGCTGGAACAGAAGGGTTTTCCCCTCCGCGGGCGTTTCGGCCATGCCGAGCTTCGCCAGCGGCTCGCCGGCCACCGCCTCGCCGCCGGGGGCGGAGGAGCGCAGCAGGCCGTCGGGCCCGACGGCGACGGTCTCGCCGGTGGCGCCGAGGTTGCGGCGATCCTTCAGCACCGCGTCGAACAGGGACGGCTCGAGGCGGAACACGACGAAGCCGGCGAGAACGACGTCCTGCGCCGCGTTCATGGCCGCATTGCTGCGGCGGCTGATCGCCTGGCCGATGAAGGCGCTCGGCACATCGCCGGCGAAGCCGTAGGGCGCGAAATCCTCGAACAGCGTCGCCGACGGATCCGCCTTCATGGCTTCGTAGAGCCGGCCGAGGGCGGTCGGCGCGAGGCCCTCGTCCTGGGTCAGGGTGAAGTCGGCGCCCTTGGCGACCGAGTAGACCACCCGGCCTTCCGGCGAGAGCAACAGGATGTCGGCGTAGCCGCCGCGGCTCCGCGCCTCCTTGACCAGATCGTGGATCTTGGCGTGGCGGAAGCCGTACATGGTCTTCGATTCGGCCCCGTCCTTCTCGGCGACTTCGGCCGGATCGCCGGAGAAATAGGCCTTGTTCTTCGCGAACTCGTCCGGGTTGAGCGCGATGTTGGCATCGAGATCGCGGATCGAGGAGCCGATGAGCGAGGTTTCCGCGACGTTGAGCAGGTCGAGCCTGACCCGGCGCGTCGCCGCCTCGACGAGGTCCCTGCGCCCGTCCGCGGCGAGGGCGAGGCGGTCGGTCGCCGCCTCTTCGAGGGCGCCACGGGCCCCCATCCAGCCGATGTAGCCCATCGTCGCCGCACCGATCAGCGCCAGTCCCACGACGAGGATCGGCATGGTCGTCTTGATCGTAATCCGCATCATCACGCTCCGGATGGATTGATCCATCAGCTCTTTCGAATGAACAATCCCATCGCGTGATTACCGATCGGTGAACCGGGCGCCGCCATCGGCGCGCTCTCCCCGGGCGGATGATGCGGCAAAACGACCGCCTGCGAGACGCCGGCCCGCGGGTTCGGGCATCTCTGAAACATTTGAAACAAACCACCGACCTTCGGCGTGGCACGTACGAAACACTTCCGACGCATCGTCACGGCGATCCAGCGACCGTTTCGCTGATTCGGGAGACTTTTCATGGCAAGCTATTCCCTCACCGCTGGCGTCGACGCCCTCAACGGCACGAGCGGCGACGACATTTTCAGTGCCGGTCCCGGCGCCTTTTCGGCGACCGACGTCCTCAAGGGCGGGGCTGGCAAGGACGTTCTGCAGCTCGCCGGCGACTACTCGGCCGGCGTCAAGTTCGGCTCCAACACGATGCGGGCGATCGAGGAGATCGAACTCGCCAGCGGCTCGACCTACAAGCTCGTCACCCACGACGACACCGTCGGCTCCGGCAAGACGCTGACGATCAAGAACGCCTTCATGAACAGCGGGTCGGGCTCGATCCACTTCGACGGCTCGGCGGAGACCAACGGCAATTTCATCGTCCACGCCAGCGTCGGCGCCGACGTCGTCAAGACCGGCGACGGCGACGACACCGTCCACAACGTCGGCAGCGGCGACGTGGTCTCCACCGGCAGGGGCGACGACTGGATCGTCGTCTCGCACGTTTCCGGCGGCAATCCGGTGATCAACGGCGGCGCCGGCTACGACGAGGTCCGCTACTACAACGTCTCCTCCGTCACCCTGACCGAAGGATCGATGAAGAACGTCGAGCGCATCATCTTCGAGGGCGCTCCGCAGTTCACGCTGATCATGGACGACAGCGCCGTGGCTGCCGGCAAGAGCATGTCGATCGGCGGCTTCGACCTGCCGGGCGGCTGGCTGCATTTCTACGGCGGCCAGGAGATGGACGGCAGCTTCGACATCTACGACACCGCCGGCGACGACATCCTGGTCGGCGGCCGCGGCGACGACATCTTCCGGATCTACGGCGGCGGCAGCGAGATCCTCAACGGCCACGGCGGCGACGACCACTTCGTCTTCCACGGCTCCCTCGACAGCACCGACTACATCGAGGGCGGCTACGGCTACGACAGCGTCTCGATCTCCGGCGACACGACGGCCGCCTTCGCCAGCGGCATGTTCACCGGCATCGAGCGGGTCAACTTCGCGGCGGGATACGACTACAACATCGCCTTCGGAAGCGACGCCTCGGAAGGGTCCGGCGACGACGCGCTGGTGATCTCGGGCGACACGCTGAACGCCGACGACACCTTCGTCATCGACGCCTCGATGGTCGCCGGCGAGGTGCGCATCTACGCCAGCGCCGGCGACGACCTGCTCTACACCGGCGGCGGCGACGACTACGTCTTCGACGATCGCGGCGGCAACGACACGGTGATGACCGGGGCCGGAAACGACGTCGTCTACGACCTCGGCGGCGGCGACGACAATTACGAGCTCGGCGAGGGCGACGACCTGATCGTGCTCGGAAACACGCTCACCGCCGCCGACAGCATCGATGGCGGCGAGGGCGACGACACGCTTTCGATCGGCGGAAACGCCTATACGAACTTCGTGTTCGGCGCGACGACGATGAACGACGTCGAGACCCTCTCGCTCGACACGGGCTTCGACTACAAGCTGACCCTGCACGACGACAACATCGGCGCCGGCCAGCGTCTCGAGGTCAACGGCCACTGGCTCGGTGCGGGCGACAATCTGATCCTGCGCGGAGAGGCCGAGACCGACGGCTCCTTCCGGGTCAACATGGGGGCCGGTGACGACAGGATCTACACCGGCGCCGGCGACGACCTGATCTTCGTCCAGCACGGCGGCGTCGACACCGTCAACGCCGGGGGCGGAAACGACACGATCTGGGTCGACACCAGCTTCACGGCGGCCGATCTGATCCGCGGCGGCAGCGGCCACGACGAACTCGCCTTCTCGGGTGATTTTTCCGCGGGTCTGACCCTCGGCGCCGACACGGTCAAGGGCGTCGAACAGTTCTACTTCGTCTACGGCCACGACTACGCCGTCACCATGAACGACGGCAACCTCGCCGCGGGTCAGACGCTCAAGGTGGTGTCGAGCCAGTCGGCCGGGGAGAAACTGACCTTCGACGGTTCGGCCGAGACCGACGGCCGCTTCGTCCTCGGCGGCGGCGACGGCGCCGACCGGCTGATCGGCGGCGCCGGAGCCGACCGCATTCACGGCGGCGGCGGCAAGGACATGATGACCGGCGGCGCCGGCAACGACGTCTTCGTCTTCGACATGGTGTCCGACAGCGTCGCGGGGAGCGGCCGCGACGTCATCACCGACTTCGCCACCGGCGACAGGATCGACCTGACGGCCTTCTCCTACTACGACGACCTCTCGTTCATCGGCACCGGTGCCTATAGCGGCGCCGGCAACGAGGTGCGCTATTCGGTCAACGGTTCCAACACCTTCGTGAGGATCGATCTCGACGGCGACAAGGTCGACGACATGCAGATCAGCCTTCAGAACGTCGCCTCGCTGTCGGCGAGCGACTTCCTGTTCTGATCAACCGTCCTGCGAACGACGGGCAACCTGCGCGTCGCCGGGGGCAACCCCGGCGACGTCCCGCTTCTCCGGCGGCGCCGCGGACTGCAGCCGTCGGATCTTCGCCGCGCCGGCCCGGCCGGCG
>CALCDT010000211.1 GCA_937900425.1 uncultured Alphaproteobacteria bacterium | reverse complement strand
ATCTATTACGGCCTCGGCGTCACCGAGCACAGCCAGGGCTCGACCACGGTGATGGCGATCGCCAACCTCGCGATGGCGACCGGCAACATCGGCCGCCGCGGCGTCGGCGTGAACCCGCTGCGTGGCCAGAACAACGTGCAGGGCGCCTGCGACATGGGCTCGTTCCCGCACGAGCTCACCGGCTATCGCCACATCTCCGACGAGGACACCCGGGCGATCTTCGAGAAGGCCTGGGGCGTCACCCTCGACAAGGATCCGGGCCTGCGCATCAACAACATGCTGGACGCGGCGGTCGACGGCACGTTCAAGGCGATCTACATCGAGGGCGAGGACATCCTGCAGTCCGACCCCGACACCCACCACGTCGCCGCCGGCCTCGAGGCGATGGAGCTCGTCATCGTCCAGGACCTGTTTTTGAACGAGACCGCCAACTACGCCCACGTCTTCCTGCCGGGCTGCACCTTCCTCGAGAAGGATGGCACCTTCACCAACGCCGAGCGCCGCATCCAGCGCGTCCGGCGCGTGATGAGCCCGAAGAACGGCTACGCCGACTGGGAAGTCACCCAGCTGATCGCCAACGCTCTCGGGCTCGACTGGAACTACAGCCATCCCTCCGAGATCATGGACGAGATCGCCGCCCTGACCCCGACCTTCGCCAACGTCAGCTACAAGCTGCTCGACGAGGTCGGCTCGGTGCAGTGGCCGTGCAACGAGGAGCATCCCGAAGGGACGCCGATCATGCACATCGACCGCTTCGTCCGCGGCAAGGGCCAGTTCGTGCTGACCGAATACGTGCCCACCGACGAGCGGACCGGCGCGCGCTTCCCGCTGATCCTGACCACCGGCCGCATCCTCAGCCAGTACAACGTCGGCGCCCAGACCCGCCGCACCGAGAACTCGCGCTGGCACGAGGAGGACGTGCTGGAGATCCATCCGCACGACGCCGAGCAGCGCGGCATCAAGGACGGCGACTGGGTGCGCATCCAGAGCCGGGCGGGCGAGACGGCGCTGCACGCGCTCGTCACCGACCGCGTGGCGCCGGGCGTGGTCTACACCACGTTCCACCACCCGCTGACCCAGGCCAACGTCATCACCACCGACTTCTCGGACTGGGCGACCAACTGCCCCGAGTACAAGGTGACGGCGGTGCAGGTGTCGCCGTCCAACGGCCCGACGCGCTACCAGGAGGAATACGACGAGTTCACCCGGCAGTCGCGGCGGATCGCGGAAGCGGCCGAGTAAGTCCACGGTCATGGAAGACCCGACGGCCCGTGTCACCTCGATCCGCGTCGCCCGCGAGGGCGGCCGGGAGGAGGTGTCGCGGGCCGTCCCGTCCGAGGTGCCCGTCGCCCTGACCCACGACGGCTCGAGCTACGCGGTGATGCTGGCGAGCCCGATGGATCTGCAGGACTTCGGCGTCGGGTTCAGCTTCACAGAGGGCGTCATCGGCGAGGCCGCCGAGATCGCCGATCTCGACGTCGTGGAGCACGACGACGGGCTCGAGGTGCGGATGTGGCTGACGCCGGATCCGTCCCGCAAGCTGGTCGCCCGGCGCCGCCACATCACCGGCCCGACCGGCTGCGGCCTCTGCGGGGTCGAAAGCCTCGAGGACGCCGCCCGTCCGCTGCCGCGGGTCGCAGACGGCATCACGGTCGATGCGGCCGACATCCACGCCGCGCTCGACGCGATGATGCCGGCCCAGAGGATCGGGCGCGAGACCCGCGCCGTCCACGCCGCCGGCTTCTGGACGGCGGACGAAGGCCTCGTCGTGCTGCGCGAGGACGTCGGCCGCCACAACGCCCTCGACAAGGTGATCGGCGCGGTGATGCGCTCGGGCCGGTCGGGCGAGACCGGCATGGTGGTGATGACCAGCCGGGTCTCGGTCGAACTGATCCAGAAGACCGCCCGGCTCGGCGCCGCCATCCTCGTCGCGGTGTCGGCGCCGACGTCGCTGGCGCTGAAAATGGCCGAGGAGGCCGGCATCACGCTCGTCGCGGTGGCCCGCGACGACGCCTTCGAGATTTTCACCCATCCCCACCGGGTCCGCCCGGACGACAGGGACAAGAAGCAAGCGGAGAGCCTCGGTCATGTCGCATGACGGCACGGATAAACTGGTGATGATGGCGAACCAGATCGCCAAGGCTTTCGAGGCGCAGGGGCGCGAGCGCGCGCTGCCGCAGATCGAGGAGCACATCAAGCTGTTCTGGGATCCGCGCATGAAGGCGAAGATCGACGCCCACATCGCCGCCGGCGGCGCCGGATTGATCCCGCTGGCGCTCGAGGCGCTGGCGAAAGGCGATCTCGACGGCAAGCCCGACGACAGCCGCACCGCCTTCCCGCTCGACGCCTCCTCGGTGGACGGCGGCGCCGCCTGACCTTCGGGCCGACGGCCCCGGGGCCTCCCGGCTCCCGGGTGTCGCCCCCTTCACCCGTGGGGGCTCGCCACGACGACGGCGGGCCGAAATCCGGCCCGGCCCTCCCCCATTTGCGGCAGGGCCGGTCATCATTTCCGGACCGCTCCCGCCCCTGCCGCCGGACGTCTCCGCGACCCCGGCCCGACCCGTGGTCCCGCACGTCCCTTTGCTGTCGCGTGTTCCGGCGCTCACCGGGCAGCGGCAGAGTTCCGCCATGCGCACAGCGCAGGGCGCCCCGCGCCTGAGAAAGCCACACCCGTTAAAAACATTGGCGAAATCGCCGCGTTAACCTTGCTGCAACGCACGCCCGCTATCGTATGATGTCCAAGACCTCCCGTGGCGGGTCCCGTGCTGCATTCCCAACTCGACATCTTCTGGCTGATCGTCGCCGGTACCCTCGTGCTCTTCATGCAGCCCGGGTTCCTCGGCCTCGAGGGCGGCGCCGTCCGCGCCAAGAACAACGTCAACGTCGCCGCCAAGAACTTCACCGACTTCTGCTTCTCGGCGATGATCTTCTGGGCGGTCGGCTACGGACTGATGTTCGGCACCAGCCGGTTCGGCCTGTTCGGCGGCGACGGCTACCTGTTCCGCTCGGACGACGGATTCAAGGTGGCCTTCCTGTTCTTCCAGGTGATGTTCTGCTCGACGGCGGCGACCATCGTGTCGGGCGCGGTCGCCGAGCGCATCACCTTCGCCGCCTATCTCTGCGTCGTCGTTCTGCTCGCCGCCCTCGTCTACCCGCTGTTCGGGCACTGGGCCTGGGGATCGGCGCCCTTCAGCCACGGCGGAGGCTGGCTCAAGACCCTCGGATTCCACGACTTCGCCGGCTCCACCGTCGTCCACTCGGTCGGCGGCTGGTCGGCGCTCGCCGCCATGATCGTGATCGGTCCGCGGATCGGGCGCTACGACGGCAGCCGCTTTCCGGTGCAGGCCCAGGGCATCCCCTTCACGATGTTCGGGATCTTCCTGATCTTCATCGGCTGGATCGGCTTCAACGGCGGCAGCACCCTCGCCTTCGACGACAGGGTGCCCGGCATCATTCTCAACACGCTGCTGGCCGGTGTCTCCGGCGGCATCGTGCTGACGCTGCTGCACGTCGCGCCGGGCCGCCCGGCGAGCATCTTCGACATCGGCAACGGCTGCGTCGCCGGCCTCGTCGCCGTCACCGCGTCGGCGGACGTCGCCAGCCCGATGGCGGCCGTGGTCGTCGGCCTGCTCGGCGGCGCCCTGGTGGTGCCGATCCGACTGGTGCTCGACCGCGCCGAGGTCGACGACGCCGTCGGCGCGGTGCCTGCTCACCTCGGCCCGGGCATCTTCGGGACGCTCGCCGTCCCCTTCGTCACCATCGCCGACGCGCCGCTGCCGATCGGCGAATTGCTCCACGCGGTGTCGGTGCAGGCGATCGGGGTCGCCGCCTGCGGCGTCTGGAGCTTCTTCACGGTCTTCCTCGCCCTCAAGCTGCTCGGCCTCGTCATCGCCGTGCGGGTCGAGCCGGAAATGGAGCGCCGCGGCCTCAACGTCGCCGAGCACGGCGTCGTCACCGACATGGCCCATCTGATCGGCCGCTTCGGCAACCTCGGCCACCGAAACGACCTGCGCGACCTGTTCGACCAGGCCGACGACGTCGCCTCGATTGAACTGCTCGACCCGGTGATCGAGGCGGTGACCGGCTTTCGCGACGTGCTGGCGGCGCGGCGCTGGCAGATCACCACCGCCGTCGGCGACGTCAGCACGGCCGAGCGGCAGATCACGGCAGCGACGATCGAACAGCTCGACCAGCAGCTGCGCCACGCCACCGAGGAAGCCTACGTCCACGTCTCGCAGATCGTCGGGTCCGATCTCTTCACCCTCGGCAAGGACGCCGACAAGCTCGGCGCCGCCCGGGTGCTCAACGCCCTGACCCGGCAGCTGGTGAGCGACGTCGACAGCCTGACCCGGCGCCTGCGCCAGGAGACCGACACCGCCGCCCTGTTCGGTCTCGTCGAGACCGCCCGCGAGCGGGCGCGGACCTTCTGCCGCAAGACGGAAACCCTGATCGACTATTGCGACAGCCTCGCGGGAGAGGACGACGGCGACGGCTTTTCCAGCGATCTCGGGGCGACGATCCGCGCCACCGCCGAAGGCTTCGAGCCGCAGGCCCGTCTTTTCAACGTGCTGCTGTCGACGACGGTGACGCCCGGCCTCGGCGCCGTCGCGATCCAGCCGGCACGGCTGCGAAAGCTGCTGCGGGTTCTCGTCGAGAACGCGATCCAGTTCAATCGCGACGGCGGCATCGTGCAGATCACCGCCGGCCCCGGCGAGCCGGGCTACGTCGTCGCCGAGGTGATCGATTCGGGCATCGGGCTCGACGATCGGGAGATCGAGCGAGTCGGGCGGCCCTTCGCCGCCCTCGACGCCGATCGGAGCCATCCCGGCCTGTCGCTGCCGATGGCGCGGCTGTTCGCGGAGCGGGCGGGCGGTCGGCTCGACATCCGCAGCGAAAAGGGCGTCGGCACCCGGATCATCGTCACCCTCCCCCTCTCCGGCGCCCGCACCGAACGCCGCGGCCCGATGCGGGTGATGCGTCGCGCGGCCTGACCACGGCCCGGCGGCGAGGGCGCGGGAGCAGTCTGGCGGCGCCGCGCCCGGTTTCCCCGACACCGCCCCCTTGCTATAGAGGACCCGCCGCCGGCGACGTCGTCCGCGGGCGCCGCCCTGGCGGGGCATGCACCCGCTCCGCCGCCGAGAGCCACCGGATCCCTGCCGTCATGACCTCCCCGTCCGTCACCGCCGCCCGCCGTATCGTCGACATTCTCGAAGCGCAGGGCGTCGCCCGCGTTTTCACCGTGCCGGGCGAGAGCTTCCTCGCCGTGCTCGACGCGCTGCACGATTCGCCGGTGGAAACCGTGGTCTGCCGGCAGGAGGGCGGGGCGGCGATGATGGCCGAGGCCGACGGCAAGCTGACCGGGCGCCCCGGCGTCGCCTTCGTCACCCGCGGCCCCGGCTCGACCAACGCAGCCTCCGGCCTCCACGTCGCCGCGCAGGATTCGACGCCGATGATCCTGTTCGTCGGCCAGGTCGGCCGCGACATGCGCCACCGCGAGGCCTTCCAGGAACTCGACTACCGCGCCGTGTTCGGCACCATCGCCAAATGGGTGGTCGAGCTCGACGATCCGCAGCGGGTCGACGAACTGGTCGGCCGCGCCTTCCAGGTGGCGATGAACGGGCGGCCGGGGCCGGTCGTGGTGGCGCTGCCGGAGGACATGCTGCACGAGGCGGTGCCCGGCGGTCCGTTCCGCCGGCGCGAGGCGGTGGCGGTCAACCCCGGCCTCAGCCCGATGATGCAGCTTCAGAAGCGGCTCTGGGCAGCGGAGCGGCCGATCGCCATTCTCGGCGGCTCCGGCTGGACCGAGGCGGCCGTCGCCGCCTTCCACCGTTTCGCCGAACGCTTCGACCTGCCGGTCGCCTGTTCGTTCCGCCGGCAAATGCTGTTCGACAATCTCCATCCGAACTACGCCGGCGACGTCGGCATCGGCGCCAACCCCGCGCTGCTCGCCCGGATCCGCGCCTCCGACCTCGTGCTGCTCGTCGGCGGGCGGATGTCGGAGATGCCCTCGCAGGGCTACGAACTCTTCGCCATTCCCGAGCCGGAGCAGCCGCTCGTCCACGTCCACGCCGACGCGGAGGAACTCGGCCGGGTCTACCATCCGGCGCTTGCGATCAACGCGACGCCGGCGGGCTTCGCCGCCGCGGCCGAAGGGCTGCAGCCGCCGAACGAGATCCGCTGGTCGGGTGAGACCCGCGCGGCGAACGCCGCCTTCCACGCCTGGTCGGACGCGCTGCCGCAGACGCCCGGCGCCGTGCAGATGGGCGCGGTGATGGCGCATCTGCGCGAGGTCCTTCCCGAGGAGGCGATCCTCGCCAACGGCGCCGGCAACTATGCGACCTGGGTCCACCGCTTCTGGCGCTTCCGCCGTTTCGGCACCCAGCTCGCCCCGACCTCGGGCTCGATGGGCTACGGCCTGCCGGCGGCGATCGCGGCCAAGCTCGCCCGGCCGCAGGTGCCGGTGATCGCCTTCGCCGGCGACGGCTGCTTCCAGATGACCAGCCAGGAATTCGGCACCGCGGTCCAGGCCGGGGCGGCGGTCGTCCTCCTCGTCGTCGACAACGGCATCTACGGCACCATCCGGATGCACCAGGAAAGGCACTATCCCGGCCGGGTGTCGGGGACGATGCTCGCCAACCCGGATTTTGCGGCGCTGGCCCGCGCCCACGGCGGCCATGGCGAGACGGTTCGGGAAACCGCCGACTTCGCCCAGGCCTTCGCCCGGGCCATGGCCGCCGGCAAGCCGGCGCTGATCCACATCCTGACCGACCCGGAAGCCATCACTCCGACGGCGACGATCAGCAGTCTGCGCGCGGCGCCAAAAGCATGAGGCACGCATCTCGTGAGCAGGTCTGACGGAGAAGCCGGAGCGGTCGGTGGAGAGGCGGAAGGTGCGGTGCCTCCGGTCGCCGGCGAGGACCGACCCGCCGCCGCGCCCGCTGACGATCGCCAAACCGCCCTCCTCGTCCGCAACATCGCGGACGGCGATGTCGAGGCGGTGGTTGATCTCTGGGAACGGGCCGGCCTGACCCGGCCGTGGAACGACCCGCGCCGCGACATCGCCTTCGCCCGCCGGGACGACCACGCCACCGTGCTGGTCGCCGCCGTCGGCACGGCGATCGTCGCCACGGCCATGGTCGGCGAGGATGGTCACAGGGGCTGGGTCTACTATGTCACCAGCGATCCCGCGCGTCGCGGCGAGGGCCTCGGCCGGCGGATCATGGCGGCGGCGGAGGAGTGGCTGCTCGCCCGCGGCGTCTGGAAGATGCACCTGCTGGTCCGCGCCGAAAACACCGCCGCCGTCTCGTTCTACGAACACCTCGGCTTCTCCGACGGCCGCGTCTCCTGCCTGCAGAAGGTCATCCGGCCCGACCTCGTTCCGGCGAGGCCGGAGGCGGGGTGAGAGCAGGTCCGGGTGAGGCCGGGCCGGCGTGAGGACCGGGCGAGGACGGCGAGGCCGGGCGTCCTGACGCGTGGGCCGTGACCGCGGGCGGTCCTCCGCCGTGGACCTCGTACGGCCGATCACCGCGACATCGTCCACCTGTCAGGCGTGGCACCCTCGAACGGCGATCGTAGGGGGCCGCGCTCGTCCGTTCGACCTCGCCTCCCCGGAGCGGTGGCTGGATCCCGGCTCGGAGGCCGGGACGACGGCGTAGAGAGGGCGGTGGGCATCACGAACGTCGCGGATGCGGCGCGGTCTCGGGGACGACCGCAAGCTGCCGCGCCGCATCCATCATCCTCGAAAGGGACGCTTTCCCTCTCCACGGGTCATCCCGGCCCCCGAGCCGGGATCCAGCCATCCGCGAGGGTGGAGGCTGCGATGGAGAAGGCTGCCCGCCGGCAACCGCCACGAACCCTGACGCTCTCTGCCGGCCCCTTCCCTCTCCCGCCAATTCCCCCCTCTTCTCCCGCCTGTTGACACCATACCAACCAGTCTGTATCTTCTTCCTCAGACATCGGAGGTCCCATGGCCGAAGACAGGCGGAAGAAGGCGGCGCGGGAGAAGTTGCTGGAAGCGGCGCTGACGGTGATTCGCACCAAGGGCTACTCGGCGACCACGGTGGACGAGCTCTGCGCCGCGGCCGGGGTCACCAAGGGCGCCTTCTTTCATCACTTCCGGACCAAGGAGGATCTCGCCGTCGCCGCGGCGGATGCGTTTTCGGCGATGGCGGACGGCGTCTTCGCCGAAGCGCCGTTCCGCGCCCTCCCCGGTCCGCTCGACCGGCTGCTCGGCTACGTCGCCTTCCGCAAGGCGATCCTGACCGGGGCGCTGCCCGAATTCACCTGCCTCGTCGGCACCATGGTGCAGGAGACTTTCGAGACCCATCCGGCGATCCGGGAAGCCTGCCTCGCCTCGATCACGGCCCATGCGGCGATGGTCGAGGACCTCGTCGCCGACGTCATGGCCGAGCGCGGCGACCCGACCGGACAGGGCGCGCGCAGCCTCGCCCTCCACACCCAGGCGGTGATCCAGGGTGCCTTCATTCTCGCCAAGGCGAGCCGCGACGCCACCGTCGCGGCCGACAGCCTCGACCACCTCGCCCGCTACATCCAGCTGACCTTCGGCCGGTGAGATTTCTCGCCGAGGCCGCACACGGGAGGACAAACCATGGCTACGCCGATCGACATCGCCCCCGCCTCGCCGCGCGAGCTCGTGCTCGCCCGCCTGATCGACGCCCCGCGCGCGGCGGTCTACCGCTGCTGGACCGAGGCGGACCTGCTGACGCGCTGGTTCGTTCCCGCGCCCTGGTCCGTCGCCCGCGCCGAAATCGACGTGCGCCCGGGCGGCTCCAGCCTCGTCGTGATGCGCAGTCCGGAGGGCGAGGAGTTTCCCAATCCCGGCGTCTATCTGGAGGTCGTGCCCGGCGAGAAGCTGGTGATGACCGACGCCTACACCGCGGCCTGGGAGCCGTCCGCCAAGCCGTTCATGACCGCGATCGTCACCTTCGAGAACGCCGAGGGCGGCGGCACGCGCTACGTCGCCCGCGCGCTGCACTGGAGCGAGGACGACCGCAAGACCCACGAGGACATGGGCTTCCACACCGGCTGGGGCCAGGTCGCCGACCAGCTCGAGGCGCTGGCGCGCAGCCTTTGACGCCGGCGGGCACGGCGACGGCAGAAGAGGACCGGCCAAGCCGGCCACCACGAGGAGGAAACACCATGGCCACGGTTCAGAAGATCTCGCCCTGCCTCTGGTTCGACCAGGAGGCCGAGGAGGCGGCGGCGTTCTACTGCGCGATCTTTCCCGATTCCCGCATCCGCGCGGTCGCCCGCTATCCCGAAGGCGGGCCGGGCGAGCCCGGCTCGGCGATGGTGGTCGACTTCGTGCTCGCCGGGCAGGACTTCCTCGGCCTCAACGGCGGGCCGATGTTCACCTTCTCCGAGGCGATCTCGCTGATCGTCAAATGCGCCGACCAGGCCGAGATCGACCACTACTGGGATCGCCTCGTCGCGGACGGCGGCAGTCCGGCGCAATGCGGCTGGCTCAAGGACCGTTTCGGCCTCTCCTGGCAGGTCGTGCCCGACACCATCGCCGACTACTATCTCGGCGGCGACCCCGCCCGATCCGGCCGGGTCATGCAGGCGGTGATGGGCATGACCAAGCTCGACATCGCGGCGATGGACGCGGCACGGGACGGGCGCGGCTGAGACGGCATCGGAGGGCGACCATCGGCGCCACACTCTTTTGCCTCGTCGATCTTCAGTATACCTTATGAACTACTGTGCACGAAACTGTGAACGTCAGTTTTGACTCGTTCCAATATCTCGAATGAATTCAACATTCTAAAAGTTGACTTGTATCTTCATGTAATTATAGTCCCGCTCGTTCGCGGCCATGTGCCCTTTGCCGATGACAGGGTCTTGTCCCCTGCCGATTGGAGTATTTCTCATGTCTTTCCGGAAGATCGCGACCGTCGCCGCCCTTCTCGCCGGCCTCTCCGTGCCCGCCCTGACCTCGGCCGCGGCCGAGGAGGTCAACATCTACACGAGCCGCGAGCCGGCGCTGATCCAGCCGCTGCTCGACCGCTTCACGCAAGAGTCCGGTGTCAAGGTCAACACGATCTTCATCAAGGAAGGTCTCGCCCAGCGCGTCGAGGCCGAGGGCGCCAACTCGCCGGCCGACCTGCTGTCGGTGGTCGACTACGGCAACCTGATCGAGTTCGTCGACCGCGGCCTGACCCAGCCGGTCACCGGCGACGCCGTGCTCGCCGCCATCCCGGAGAACCTGCGCGACGCCGACGGCAACTGGTTCGCCCTGTCGATGCGCGCCCGGGTGATCTACGCCTCGAAGGACCGCGTCACCGAGGACACCCTCACCTACGAAGATCTCGCCGATCCGAAGTGGAAGGGCAAGGTCTGCATCCGCTCGGGCCAGCACCCCTACAACACCTCGCTGATCGCCGCGATGATCGCCAAGGACGGCCGCGACGCGACCAAGGCCTGGCTCAAGGGCGTCAAGGCCAACCTCGCCCGCACCGCCGGCGGCGGCGACCGTGACGTCGCCCGCGACATCCTCGCCGGCATCTGCGACATCGGCGTCGGCAACTCCTACTACGTCGGCCTGATGCGCTCGGGCGCCGGCGGCGACGAGCAGAAGACCTGGGGCGAGGCGATCAAGGTGATCCTGCCGACCTTCGAGGACGGCGCCGGTACCCACGTCAACGTCTCCGGCATGGCCATGGCCAAGAACGCCCCGAACAAGGAGGCGGCGCAGAAGCTGCTCGACTTCATGGTCTCCGACGAGGCCCAGAGCATCTACGCCAAGGAGAACTACGAGTATCCGGTCAAGGCCGGCGCGCCGCTCGACCCGATCATCGCCGACCTCGGCGAGCTCAAGATCGACCCGCTGCCGCTCGCCGAGGTCGGCAAATACCGCAAGGAGGCGAGCCTGCTCGTCGACGAGGTCGGCTTCGACAACTGATCGGCGTCGACGGCAGGTCGCGCCGCCCGGCGACGCCGGCGGGCAGGCGCGACCCCGTGGACATGCTGATTGCGAAAGTCCGGTTTTCCGGTCTATGGGAAGGGGTGCCGGCGACGGCGCCCCTTTTCCTCTCGTGCGGCCCGGCTGCGGCGGCCGCGCCTTTCTCCCCTTGCGAGCGACGGGCCGGCGGATGACGGACGACACCCTCGAGGCGATCGCGGCGCCGGCGCCGAAGGCCGCGTTCCGGTGGCGACGGCGGACGCCGGGGGCGCTCGGCTGGTTCGCCTTCGCCGTCGTCCTCCTGGTCTTCGCCCCGGTCGGCGGCCTCGTCTGGTTCGCCTCGGCCGGGTCCGGCGACCTCTGGCCGCACCTGATCCGCACGGTGATCCCGTCGGCGACCGTGACGAGCCTGCTGCTGCTCGCCGGTGTCGGCGCCATCGTCGCCAGCGTCGGCGTCGTCACCGCCTGGCTCGTCGCCAACCACCGCTTCCCGGGGCGCGACCTCTACGGCTGGGCGCTGCTGCTGCCGCTGTCGGTGCCGAGCTACATCCTCGCCTACGCCTATCTCGACGTGATGCACCCGGTCGGCCCGGTGCAGACGACGCTGCGCACGCTCTTCGGCATCACCAATCCACGCGACCTCTGGTTTCCCGAGATCCGCTCGCTCGGCGGCGCCGCCTTCCTGCTCGGCTTCGTGCTCTATCCCTACGTCTACCTGCCGGCGCGGGCGCTGTTCATGATGCAGTCGCCGGCGGTGATCGAGGTGGCCCGCACCCTCGGGGCCGGGCCGGTGCGCAGCTTTCTCGGCATCGCCCTGCCGCTCGCCCGCCCGGCGATCGCGGTGGGAACGTCGCTGGCGCTGATGGAGGCGCTCAACGACATCGGTGCCTCGGAGTTCCTCGGCGTGCGCACGCTCACCGTCGCGATCTACACCACCTGGGTGACGCGCTCGAGCATCGAGGGCGCCGCCCAGATCGCGCTGCTGATGCTCGTCCTCGTCGCCGCCCTCGTCTTTCTCGAGCGGCTCGGCCGCCGCGGCCAGCGCTACGTCGGCCGCGGCGGGCGCCAGCACATGGCGATCCCGACGACGCTGTCGCCCGGCAAGGGCCTCCTCGCCAGCATCGCCTGCGCCATGCCGATCCTGATCGGCTTCGTGATCCCGGCGAGCTACATCGTCGCCGCCGCCCTGACGCGCTGGCGCCAGTCCGGCCTGCCGCGCGATCTCTTCGTGTGGATCGGCAACACCGTGACGGCGGCGCTGGCGGCGACGATGCTGGCCGTCGTCGTCGGCCTGCTGCTCGCCTATGCGGCGCGGATGTCGCGCAGCCGCGCCACCGGCGCGGCCGTCCGCCTCGCCGGCGTCGGCTACATGGTGCCGGGCACGGTGCTGGCGGTCGGCCTGCTGGTGCCGATGGCGTCGCTGGACAATGTCGTCGACGGGTTGTCGCGCGAATTGCTCGGCATCTCGACCGGGCTGCTGCTGTCGGGCAGCGGCGCCGCCCTCGTCATCGCCTACGTCATCCGCTTCCTCGCGATCTCGACCGGCAGCATCGACGCCGGCCTCGCCAAGGTCAGCCCGAGCCTCGACATGGCGGCGCGCAGCCTCGGCGCCGGCCCGGCCCGGCTGCTCGGGCGGATCCATGCGCCGATGCTGCGTCCGGCGATCGCCGCCGGTGCGCTCATCGTCTTCGTCGACTGCATGAAGGAACTGCCGATCACCCTGTTGCTGCGGCCCTTCAACTTCGAGACGCTGTCGACCCACGTCTACGGCGAGGCCGCGCGGGGAACCTACGAGGACGGCGCCATCGCCGCCCTGATGATCGTGCTGGTCGGCCTCGTCCCGGTCGTGCTGCTCGCCCGCACCAGCTTCCGCACCCTCACGGGTGATCGACCTTCGTCCTGAGCGGGGCGATGCCGACGCCCCTTCCCGGTCACGCCGTCTCCGCCGCCTCGAAGGCGATCCGTCCGTCGTTGAGAAAGCAGCTCATGCCGAAGTGGCCGAGATCGAGCGGGTTCGGCAGGCGGACGTCCGCGCGGTCCGGCATCGGCTTGACGGCCGGATCGTAGGTCCGGTCGATCTGCGAGATGAAGACGAAGGCGACGCCCCGCCGGGCGGCGAAGGCCCGCAGCAGCGGGATCTGCTCGCCGAGTGGCGGCTGGTCGCGTCGCTGGTCGAGGAGTTGCAGGTAGTCGATGATCGCCACCGTTCCCGCGGCCGCGCCAGCGAGACGGCGGACGATGTGGTCGGCACCGAAGGCGGCGTCGCCGTCGAAGGTGAAGAACCGGCGGAGGAGGTCGTCGTCGCCACCGCAATCGGCGAGACGCGACCGGATCTCCTGTCCGGTGGCTTCGAGACTGAAGAAGACCGCCCGGCGGCCGCGGCGCATCGCGGCGACGGCGACTTCGAGGGCGAAGGCGACCTTGCCCTGCTGCGGCCTGGCGCCGAGCAGCAACATGTCACCGCCGCCGAGCCGTTCGGCGACGACGGCGGCGGGAGAGGCAGCGGCGTGGCGGGCGGCCAGCAGGCTCCAGCTGGCGACGCCTTCCCGGAGCGCGACGCGGTCGAGAGCGGCGTGCAGCGGCAGGCGCTCGGTCCGGGCGAGACGGTGCGCATCACGCTTCAAGCGATAGATGGGGGCGGAGAGTTTCATCGACGACCTCCCGTCCGGAGCGCCCGATGCAATCCCTCCTCATGCGCCGCGCCCGAACGAAGAGCCGATGGTGACAACGCCCTGCAGGACAGCTGCTTCCCCGGTCGGAGGGAGGGAGGCGCGGGCCGCGCCGGAATCGACGCTAGCGCGATTCCCGCCGGGACGGAACACCCCCCGGCTGGCCGCGATCTGCGGCGAGGCATGGGAGGCTCCGCTCTCAGCGGTCCCAGTAGACCGGTGACAGCACGACGAGGACGACGACGATCTCGAGACGGCCGAGGATCATGCAGAAGCTCAGCGCCCATTTGGCGAGGTCGGGCAGGCTGGCGAAGTTCCCGGCCGGACCGACGATCTCGCCGACACCGGGTCCGACGTTGGCGATGGCCTGAGAAACGGCCGAGAAAGACGTCAGGGCATCGACGCCGGTCGACGCCACGAGAAGCGTGAACACGCCGATGGCCATCAGCGTCATGAAGACGAAGGCGCCGATCGAGCGCAGCACCTCGTCGTCGACGACGCGGTCGTCGTAGGTGACGCGCACCACCCGGTGCGGCTGCAGGCGGGTATAGATCTGGTTTCGCATCGAGCGCAGCAGCAGCAGCAGGCGGAAGGCCTTGATGCCGCCCGAGGTCGATCCGGTGCAGCCGCCGAACAGGGTGATGAGCAGGAACATCGTCTCCGGGAAGGGCCCCCAGGCGATGTAGTTTTCGCTGGCGAAGCCGGTGGTGGTGATCACCGAGACGACGTTGAACAGCGTCGACCAGATCACGCCGAGCGGGTCGACCTCGCCCTCGGTGTCGATGATCCTCCAGGTCGCGACCAGGAAGACGATGATCACGATGGTCTTGAAGAAGAAGCGGATCTGCTCGTCCTGGAAAAACAGGCGCGAGCGGCCGTGGAACACCTGGATCATCACCGTGAAGGTCAGGCCGCCGATCAGCATGCCGACCAGCAGCACGGCCTCGACGTAGCGGCTCTCGAACCAGCCGACCGAGGCGTCGTGGGTCGAGAAGCCGCCGGTGGCGATGGCCGCGAAGGCGTGGGCGACGGCGTCGAAGAAGGAGACGCCGCCGAGCAGCAGCAGCATCACCAGCACCGCGGTGACGCCGAGATAGAGCAGCGCGATCTGGCGGACCATGTCGACGATGCGCGCCGTCGCCTTGTTGCCGACGTCGGAGCTTTCCATCTTGAACAGCTGCATGCCGGAAATGCGCAGGAACGGCAGCAGGATGATGCCCATGGCGATGACGCCGAGACCGCCGACCCAGTTGAGCAGCTGACGCCACATCAACAGGCCGGGCGCCATCGAATCGAGCCCGGCCAGCACCGTCGAGCCCGTCGTCGTGATGCCGGAGACGGATTCGAAGAAGGCGTCGGTGAAGCTGAGACCGAGCTGGGAGAAGTAGAGCGGCAGCGCCCCGATCAGACTCAGCACGAACCAGGACATCACCGTCAGCATGAAGCCCTGGCGCAGCGACAGCTTCAGCGGCGCGCCCCAGTTGGCGGTCGCCAGCAGCACGCCGCAGCCCATCACCAGCATCGCGGTGATGACGAAGGTCTGCCAGTCCGGGTTGGCGGCCGCGAGGTCGACGAGGGCGCAGAGCAGCAGCAGTGGGCCGAAGGTCGCGGTGAGGACGCCGACGACGAAGAAGATGGGCCGGAAGTCGATGACCAACTGGCAGATCCCGTTCGGGCCGAGGGAGCCGGCCGTCTCGCCGCCCCTTTCTAGGCGATCGCGGCGCGATTGTCAGTCGCGCGGGCGCCACAGTCGCCTGTCGGGGAGCCGCTTGCCTCACCCGGCCGGAAGCCGAGGGAGGCGGCCTCGACCCTTCCGGATCAGCCGTCCCCCAGCGAGCGGAAGGAGAGCAGATCGGAGAGGTGGCTGGAGAAGACGCCGCGGCGGATCGCTTCGGGGAAAGTGCGGTGACCGTCGAACGCCTCGAGCGGCATGAGTTCGACGCCGTCGATCCCGTCCATCCGGCTCGCCAGCATGCGGTCGCGCTTGTGGGCGTCGCCGAAGACGAGGCGGACCCGCGGCCGCGCGGGGCTGACCCGGTAGACGGAGGCCATGTCGGCCAAAAGATGCGGCGCGTTGAGGCTGAGGTGCCGGATCTGCGGGAATTTCTGCAGCGTCGCGCCGGGCACGTCGGCAAGACTGAGCGTGGTCGGCCCGCTGAAATTGAGAACGCCTTCGGCCCGAAGGTCGAAGCCGAATTTCAGCGAGGCGTAGCCGCCGGCGGAGAAGCCGAGGCAGAAGACCCGGCTGGCGCCGAGTTCGTGAACGATGTCGGCGAGGGCGTCGCGGCAGGCCTCGTAGGAACCGCCGAGCCGGGGGATGTCGCAGAGCAGGAATTTCGGGCCGTAGTCGCGCAGGTAGACGAGGTGGACGTCCGGCGCGTCGAGGAGGTCGTCGCGCAGGGCGAACTTCTCCCCGGCCAGACCGGCGAAGACCACGATCACCCGGTCGGAGCCCGACAGGCAGGGCGCGACCAGAACCCCGGCGAGCGGCTCGCGCGGATCGCCGCCGTGCGGTTCCAGCCCGGCCGCCGCCAGCACCCGCTCGCCGGCGTCGACGCGATCGATGAAGGCCGCCGCCCGGGGAAAGACTTCGCGTCCGCCATGGCCGGCGACGACGCTGCGGGCGAGTTCGAGAAAGCCGTAGGAGAGAACCCGGAGAATGGCCTCCTCGCGCTCCTCGGGCGTGAGATCCGCTTCGCATATCTCGACGGCACGCTCATAGGTGCAGTTGTGGGCCTTGAGCGACTTCACCGCCTTCTTCATGGATCTCACCTGCTCCGATCGATCGACTGGGCGGCCCCGTCCCGGCCGTATCCGTGCTCGTAGCCAATCCCGCCATCTCTGACAATAGGCTAATCCGAGCAATATCTTAACAGATTGTGCACCACCAGCTGCCCTTCGGCCTCACGGTGTCGCCGCCGCCATCCGCTCGGCCCGCCGGCGCTCCACCTCGGCGCGCTTGGTCATGATCGAGGCGATGATGACGCCGGTGGTGACGACCGCGATGAGGATGGTGGAGATCGCGTTGATCTCCGGCGTCACGCCGAGGCGGACCTGGCTGTAGATCTTCATCGGCAGCGTCGTCGCGCCGGGGCCCGAGACGAAGCTCGAGATGACGAGGTCGTCGAGCGACAGCGTCAGCGCCAGCATCCAGCCGGCCACCACCGCCGGCAGGATCAGCGGCAGGGTGATCTTGAAGAAGGTCTTGACCGGCGGGCAGCCGAGATCGAGCGCCGCCTCCTCCATCGAGCGGTCGAAGGTGACGAGGCGCGACTGCACCACGACCGCGACGTAGCACATCGAGAAGGTGACGTGGGCGATCAGCACGGTCCAGAAGCCGCGGGCGAAGTCCATCGCCACGAACAGCAGCAGCAGCGACAGGCCGGTGATGACGTCGGGCATGACCAGCGGAGCGTAGATCATGCCCGAGAACAGGGTGCGGCCCGGAAAGCGGGTGAAGCGGTTGAGGGCGATGGCGCCGAGGGTGCCGAGCACGGTGGCGCAGGTCGCCGAGACGAGGGCGATGCGGATCGTCACCCAGGCCGCGTCCATCAGGCCCTGGTTGTTCCACATCGCGACGTACCATCTCGTCGAGAAGCCGCCCCAGACCGTGACGAGCCGCGAGTCGTTGAAGGAGAAGATCACCAGCAGCAGGATCGGCAGGTAGAGGAAGGCGAAGCCGAGGGTGAGGGCGGTGACGTTGAACCAGGACAGGCGCGTGTTCATCGGCCCTTCTCCTGCGCCTTGGCGGCCTGATTCTGGAACAGGACGATCGGCACCACGAGGATCAGCAGCAGCAGCACCGCCACCGCCGAGGCGAGCGGCCAGTCGCGGTTGGAGAAGAACTCCGTCCAGAGCGTGCGTCCGATCATCAGCGTGCTCGATCCGCCGAGCAGGTCGGGGATGACGAATTCGCCCATGATCGGGATGAAGCAGAGGAAGCTGCCGGCGATGACGCCGGGCAGCGACAGCGGGAAGGTGATGACCCAGAAGGCCTTGATCGGCCGGCAGCCGAGATCCTGCGCCGCCTCCAGCAGCGTGCCGTCGAGCTTCTCGAGGGCGGCGTAGAGCGGCAGGATCATGAAGGGCAGGTAGGAGTAGACGATGCCGACGTAGACCGCCCATTCGGTGTTGAAGATGCGGACCTGCTGGTCGGGGCCGAGGATGCCGACGAACTGCAGCGCCACCGTCAGCAGACCCTCGGGCTTGAGGATGCCGATCCAGGCGTAGACGCGGATGAGGAACGAGGTCCAGAACGGCAGGATGACCATCATCATCAGCGTCGGGCGGATCGACGTCGGCGCCTTCGCCATGGCGTAGGCGATCGGATAGCCGACCATCAGCAGGAAGATCGTCGAGACGACGGCGATGCGCAGGCTGGAGAGGTAGGCCCGGATATAGAGCGCGTCGTCGGTGAGCCAGACGTAGTTCTCGAAGGAGAGTTCGGAGAAGCGCGTCCACAGATCGGAGAGCGTCTCGAACACCGGCGTATACGGCGGCATCGCGATCGCCGTCGTCGAGAACGACATCTTGAAGATGATGACGAAGGGCGCGAGGAAGAAGACGAGCAGCCACAGATAGGGGACCGCCACCACGAGATAGCGGCTGTAGCGGTTCGGGGCGCTGGATCTGGCGTCGGACATCGGTCCCTCCCCTGTCAGGCGGCCAGCACCAGGCCGGCGTCGCGGGCGAAGGTGAGCCAGACCCTGTCGTGCCAGGTGATCGGCCGTTCGACCACGCGGGTGGCGTTGGTCATGGTCGCCTTGATCACCGGGCCGTCGTCGAGCTTGACGTGGTAGATCGAGACGTCGCCGAGATAGCCGATGTCCCAGACCTCGCCGGTGAGGGCGTTGACGGTGGTGTCGGCGGGCTCGTCGAGCGAGAGCCGCATCTTCTCGGGCCGGATGGCGAAGAACACCTTCTCGCCGACCGGCACCGGACAGTCGCGCTCGACCTCGATCGCCGCCGCGACGCCTTCGGCCGCGAGCCGCGTGCGGCCGGCGCCGGTCGCGGTCACGCCCGCTTCGAGAATGTTGATGTTGCCGATGAAGTCGGCGACGTAGCGGGTGTTCGGTTCCTCGTAGATCTCGGCAGGGGTCGCGACCTGGACGATCCTGCCCTTGTCCATCACCGCGATCCGGTCGGCCAGCGTCATCGCCTCCTCCTGGTCGTGGGTGACGATGATGAAGGTCATGCCGAGTTCATACTGGAGGTCGGTCAGTTCGAACTGGGTCTCCTCGCGCAGCTTCTTGTCGAGGGCGCCGAGCGGCTCGTCGAGAAGCAGCACCTTCGGGCGCTTGGCCAGCGAGCGGGCGAGCGCGACGCGCTGGCGCTGGCCGCCGGACATCTGGTGCGGCTTGCGCTTCGCGAAGGGCTCGAGCTTGACGAGCTTCAGCATCTCCTGGACCCGGGCGTCGATCTCGCCCTTGGGCAACTTGTCCTGCTTGAGGCCGAAAGCGATGTTCTCGACCACGTCCATGTGCGGGAACAGCGCATAGGACTGGAACATCATGTTGGTGGGGCGGCGGTAGGGCGGGATGCCGGCCATGTCCTGGCCGTCGAGCAGGATGCGGCCCTCGGTCGGATCCTCGAAGCCGGCGAGCATCCGCATCAGCGTGGTCTTGCCGCAGCCGGAGGGGCCGAGCAGGGCGAAGAACTCGCGCTCGTAGATCGTCAGGTCGAGACGGTCGACGGCGACGAAGTCGCCGAAACGCTTGGTGATGCCCTGATACTGGATGTAGGGCTTGGCCGCGGGATCGTTCCACGGCGCGAAGGAACGCTTGACCGGCCCGAGTGTCTTCGCCATCTGCCCCTCGATCAGTTCGCGGGCCTTGCCGCCCGCCGTCTCGACCCCCCGCGGGCCGCCCCCCGCGGGCCGACCCGCCCGGATCGCCCGCTCACCCGATCCCGGAAACGACGGCGCCCGGATTTTCGCCCGGGCGCCCTCTCGTCACGATCCGGTCTTGACCGCGGTCCAGACCCTCGTCAGCACCCGCTGGGCGCGCGGTTCCCAGGGCGAGACCGTGTAGAGATGCTCGAGCGCCTCCTTGTCCGGATAGATCGAGGTATCCTCCAGCACCTCCTTGTCGACGAATTCCTGCGAGCCGAGATTGCCGTTCGCGTAGAAGACGTAGTTGGTGTTGGCGGCGGCGACCTTCGGATCCATCATGTAGTTGATGAAGGCCAGCGCCTCTTCCGGATGGGGCGCGTCGGCCGGGATCGCCATGTTGTCGAACCACATCAGGGCGCCTTCCTTCGGGATCGAATAGGCGATCTCGACGCCGTTGTTGGCCTCGGCCGCACGGTCGCGGGCCTGGAGCACGTCGCCCGACCAGCCGAAGGCGATGCAGACGTCGCCGTTGGCGAGGGCGTTGATGTATTCGGAGGAATTGAACTTCTGGATGTAGGGCCGGATCGCCTTCAGCGCCTCGCCGGCGGCCTCGACGTCCTCCTGGGTCTGCGAATCGGGATTCTTGCCGAGATAGGCCAGCGCGGCCGGGATCGTCTCTTCCGGCGCGTCGAGCATCATGATGCCGCAGGCGGAGAACTTCTTGGCGTTCTCCGGGTCGAAGATCATGGCCAGGCTGTCGACCGGTGCGTCGGGCATGATCTCGTTGATCTTGCCGACGTTGTAGCCGATGCCGGTGGTGCCCCACATGTAGTTCACGGCATATTCGTTGCCGGGATCGTATTTCTCGAGGCGGGCCGCGATCTCGGGCCACTGGTGCGCGATGTTCGGCAGCTTCGACTTGTCGAGCTTCTGGAACACGCCGGCCTGGATCTGGCGGGCGAGGAAGGTGCCCGTCGGCACGACGACGTCGTAGCCGGTGCCGCCGGCGAGCAGCTTGGTCTCCAGCACCTCGTTGGAATCGAAGACGTCGTAGACGACCTTGATGCCGGTCTCCTTCTCGAAGTCGGCGAGGGTGGTCTCGCCGATGTAGTCGGACCAGTTGTAGACGTTGACGACGCGGTCGGCCGCCGAGACGTTCGCCGTGGCGGCGAGGAGCAGCCCGCCGCTCGCCGCGAGGATGGATCTGGTGGAAAGTCGCATGCCTGTCCTCCTGTGACGGTCCCGGCCGACGCGACACGCCGGCGTCCGAACATGTCTCCCTCGCCTCAACGCCCCTCGTCCGGGACGATCGGCTTCTCCCGCTCCCGGCGTACACCGGGCGTTTGCCCAGCCAATAGGCACGATGAAGGGCTCGCCTTTCAACCCCTTTTTTTCCATCCCCCGCCGCCCCTTAACCGTGGCGGCGCAAGACGTCCTCACTGGTAGGTCGAGCGCTCCAGCGGCGAGATCTCGGCCTCGAAGGCGGCGCGCTCGGCGCCCTTGACCGCCGCGAACAGCTTGCGGAACTCGGTTCCGAAGGCGCGGCGGACGAAGTCGGACCGCTCGAACAGCCCGATCGCCTCGGCCATGGTCGCCGGCAGCGGCGGAGCCGGCGCGTCGTAGCCGTTGGCTTCGACCGCCGGCGGAGCGCGAAGGTCGCGCTCCAGCCCGTCGGCCATGGCGTCGAGCACGGCGGCGAGCACCAGGTAGGGATTGGCGTCCGCCCCGGCGACCCGGTGCTCGATCCGCCGCGCCGCCGGCTCGGAGGCCGGCACCCGCACGGCGACCGTGCGGTTGTTGCGGCCCCAGGCGGCCCGGGTCGGCGCGTAGGAGCCGGGGGCGAGCCGGCGGAAGCCGTTCCAGGTCGGGATGAACAGCAGGGTCGAGGGCACCATGGCCTCGATCAGGCCGCCGATCGCGGCGCCGAGCCGGGTCTCGCCGGTGACGGCGTCGGCGAAGACGTTGCGGCCCTCGCCGTCGACGAGGCTGACGTGGACGTGCATGCCGCTGCCGTTGCGCTCGATGTAGGGCTTGGCCATGAAGGTCGCCCTGAGGCCATGGTGGCGGGCGGTTTCGGTGACGAGGCGGCGCAGCATCACCGCGTCGTCGGCGGCGGCGAAGGGATCGGCGCGGTGCTTGAGGTTGACCTCGAACTGGCCGGCGGCCCCTTCCGAGACGATGGTGTCGAGCGGCAGGCCCTGGGTGAGACCGTTGCCGCGCACGGCGGTGAAGAAGTCGCCGTGGTCGGAAAGGTCGGACAGCGCGTAGACGTTCTGCCGCTCCGGCCCGTCGGCGGGACGGTTGGCCCGCTCGCAGGAAAGGTCGGTCAGGTAGAATTCGAGTTCGAAAGCGACGACGGCGCGAAGACCGAGGGCGGCGAGACGCTCGACCGCGCGGCGCAGCTGCTGGCGCGGATCGCCGACGAAGGGCTCGCCGGTCACCGTCCACATCGACAGGATCGCCTGCGCGGTCGGCCGCTTCGCCCAGGGCACGACGCGCACCGAGCCCGGCGCCAGCCGGCAGAAGCCGTCCTCGTCGCCGCTCAGCACGTGGAGGCCGCAGTCGGGAACCTCGCGGCCCCAGACGTCGAGGCCGAAGATCGAGAGCGGGAAGTTCACGCCGGTGGTGGCGGCCTTAGCGAGGCTCTGGGGCGGCGCCCATTTGCCGCGCAGCACGCCGCCGAGGTCGCTGATCAGCAGCTCGACGCCCTCGAGGTCGGGATGGGCCCGCAGGAAGCGGGTGATCTCGTCGTCGACCGGGTTTTCCGTGAGCGCGCGACCCACTCCCGCCCCCTTCAGTTCCGGGATCCGCCCGCGGCGCACCGGCCGCCCGTCCCCCTTGCAATCCTCGGCCATGTGATCACAAAGTGGCAAAGCGGGCAACCGCAAAGCAACGAGGTGGCCATGGCGACACGCAGGCGGCCCGGCGAGACGCCGGCGCCCCGGGAGGCGAACGGACCCAGCCCGGCCCGGACCGCGGGCGGAAGCGGCTCGGACGAGAGCCTGCGTCCCTTCGTCCGCGACCGGCCGAACGCGCGTGACCGCATCGAGCAGGTCCTGCGCCAGGCGCTGATCACCGGCCGCATCCAGCCGGGCCATTCGATGACCCTGCGCGGTCTCGCCGAGGAACTCGGCACCAGCCCGATGCCGGTGCGCGAGGCGATCCGCGGGCTCGCCGCCGAACACGCCCTCGACATTTCCGGGAGCGGGCGGATCGCGGTGCCGCGGATGAGCGAGCGCAAGTTCGCCGAACTGCTGCGCGCCCGCTCGCTGCTGGAGCCGGAGGTGGCCGCGCTCGCCGCAGCAGAGCTCGGCCCGGCCGACGTCCGCCGTCTCGAGGCGCTCGACGACGCGGTCGACGACAGCCTCGTCAGCGGCGACGTCGAGGGCTACATGCGTCTCAACCACGCCTTTCATTTCGCGATCTACGAGGCGTCGCGCTCCGACGTCTTCCTGCCGCTGATCGAGAGCGTCTGGCTCCAGGTCGGCCCGTTCATGCGCTCGATCTACGGCCGGGTCGGCACCGCCCGCCTCGTCGACCATCACAAGGTGGCGATCGCGGCCGTGGCGGCGGGCGACGCGGAGGCGCTGCGCCGGGCGATCGCCGACGACATCGCCGAGGGCATGCGCCTCATCGCCGACGGCCTCGCCCAGGGCGCGCCGCAGGCGGTGTGAGGCCCGGCGATGGGCGGGGGCCACACCCCGACCGGCGCACGCCCCGTGCCGGAGAGAGACTGCGCGGCAGGCCCGTTCGCCGCCGAGGGAGACCGGCGCGGGCGACGCGATTTGACAATTCGATGTTTTGTGATCACAAATGAACCGTCCCCCGGGCGGGGACTCCCCTCCGGCGACGCCATGTCCTATCCTGCGGCGGACCCTGCCCTCCGTATCCGGAAAGACGCCCAGAGCCCGCCATGACCGACAGAGCCCCCGACCAGAACCCGCCGGAAGGCACCCTGCGCGGGGTCTCCTCGATCGACGAGGCCAAGGCCTGGCTCGCCGCCCGCGGCATCGAGGACATCGAATGCGTGGTGCCGGACCAGGCCGGCGTGCCGCGCGGCAAGCTGATGCCGGCCGACAAGTTCTTCTCCGGCCCGGTGATGTCGCTGCCGGCCTCGCTGTTCGCCCAGACCATCACCGGCGAGATGCCCGAGGAGAACGAGCATTTCCAGTACGACCCGACCGACGGCGACATCATGCTGCGGCCGGACTATTCGACCCTCGCGGTGGTGCCGTGGGCATCGGACCCGACCGCCCAGCTGATCCACGACGCCTACACTCGCGACGGCCGCCCGGTCGAGATCGCGCCGCGCCAGCTGCTGAAGCGGATCGTCAACCTGTTCGACCGCAACGGCTGGCGGCCGGTGGTGGCGCCGGAGATGGAGTTCTACCTCGTCAAGCCGAACCCCGATCCGGACTACCCGCTGGAGCCGCCGGTCGGCCGCTCGGGCCGGCCGGAATCCGGCCGCCAGTCCTATTCGATCGCCGCGGTCAACGAGTTCGACGCCCTGTTCGACGACATCTACGACTTCTCCGAGGCGCAGGGGCTCGAGATCGACACCCTGATCCACGAGGAAGGCGCGGCGCAGATGGAGATCAACCTGCGCCACGGCGATCCCGTCCAGCTCGCCGACCAGGTCTACCTGCTCAAGCGCACGATCCGGGAGGCGGCGCTGCGGCACAAGATGTATGCAACCTTCATGGCGAAGCCGATGTCGCGCGAGCCGGGCTCGGCCATGCACATCCACCAGTCGGTGGTCGACGCCGAGACCGGCCGCAACATCTTCTCCGACGGCGACGGCAACCCGTCGCCGGAATTCTTCGCCTTCATCGCCGGCCAGCAGAAATACCTGCCGGCGGTGATGTGCATGCTCGCGCCCTACGTCAATTCCTACCGCCGGCTCGCCCGCAACACCGCGGCGCCGATCAACGTCCACTGGGGCTACGACAACCGCACGGTCGGCATCCGCGTGCCGAATTCGGGGCCGCAGGCCCGGCGTGTCGAAAACCGGGTGCCCTCCTCCGACAGCAACCCCTATCTCGCCATCGCCGCCTCGCTCGCCTGCGGCTATCTCGGCATCGAGAACGGGCTGTCGCCGGAAGATCCGATCGAAGGCTCGGCCCGGGGCCTGCCCTACACCCTGCCGCGCGGCCTACTCGAGGCGGTGGCGCTGTTCGAGGAGACCGAGGAACTGGTCGAGATCTTCGGCAAGTCCTTCGTCCACACCTACCGGGCGATCAAGCAGACCGAATACGACACGTTCATGCGGGTGATCTCGCCGTGGGAGCGGGAGTATCTGCTGCTGAGCGTGTGAGGGAGAGCCGACCCGGTCGTGGTCCGGGACGCGGCGGTGCGATCCTCCCCCGTCACCGCTCGGCCGACCGACCGGCGGATCGGGAGCTGTCGTGTCGTCGTCACGACAGAGGTGCCTCGAGCGACCGCGCCGACGGCTCCTCCCGGCTCGTCGCGCTCGACCCTCTTGCCGAGGGGACAAGGTCGAAGAAGGCGGCGGGCCTTGCGGATGATCCTCGCGGACGAGACGTCCACGCCGAGAACGGAGGATTCGATTCATGGACCTGATCTATCCGGCGCGCTTGCTCTACTGGGGCCTCGGCGTCTTCGGCTCGGAGAAGTCCTTCGCCCGCAACCCGGTGATCGGCTCGCGCCGGCTCAACGAAATGGGGCTGCATCGCACCCGGGTGGCGCTGGCCGAGCGCGCGGCGCGGGCGAGGCGGGCGCGGATCGCCGCGCGGATCGCCCCGGAAGACCGCGCGCATTTCGACGAGAACGGCTTTTTCCTCAAGGAGAACTACCTCCCGCAGGACGTGTTCGAGGCCGTTCGCCGCGAGGTGCTGGGCCAGGATCTGCCGGCCTGGGAAATGCGCCAGGGCCATACCGTCACCCGGATGATCCCGCTTTCGGAGCGCACCCGGGCGCTGCTGCCGACCGCGGTGTCCGTCGTGCGCTCCCCCGCGCTCGAAGCGATGACCGGCTACGCCGCCGGCCGTGCCGGCGCGCCGGTTCATTTCATCCAGACCGTGATCGCAAGGCCCGACCAGCGCGGACCCGACCCGCAGACCGATCTCCACGCCGACACCTTCCACTCGACGGCGAAGTTCTGGCTGTTCCTGCACGACGTCGGCGAGGAGGACGGGCCCTTCATCTTCGCCCCCGGCTCGCACCGGCTGACGCCGGAGCGGCTCGCCTGGGAATACGAGCAGAGCCTCACGGCCCGCGCCGATTCACGCAAGCACCACGCCATCGGCTCGTTCCGCATCGACCCGGCGGATCTTCCCGCGCTCGGCTATGGGGCGCCGCGGCGGATGGCGGTGAAGGCCAACACGCTCGTCGTCGCCGACACCTACGGCTTCCACAGCCGCGCGCCTTCCGAGCACGAGACCATGCGAATCGAGCTTCACGGCCACCTGCGCCGCAACCCCTTCCTGCCCTGGAACGGCCTCGATCCGCTGGCCGCACCGGGCATCAAGGGCCGCCAGCTCGACCTTCACCTCGCCCGGCTCGACAGACGCGTGGCGAAAGGCGGCGGCTCGGTGTGGAAGAACGTCGGCCTCACCCGCGCCGACGCCCCGCCGAACATCTGAACCGGGTCCGGCCCCGACCCGTCCTGACAGCGGACACCGACCGTCAACCAGCGAGATCCGAGCGATGAACATCTCCAACACCTATCCCACCGGCCCGCTGCGCGCGGTCGACGCCGCCCACCACATCCATCCCTTTTCCGACATGAAGGCTCTCAACGCCGAGGGCTCGCGGGTGATCGTGCGGGCGAAGGGGGTGTTCCTCGAGGACAGCGAGGGCAACCGCATCCTCGACGGCATGGCCGGGCTCTGGTGCGTCAACGTCGGCCACGGCCGGCCGGAGATCGCGCAGGCGGTGCAGGCGCAGATGGCCGAACTCTCCTATTACAACACCTTCTTCAAGACGACCCATCCGCCGGTGATCCGCCTCGCCGAGATGCTGTCGGACCTCGCCCCCGCCAATTTCAACCACGTCTTCTTCACCGGCTCGGGCTCGGAATCCAACGACACCGTGGTGCGGATGGTGCGCACCTACTGGAAGACGCTCGGCAAGCCCGACAAGACCGTGATCATCGCCCGCAAGAACGCCTACCACGGCTCGACCATGGCGGGGGCCAGCCTCGGCGGCATGGCGCCGATGCACGGCCAGGGCGGGCTGCCGATCCCCGGCATCCACCACATCCGCCAGCCCTACTGGTTCGGCGAGGGCGGCGATCTTTCGCGCGAGGAGTTCGGTCTCCTCGCGGCGCGGGCGCTCGAAGAGGCGATCGACGAGATCGGCGAGGACAAGGTCGCCGCCTTCATCGCCGAGCCGATCCAGGGCGCCGGCGGCGTCGTCATCCCGCCGCAGACCTACTGGCCGGAGGTCTCGCGCATCCTCAAGGAGCGCGACATCCTGTTCGTCGCCGACGAGGTCATCACCGGCTTCGGCCGGCTCGGCCGCTGGTTCGGGTCGGAGCATTTCGGCATCGAGCCGGACCTGATGCCGATCGCCAAGGGCCTCTCCTCCGGCTACCTGCCGATCGGCGGCGTCATGGTCTCCGACAAGGTCGCCGAGGTCATCATCGACGAGACCGGCGACTTCAACCACGGCTTCACCTATTCGGGCCATCCGGTCGCCTGCGCCGCCGCCCTCGCCAATCTCTCGATCCTGAAGGACGAGAAGATCGTCGAGCGGGTCGCGAACGACATCGGCCCCTATCTCCAGAAGAGATGGGCCGCGCTCGGCGACCATCCCCTCGTCGGCGAGGCGCGGATGGTCGGGCTGATGGGGGCGCTGGAGCTGGTGCCGGCAAAGCCGGACCGCCGGCGCTTTTCCGGCGAGGAGGGCCGCGTCGGCACGATCTGCCGCGACTTCTCGTTCAGGAACGGCCTCGTCATGCGGGCGGTGCGCGATTCGATGATCATCTCGCCGCCGCTCGTCATCAGCCACGACGAGGCCGACGAACTGATCCGGATCGCGGCGAAGACGCTCGACGACACCCACGCCGAGCTGGTCCGTCAGGGCCTGATGGGGTGAGGCGACCATGGCGCTGATGTCCGCGGCCGGCGGCGCCGACCATCCGCCGACCTGGTACGCGGCGAGCGCGGGGGACCTGCCGCGCTTTTCCCCGCTCGAGGGCACGGTGCGCGCCGACGTCGCCGTCGTCGGCGCCGGCTTCACCGGCCTATCCGCCGCGC
Organism: uncultured Alphaproteobacteria bacterium; assembly: GCA_937900425.1. Classification (GTDB taxonomy): domain Bacteria; phylum Pseudomonadota; class Alphaproteobacteria; order Rhizobiales; family Pleomorphomonadaceae; genus CALCDT01. The sequence continues at coordinate 22,974 of CALCDT010000211.1, read as the reverse complement.
TGCGCCTCGCCCAGCGCGGAGCCCGCGTGGTGGTGGTCGAGGCCAACCGGGTCGGCTGGGGCGCCTCGGGGCGCAACGGCGGCCAGATCCACCCCGGCCAGCGCCGCGATCCGGACTGGATGGCGGCAAGGCTCGGCGAGCCGGCGACCCGCCGCCTTCTGGCCTTCGCCGGCGAGGCGCGCGCCTTCCAGCGCGAGCTGATCGCGACGAACGCCATCGACTGCGACCTGCGCGACGGCCTGATCGAAGCGGTCCACCGCCGCCGCGACCTCGATGGCGCGCGGGCTCATGCCGAACACATGGAAACGGCCTGGGGCCTCGGCCCCTATCGCTGGATGGACGCGGCGACCACCGCCGCGGCGCTCGGGACCGACGCCTATTTCGGCGCGGTGCGCGACGAAGCCGGCGGCCACCTCCACCCGCTGAAGTTCACGCTCGGCCTCGCCCGCGCCGCGGTGGCGGCCGGGGCGACGATCCACGAGGACAGCCGGGTCACCCTGCTTGCCCCCGGATCGCCGCTGCGCGTTTCCACCGCGCGTGGCGCGGTGCTCTGCGACGAGGTGCTGCTCGCCGGCAACGGCTATCTCGCCGACCTCGACGCCGACGTCGAATCGCGCATCCTGCCGCTCAACAACTTCGTGCTCGCCACCCAGCCGCTCGACGACGACCTCATTCCCGGCGGCGAGGCGGCGGCGGATTCGCGCTTCGTCGTCTACTACTGGCGGATGACGCCGGACCGGCGGCTGCTGTTCGGCGGCGGCGAGACTTTCGGCTCGCGCTTCCCCCGCGACATCGCCGGCTTCGTGCGCCGGCACCTGCTGAAGATCTACCCCGGCCTCGCCCGGGTGCGGATCGACCACGCCTGGGGCGGCACGCTCGGCATCACCGTCAACCGGCTGCCGCTGCTCGCCCGGCCGAAGCCAGGGGTCTGGGTCGCGGCCGGCTATTCGGGCCAGGGGGTGATGATGGCGCCCTATTGCGGCCGCATCGTCGCCGACGCCATGCTCGGCGACAGCGAACGCTTCGACGCCTTCGCCGCCCTGCCCTGCCCGCCCTTTCCGGGCGGGAGGCTGCTGCGCCTGCCGACCCAGATCGCGGCGATGAGCTGGTTCGCCCTGCTCGACCGGATCTGAGCGGCCGGCGGTCAGACGGCCCCGGCCGGCGGCTTCAGCGGCATCGCCGCGCGCACGCGGATCACCTCGCCCTGGATCTCGGGACGCCCGGCGGGCGGGGCGGGCTCGGAGCCGATCCCCTTCTTGCGCACGATGAAGGGGCTTTTCACCTCGACCAGATCGGCGACCAGATTCTCGATGCTCTCCGCGTTCATCCGCGTCGGGTCGAGCCCCGCCATGACGCCGTGGCGCATGTAGAGCGCGTCGATCGCCTCGGTATGGCCGGCGTAGCCCACGGTCCAGCCGAGGAAGCGCCGCTCGCCGACCGGATAGGCCCGCACCAGCACCGCGTTGCGGTGGCGCGGATCGGAAACGACGGACAGGATGGTGCGCGAGGCGAGCGCCCGGTCGCCTTCCATGATCTGGACGAAGTAGCGCTCGTTGAACACGAGGGCGCCGGAAAGGCCCGAGGCCAGGGTGTTGCGGCTGCAGGCGAGCAGGATGTCCTTGACCTGCTCGGCGCCGGCCCGTCCGCCCGGCAGACCGGAGTTCTCGCTGTAGAAGACGTATCGGTAGAGCAGCATCTCGCCTCTCCCGTCAGTAGGCCGGGCCGGGGGCGAACCCCGCCGGCGAGGGACGCTTGTCTCCCTGTCCGAGCGGGGCGCGCGCATCCGACGCGTCGGCGAGGCTGCCTGCCAGCTGCCGGGCGCTGTCCATCTCCACCATCGCCGCGATCAGCCCGGTGAGGCTTTCCGCGGTCATGCGGGCCGGATCGAAGCCGACGACGATACCGAAGCGGAGATAGAGGCCGGCGAGTTCGTCCGACTGGCCGGCATAGCCCATCGCCCAGTCGGCGAAGCGGCGCCGCGTCACGGAATCGACGGCGACGATCACCATGTCCTCCTGGCGGCGGTCCTCGCCGATCCGCCAGAGGGTGCGGGAAACCTGGTAACGGTCGCCCTCGATGACCTGAGCGAAGTAATGTTCGTTGAAGACCAGAGCCCCGGTCAGGCTCGCCGCGGCGTTGTTGCGCCGGATCGCGGCCATGATCGACTTCGCCTCCGCGGAAAAGGCGAGATCACGCTTGCGGATCGCATTGCGCGCATAATAGACGGCCCTGACGAGGTGCATTTCCCCTCCTTTGCGCGTCGCCCGTCCCGGAGGTGAACCTTCGAACCCGTGGAGAGCGGGGATCTTCGATGTTCCTTTGCTGCTTCGCAGACCGGCGACGGCATGTTCCGCATTGTCCTTACAGAAAGACTAGGTGCGCTAAGTAAACAAATCCTGATGATGATCCACTCTTTTGGCATGATCGAATTTACACTTTTCCAGCTGCACGAGAGGCTGGATTTTCTCCTGTGGCGGAAATCGTCGTTCGTGTTCGGACGGTGCGACGCCTAAATCGACTTGGAATCGCGCCGCTTGGCAACGCAAAAGGTTAATCCTACGGCTTCGCCCGTATAAGTAGAAATGCCGATCCTCATGATCGTCTCCGGCCCCGGCACGGATCCTGCCGATGCGCCGTCGGGGCCTTGGAGGGCGGGTCCGCTGGACTTGGGCGTCGTGCCGTGGTGTTGGTTCGCGCAGCCGACCCTTCGTGCTCCCGCCGACGGAGACCCATGACCTGCGACCCCAACCACAGCCCCGCCCTCGCCGCGGCCACCGTGCTCGAGCGGCGCCGCCTCCACGACGGCTGGAACCGGCTCGACCTCGTCACGCTCGAGATGCCGGTCCACGGCCGGCTCGCCCGCTTCACCCGGGAGGTGGTGGATCACGGCCACGGCGCGGCGGTGCTGGCCTACCACGCCCGGTCGCGGACCGCGGTGCTGGTGCGCCAGCTCAGGGCCGGCAAGCTGGTCGCCGAAGGCGACGGCGGCTTGCTCGAAGTGCCGGCCGGCCTCGTCGACGGAACCGAGGATCCGGCGGCGACGGCGCGGCGCGAGGTGAGCGAGGAGATCGGCGCCGCCCTGCTCGGTCTCGACTTCGTCGCCGCCGCCTACGCCTCCGGCAGCAGCCTGTCCGAGAAGCTCTGGCTCTATCTCGGCGAGATCGATCCGGCGCTGCCGCGCGGCACCGGCGGCGGGGTCGCCGACGAACACGAGGAGATCGAGATCGTCGAGATGCCGCTCGCCGACCTCGCCGCCCACGTCGACGCCGGCCGCATCGCCGACATGAAGACCGTGCTCCTCGTCTACGCGCTCCGCCACCGCCGCCCGGACCTGTTCGAAGGCTGAGATTTCTCGCTGAAAGCGCGAGGAGATGCCGCTCTTCGATCCCCGGAAGTCGGAGAAACCTCCCGGCAACGACTCGGTCCCATTCTGCCCCGTCACGACGGAGGCGAATGGGAACCATGGCCGACATTCGAGACATCCGGACATACAGGCGGCGGACCGCCGCGAAGGCGGCTCGGCCGCCGCTGGCGCTTCTGTCGGCGGCGCTCGTCGCAGGCCTTGCCGGCGGGACGTTCTTCTCGCTCGACGCGGAGCGGCGGATCGATCTGCTCGACGGCAGTGCCGATGTCGCCGCCGGCATCGTCGCCGTCGCCGCCCAGGTGATCGAACCCGCTCATCCGCGGTTCGGCCTCTGCGCGAAGGGCCGGCGCGCCGATTGCGTCATCGACGGCGACACCTTCGTGATGGCCGGCGACACCATCCGCATCGCCGACATCGACGCGCCCGAAACCCATCCGCCGCGTTGCGAGGCCGAGGCTCGCCTCGGCGAGGCGGCGACCCTGCGCCTCCACGCCCTGCTCAACGAAGGGCCGGTCGACCTCGAACCGGTCGATCGCGACCGCGACCGCTACGGGCGGGCGCTTCGGATCGTGCGGCGGGACGGCATGTCGATCGGCGAACGCCTCGTCGCCGAGGGGCTGGCGCGTCCCTGGATCGGCCGGCGCATGCCGTGGTGCGCGTGAGCAGAGACCGGAAGCCCGATCTAAATCGCATAACTGATTAACCAGCCTTGCGAATGTCTCATGGGTGCGATGCAGCAGACCCCCTGCCCCGACCTTGGGAGACCGCTTATCTTCGGATCGTGAATTTAAACGACCAGTCGAAGGACGAAACCATGTTCGGTCCCATCAAGCAGCTCCGCAAGGCCTACCAGACCTTCGCCGCCTACGATCCGGAACTCGCCTATCTCAACGGCGCCCGCGACCGGGTCGACCTCGAGCGGCGCCAGCGCGAAATCGACGCCGGCAAATTCCGCCGCCGCTCCTTCTGAACCGTCCGGGCTGAACAGGCCAGGCTGAACAGGTCCGGGTCGGCACGCCGCCCGGATGATATCGCCGAGGACGAAGCTCCGTCAGTCGGACGGCCCGCCCTTGCGGGCGGTGAAGCCGCGGCTCGGGTTGTAGCCCCAGACCGCGCCGGCGAGGAAGACGGCCAGCGCCGCGGCGACGATCATCAGCGAGAACGGCTCGACGCGGGCGTAGAGCCCGAAGCGCAGCGCCTCCACCGCGTAGGTGAAGGGATTGGCGCTGCAGATCTGCCAGACCAGGTAGCTCGATTCCCGCATCCGCCACAGCGGATAGAGCGCGGAGGAGAGGAAGAAGGTCGGGAAGATGACGAAGTTCATCACCCCGGCGAAATTCTCGAGCTGACGGATGGTCGAGGACAGGAACATGCCGAGCGCGCCGAGCATCAGCCCGGTCAGCACCATCACCGGCAGCAGCGCGACATAGCCCCAGGCCGGAAAGGTCGTGCCGAACAGCGCCGAGACGGCGAGGAAGGCGTAGACCTGGATCACCGACACCGCGGTGCCGGCGAAGAGCTTGGCCACCAGCAGGAACCAGCGCGGCAGCGGCGTCGTCAGCAGCACCCGCATCGAGCCCATCTCGCGGTCGTAGACCATCGACAGCGACGACTGCATGCCGTTGAAGAGCTGGATCATCGCGATCAGCCCGGGGATGATGTAGACGTCGTAGGTGATGTAGGTCTGGTAGGGCGGCTGGATGGCGATGCCGAGCACCGCCCGGAAGCCGGCCGCGAAGACCAGCAGCCAGACCAGCGGGCGCACCAGCGCCGAGAAGAACCGCTCGCGCTGCTGCAGGAAGCGCAGCACCTCGCGCAGGACGATGCCGACGAAGGCGCGCAGGTAGACCTTGGCGCTCATGCCGCGCCCCCCGCGGCCGGCGTCGGCGCCCGCCCGGTGAGCCGGGCGAAGGCGCCGTCGAGATCGCTCGCCCCGACCCGCGCCACCACCTCGCTCATCTCGCCCTTCTCGACGATCCGGCCCTGGTGCAGCACGACGAGGTCGTCGCCGGGGCGGATTTCGTCGATGAGATGGGTGGCCCAGAGGATGGCGATGCCCCGGCTCTTCGCCAGGTCGTGGGCATGGGCGACGATCGCCTTGCGGGTCGGCACGTCGAGGCCGACGGTCGGCTCGTCCATCAGCACCACCTTCGGATCATGGAGCAGGGCGCGGGCGATCTCGACCCGGCGGCGGTGGCCGCCGTTCAAGTTGCGGACCTTGTCCTTGAGCCGGTCGAACATCTCGAAACGGGTCAGTTCCTCCTCGATCCGCCGGTCGGCCTCCCGGATCGAGAGGCCGCGCAGGCGCGAGAAGTAGCGCAGGTTCTGCCGGACCGTCAGGTCGAGGTCGAGCGTCGTCTGCTGGAAGACGACGCCGAGCGGGGCGAGCGCGCTCGCCCCGTCGCGGGCGAGACTGCGTCCGGTGATCGTGACCTCGCCGTCGCGGCTGTCGAACAGCCGGGTGACGAGCGCGAACAGGGTCGACTTGCCGGCTCCGTTCGGACCGAGCAGGGCCGTGAAGCGTCCGCTGCGGACCTCGAAGGCGACGTCGTCGAGAGCCTTCTTCGGCCCGTAGGCGTAAGAGAGGCCGGCCACCGCCAGCGCGACGTTTCCGCTCACCCGTTCCCCCTCGCCTCCCGGGTCCGTGGTCCGCTCCGCGACACGACCTGCCGCCAGGCCGCCGCCGCCGCTCAGGAGTTCTTCTGCGGCTCGTCGCCCTCGGGATAGGCGCAGCCCCAGTTGACGAGCTTCAGTTCCGGATGCGCGCCCATGTACTGGGCGATGTAGAACTGCGCATCGAACGTACACTGCTTGAGCGGTTCGAAGGTCTCGTATTGCAGGCGATGCTCGAAGCAGTTGCTCGGATCGCTCAGCATGCACAGCGTCAGCACGATATCGACCGGATTCATCTGGCCGCTTCCTTCCCTGTCGTCTCTCTGCGCCGGCCCGGCCCGCGCTCCCTCCCGAAAGGGAGCGACGGATGTCGTCCGGCGACGTGGTTGTCGCATCTATAGGCGGTCCATGGTCCCGGCCGACCTAAATTTTTTGTAACTTCGGCCTTCAACCCGGTGCCATGTAACCTGCCGCCCTTACGAAGCCCGGCCGCCTGCGGATCGTGGCCGCGCCGGACGAGCGGGAGGATAGACCATTGACCCGGAAGACCGATAGCACCCCGACCGCCGACAGCCTGTCGCAGGGCCGCCGCAGGCCGCGCAGGCGCGGTCTCGCCGGCCGCGTCGCCGTCGCCGCGATCGCCGCGACGATCGGCCTCGCCCCGCTCGCCGCCGCCGCGCAGGCCCTGCCCGGCGTCGACGAGGTGAAGCCCGGCTTCCAGGACATCAAGATCGGCTACGTCGCCTGGGGCCAGAAGGCGATCACGCTGTCGCTGTCGCGCATGCCGCCGGACGATCTCGGCATCGCCGGCGCCCTCTCCGGCGTCAAGGACAACAACACCACCGGCGCCTTCACCAAGCAGCATTTCTCGCTCACCGTCGACAAGGCCGACGACACCGAGGCCGCGGTGGCCTCGCTCGCCAACCTCGTCGAGCAGGGCATCACCTTCGTCGTCACCGACGCCCCGGCCGACACCCTGCTCGCCATGGCCGACAGCGAGGCCGGCGGCAAGGCGGTGATCTTCAACATCGAGGCCAAGGACGAGCGCCTGCGCGAGGACGAGTGCCGGGCGAGCTTCGTCCACGTCCAGCCGAGCTATTCGATGCTCGCCGACGGCCTCGCCCAGTATCTCGTCTTCAAGCGCTGGCCGCGCTGGCTGCTTCTCACCGGCGCGCTGCCGCAGGACGAGCTCTTCGCCGCGGCGCTGAAGCGCGCGGCGACCCGCTTCGGCGGCCAGATCGTCGAGGAGCGGCGGTTCGACGAGACCGACACCGCCCGGCGCACGGATTCCGGCCACGTCCAGGTGGTCCAGCAGATGGCGATCTTCACCCAGAACGCCCCGGACTACGACGTCGCCCTCGCCGCCGACGAGAGCGAGATCTTCGGCGCCTACGTGCCCTATCGCACCTGGGACCCGCGTCCGGTCGCCGGCTCGTCGGGCCTCGTGCCGACCGTGTGGTCGCAGGATCACGAGCAGTGGGCCGGCTACCAGATGCAGACCCGCTTCTTCGCCCTCCACAACCGCACCATGCGCGAGCGCGACGCCAACGGCTGGACGGCGGTGCGCATGATCGGCGACGCCGCCGTCAAGGCGAAGTCGGGCGAGGCCGAAAAGATCAAGGAGGCGCTGTTCTCCGACGACTTCTCGGTCGCCGCCTTCAAGGGCCAAAAGTTAACGATCCGTAAGTGGAATCATCAGGTTCGCCAACCTATCCTGCTGGCCGACGGCTACACGGTCGTCTCGGTCTCGCCGCAGGAGGGCTTCCTGCACCCGACCTCCCTGCTCGACACGCTCGGCTACGACGAGCCGGAAACGTCCTGCCGGTTCTGACGGGGATTTCGGTCACGGGCGGCGTCGCGGTCGGAGCGGCCGCCGTCCCTGGCGATCATCCGCAACAACGAGACGTCGAGGTACCCGGCCGGTCCCGGGAACCGCCAGCCGGGACGCGCAGCGTCCCGACAAGGGAGGAGGAACCCATCATGTCCGCCAATCTCACCGCCGCCACGCCCGCCCGCCGCCAGCTTCTCGGTCTCGCACGGGCCGCGGCCCTGCTCGCCGGCACCGCCGGCTTCGCCATCCCGGCGAGCGCCTTCACCGTCTACGTCTCCAACGAGAAGGACAACACGGTGACGGTGCTCGATTCGACGACGTGGGAGGTGACGGAGACGATCAAGGTCGGCCAGCGCCCGCGCGGCATCACGATCTCGCCGGACGGCAAGGAGCTCTACGTGGCCTGCGGCGACGACGACACGGTCAACGTGATCGACACCGCCACCAACAAGATCACCCACAACCTGCCTTCCGGCCCTGATCCGGAGCTGTTCATCCTTCATCCGTCGGGCAACCCGCTCTACGTCGCCAACGAGGACGACAACCTCGTCACCGTGGTCGACGTCAAGACCCGCTCGCCGATCACCGAGATCCCGGTCGGCGTCGAGCCCGAGGGCATGGGCATCAGCCCGGACGGCAAGGTGGTGGTCAACACGTCGGAAACGACGAGCATGGCCCACTTCATCGACACCGACAGCCACGAGATCTTCGCCAACGTTCTGGTCGACACCCGCCCGCGCATCGCCGAGTTCAAGAAGGACGGCAGCGAAGTCTGGGTGTCGTCGGAGATCGGCGGCACGGTCTCGGTGATCGAGGCGGCGACGCAGGAGGTGAAGAAGGTCATCTCCTTCCAGATCGACGGCGTGCGCTCCGAGGCGATCCAGCCGGTCGGCGTGCGGATCACCCAGGACGGCAAGAAGGCCTACGTCGCCCTCGGCCCGGCCAACCGCGTGGCCCTGATCGACGCCGAGACCTACGAGGTGGAGAAGTACATGCTGGTCGGCCAGCGGGTCTGGCAGCTCGCCTTCACCCCGGACGAGAAGTTCCTGATCAGCACCAACGGCGTCTCCAACGACATCTCGATCGTCGACGTCGCGAAGGACGAGGTCATCAAGTCGGTCGGCGTCGGCAGCTATCCGTGGGGCGTGGTGGTCAAGCCCGACTGAGCCGCCCGTCGAAGCGATCGGACGAACGCCCGGACGGCGCCCGCAACATGCGACCGTCCGGGGACTTCTTCCCGTCGCCCGGATGGTCCATGATCGTCGGGACCGGAGCCGCGACGCAGCGGCTCCGGCAAAGCGGGTGGCGCGGAAGGCCGCAGCCGGGCCGAAGCGACGGCCCGGTCGGCCGCGTCGTCCGCAGGAAAGCCGGCGGCCACGATCCGGCACCAGGGAAGAAACGGAAAGATCCGGCATGATGAAGACGCGAATCGCCGCCGCCCTGCTCACATTCGCCCTCGGGGCGGCCGTGAGTCCGTCCGCTCTGGCCTTCGGCGATCCGGCCGATCCGAACTGGCCGTGCCAGCAGCGCAAGGTGCCGCAGCTCTCGCTCGGCAGCGTCTGGACCGGGCCGGACATCGAGCCCTACCGCGCCTCCTGGCGCGACGACCGCGCCGTGCGCGACCTCGTCGCCCTGCTCGCCGCCCGGCGCACCCCCTACGACGAGGCCCAGGCCGCCATCGACGCCTTCGCCGAGAGCGCCGGGGAGACGCGGCCGGAAAAGATGGTGGAGCTGTTCACCGGCCTCTACGTCACCCTCGACACCGAACGGTCGGACGTCATGGGCGGCATCGACCGCTTCGCCCGCAAGCAGCGCCAGATGGCCGACGAGTTGCGCCGACGCACCGCCGAGATCGACAAGATGCGCGAGGCCGCCGACGCCGACATGATGAAGATCAACGAGGCCTACGACGAACTCAACTTCGAGACCCGCATCTTCAGCGAGCGCCAGCAGTCTCTGACCTTCGTCTGCGAGGTGCCGGTGCTGATCGAGCAGCGCGCCTACAAGCTCGGGCAGATGATCTCGGCCAAGCTGTGAACGCGGAAGGTCGGAGCTGTGAGCACGGGCCACCCCGGTCGGCGTCCGGGGCCGGCGGGCGCGGAACAGGCGCGGGTGGGCGCGGGTCTGAACGGGTCGACGGAATGCGATCGGGAAGTCCGGCCGGCTCGACTCTGCCGCGTCGGCGGCTTCTGGTCGAGCATGCACCACGTGCCGTCGTCATCGGGGCGGGATAGCCTTGATCCCGCTCGGATCGCGAGGGTCGGTGCACCCGGCCTCGTCCTTCGAGACGGGCGCTGACGCGCCCTCCTCAGGATGAGGCCTTCGAGCGTTTTTCATTTCCTATCAAAGGCTTGCCCTTTTCCCTCATCCTGAGGAGGACCGGAGGTCCGTCTCGAAGGACGAGGGAAAAGCCCGGGCGTCGGACGAAATGCTTCGATCGCCGGCGGTCGTCGTCGAGAATGTGCCCTGAAGCCGGCGAGGCGGGCGATCGGCCCCGCCGGCCGTCCGGTCAATCCGGCGACTTGCGCATCCACGGCCGCGTCCCGGCCGGGGGCTCGTCGCGCACGGAGGGCTGGTAGTAGCGGCGCACCTCCGGGTCGTGGCCGGCCTCGAGCAGGCGGCGGGTCGGCTCGTTGCGGATCTCGAAGCTCGAGAAGCCGACCCGGCGCATCAGGCCGATCTGGTCGATCAGCACGTCGCCGACGGCCCGCAGGTCGCCGGTGTAGCCGTGACGGTCGCGCAGCAGCGTCGCCTGCGAATAGGCGCGCCCGTCGGCGAACTTCGGGAAGGTCAGCGCCACCGCGGCGAGGGTGTCGAGGTGGGGGGCGAGGTCGGCAACGTCGTCCGCCGGACCCAGCCGCACGCCGAGCGGGCGGTTGTCCCCGGCCAGCGCCCCGATCTCCGCGAGGAAGCGGGCGAGAGGCAGGAACACCCGTCCCTCCGCCGGGATCGCCTCGTCGGCGACGACATGGCCCCAGTCGTCGGCGACGAAGGCGCCGTCGCGGTAGAGGGCATGCTCGGCGGGAGTCGCGGCCGAGGGGGCCTTCGGTTCACTCATCGGGGTCATCACCGTCATCGGGTCGGTTCACTCGCGTCGATGCTTAGCGCATCCTGTCCGGGCGTTCATCGGGAAATCGCACCGGGGCGATCAGATGCCGCTGCCGTCGATCTGACGGCCGACGAGGCCGAGGTGGATGCCGCATTCGGTCTTGGCGGCGCCGCGCCAGCGGCCGGACCGCTCGTCCTCGCCCTCGGCGACCCGGTCGGTGCAGGGCATGCAGCCGATCGAGAGGAAGCCCTCGGCGACGAGCGGATGGGCCGGCAGGTCGTGGCGGGCGCGGTATTCCTTGATCTCGGCCGAGGACCAGCCGGCGAGCGGGTTGACCTTGATGCGCGCGCCTTCCGCCTCGAACAGGGCGAGCTTGGACCGCGTCTCGGCCTGGAAGCGCTTGCGGCCGGTGAACCAGGCCGAGAAGCCCTCCATGGCGAAGGCCAGCGGCTCGACCTTGCGGATGCGGCAGCAGAGGTCGTTGTCGCGCAGCCACAGCCCGCCGTCGGGATCGGCACCGTCGAGCCGCTTCGGCTCCGGCCTGATCGAGCGGACGTCGGTGAGTCCGAACAGGTCGACGAGGCGGTCGCGGTAGCGCAGCGTCTCGCCGAACAGCTTGCCGGTGTCGAGGAAGACGACGGGGATGGTGGGGTCGACGTCGGCGACGAGCTTGAGCAACACGGCGGATTCCGCGCCGAAGCTGGAGACGAGGGCGATCTCGCCGGCGAAGATCTCGTGGACGGCGGCCTCGATCACCTCATGGGCGGAGGCACCCTCGAAGCGGGTCGACAGGTCCCGGGCGAGGGTGCGCGGCACCTCCTCCGGGTCGACGGCGTAGCGGACGGCATCAAGCGCCATAGAGCGCCTCCTTGAAGGGTGCCTGGCCGACGCGGCGGTAGAAGGCGAGGAAGGTCTCGCCGGGGTCCGCCCGCTGGCCGAGGTAGGTGTCGACGACCGTCTCGACCGCGTCGACGATCTCCTCGGTGGAGAAGCCGCGGCCGACGATCTCGCCGATCGAGGCGGTCTCGTCCGGCGAGCCGCCGAGGGTGATCTGGTAGAATTCCTCGCCCTTGCGGTCGACGCCGAGGATGCCGATGTGGCCGACGTGGTGGTGGCCGCAGGCGTTGATGCAGCCCGAGATCTTGATCGACAGCGGGCCGATCACCGCCTGGCGCTCGGCGTCGCCGAAGCGTTCCGACAGGCGCTCGGCCACCGGGATCGAGCGGGCGTTGGCGAGGGCGCAGTAGTCGAGGCCCGGGCAGGCGATGATGTCGGTGACGAGGCCGGCGTTCGGCGTGCCGAGGCCGTTCTCCTTCAGCACCGCGTAGATCGCCGGCACGTCGTCGAGGGCGACGTGGGGCAGCACGAGATTCTGCTCGTGGCTGACGCGGATCTCGTCGTGGCCGTAGCGCTCGGCGAGGTCGGCGACGACGTCCATCTGGTCGGCCGAGGCGTCGCCCGGAATGCCGCCGATCGGCTTCAGCGAGATCGTCAGGCAGACGTGACCCGGCACCTTGTGCGGGTGGAGGTTCTGCTCCGCGAAGCGCTTCAGGCCCATGTCGTCGGCCTTGGCCGCCTCGAGCAACGACGAGCGCTCGGCCCGCGGGGCGAGATCCGGCATCGCGAAATAGGCCTCGATGCGGTCGACCTCCTGCTGCGGCAGCTTGAGGACGCCGTCCCTGATCCGCTCGAACTCGGCCTCGATGTCCTGCTTCAGCACGTCGATGCCGGTCTCGTGGACGAGGATCTTGATGCGCGCCTTGTACTTGTTGTCACGTCGCCCGTAGAGGTTGTAGACGCGCAGGATCGCGTCCGTGTAGGCGATGAGATCCTCCTCGGGGAGGAAGTCGCGGACCTCGCGGGCGATCATCGGCGTGCGGCCCTGGCCGCCGCCGACGAGGACGCGGAAGCCGATCTCGCCCTTCTCGTTGCGGCGCACCTCGAGGCCGATGTCGTGGACGCGGATCGCGGCGCGGTCGCGCGCGGCCCCGGTGACGGCGATCTTGAACTTGCGCGGCAGGTAGGAGAACTCCGGGTGGAGGCTCGACCACTGGCGCAGGATCTCGGCATAGGGCCGCGGGTCGGTCGCCTCGTCGGCGGCGGCGCCGGCGAAGTGATCGGCCGTGACGTTGCGGATGCAGTTGCCCGAGGTCTGGATGGCGTGCATCTCGACTTCGGCGAGCTCTTCCAGGATCGCCGGCACGTCGGCGAGCTTGGGCCAGTTGTACTGGATGTTCTGCCGGGTGGTGAAATGGCCGAATCCGCGGTCGTAGACCCGGGCGATGCGGGCGAGCTTGCGCATCTGCTTGCCGCTCAGCGTGCCGTAGGGCACGGCGACGCGCAGCATGTAGGCGTGGAGCTGCAGGTAGAGGCCGTTCATCAGCCGCAGCGGACGGAATTCCTCTTCCGTGAGGTCGCCGGCGAGGCGGCGGCGGACCTGGTCGGAGAACTGGGCGACGCGGTCGGAGACGAAGGACGCGTCGAATTCGTCGTAGCGGTACATGAGGCCGGACCCTTGCGGTTGGCGACGGGAATACGGGAGATGGAGGGCGTCAGGCGAAAGGCTTGAGGTCGGCGCGGTGATCGGACTTCACCGTCGGCCCCATCGCGCGGATACGCTCGCGCAGGCGGACCGGCACGATCCGTCCGGCCCCGGCGGTGACGTCGATCGCCTCGACGCCGATGACGACGCAATGGTCGACGTCGGCGGCCGCCGCGGTCTCGGCCCGGGCAAGGGCGTCCTTGTCGTCGAGCAGTTCGGCGCGGTCGACCTCGACGACCCAGTCGCCGCCGGGAGCGCGGAAGACGACGTCGCCGGAGACGAGATGATTGGCGGTCAGGATCTTCGGCATCGGCGTTCCCTGCTCGGCCCGGAGCCGGCGCGATGCACGGTTCCACGGTTTCAGAACAGAGAAGTAGTCGATCGCGGCGGCCGCCGCGCCGTCGCCGTTTCCAAATCGCCGGGAGCGGGAGAAAAAGATTTCTCTCTGGAATGGTTCCAGCGCAAACGACGCAAAAATCCCGCGGTCGCCAGGCGGGCCCGCCGCAGCCTCGGCACGCGCCCGGGCGCAGAGGAGGCGGACCGCAAGCGCCGCGCCCGACGCGTGTCCGTCACCTCCGCGACGCCCGCATCGGGTGGTTTCACCGGACAGGCGGCCAAGCGGCGGGGTCGTCCGCCGCCGCTCAGGCCACCGCCTTCGCGGCGACGCCGGTACGGATCGCCCGGCCCTCGCTGTCGAAGAGGTGAAGGCAGTCGCTCGCCGCACCGACGGAAAGGGTTTCGCCGCGCGAGACGCGGGCGTCGCCGTCGAGCTTGACCACCAGCGGCTCGCCGGCGCCGATGTCGAGATAGACCATCGTCACCTCGCCGAGCTTCTCGACGAGCGCGACGGTGCCGGTAAACAGCGCGGCGGCGGCCGGTCGGATTTCGAGATCCTCGGGCCGGACGCCGAGGCTGACCGGAGCGCCGGCGAGGCTCGCCGGCAAGGGCCGGGCGACGAGCACCTCGCCGCCGGCGGGCAGCCGCACCGCCCCGCCGTCGCCGGTGCGCGCCACGGTGGCGGGCAGGATGTTCATCGCCGGCGAACCGATGAAGCGGGCGACGAAGAGGTTGTCCGGGCTGTGGTAGAGTTCCATCGGCGTTCCGACCTGCTCGATGCGGCCGGCGTGGAGCACGACGATGCGGTCGGCCAGCGTCATCGCCTCGACCTGGTCGTGAGTGACGTAGATCATCGTCGTCTTCGACATCCGCTCGTGCAGCCCGGCGATCTCGATGCGGGTGGCGACGCGCAGCGCCGCGTCGAGGTTGGAGAGGGGTTCGTCGAACAGGAAGACCTTGGGGTCGCGGACGATGGCCCGGCCGATGGCGACGCGCTGGCGCTGGCCGCCGGAGAGCTGCTTGGGCAGCCGGTCGAGATACTGGGTGATCTGCAGCATCTCCGCCGCCTTGCGCACCCGGCGGTCGACCTTGCCGGCCTCGGCCTTGGCCAGCTTCAGGCCGAAGGCCATGTTGTCGTAGACCGTCATGTGCGGATAGAGCGCGTAGGACTGGAACACCATGGCGATGCCGCGCTTCGACGGCGGCAGCGCGTTGACCACCTCGCCGTCGATCGAGAAGGTGCCGGAGGTGATGTCCTCGAGCCCGGCGATCAGCCGCAGCAGGGTCGACTTGCCGCAGCCGGACGGGCCGACGAAGACGACGAATTCGCCGGAGCGGATGTCGAGATCGATGCCGTGCAGCACCTCGACGGCGCCGTAGGCCTTCTTGACGTTGTCGAGTTTCAGGTTGGCCATCTCGTTCCTCCCGGTTGTTTCTTGTTTCGCGTCGCCGCTGCGCCGGCGCTTTTGTTCACCGCCCCCTCATCCGCCCTTCGGGCACCTTCTCCCGCGAGGGGAGAAGGGGGTGGGTGCGGGGAGCACGGTGGCCGAAGGCACCGTTCGCGGGGCGCAGGCAACCGCCCGGATCACCCCTCCCCCGCCGGCAACCCCGACCTAATCCTTCTCCCCGCCGGGCGCCGCGAATTACCCTTCTCCCCGCCGGGGAGAAGGTGGCCCGAAGGGCCGGATGAGGGGGACGGCCTCTCCTTCCTCCCCGGCCCTTCGCGGAACCGCGCTCACTCCTCCAGCATGCCGAAGAAGGCGTCGATGCCCTCCAACGTCACGGCGCCCTCCGTCGCCGTCCCGGCGAAGCCGAGGCCTTCGACCGGCGTCACCTTCAGGCCCGCCCCGAGTTCGAAGCGGGCCTGCTCCTGCGACAGGTTGAAGAGGCAGAGCATCGCCCTGCCCTCGTGGCGGCGCACGAAGGCGATGGTCTCGTGCTCGGCCTCGAGGAATTCCACCGCGCCCTTGACGAGGATCGCGTGCGAGCGGCGGAAGGCGAGGAAGCGGCGGAAATGGGCGTGGACCGAGCCGTCGTCACCGTCCTGGCGGTCGACCGCCATGGCGAGATGCTCGTCCGGCACCGGCAGCCAGGGTTTGGCCGGCGAGAAGCCGCCGTTGGTCGCGCCGCCCTCCCACACCATCGGCGTGCGGCAGCCGTCGCGGCCCTTGAACTCGGGCCAGAAGCGGATGCCATAGGGGTCGACCAGATCCTCGTAGGCGATGTCGGCCTCGGTGAGGCCGAGTTCCTCGCCCTGGTAGAGGCAGACCGAGCCGCGCAGCGACAGCAAGAGGCTGCCCATCACCTTGGCGAGGCGCCGCGGATCGGCGGCCCGTTCGCGGAACCGCGTCGCCGGGCGGACGACGTCGTGGTTGGAGAAGGCCCAGCAGGCCCAGCCGCCGCGGGCGCCGGCCTCGAACCGCTTCACCGTCGAGGTGATGAACTCGCGGCCGTAGCCGAAGCCGAGGAAGTCGAAGCTGTAGCACATGTGCAGCTTGTCGCCGCCCGAGGTGTAGTCGGCCATGATCTCGATCGACTTGCCGCTCTCGCCGACCTCGCCGACCGCGGCCGAGCCCGGATACTGGTCGAGCAGCGCCCGGAACCGCTTGAGGAAGCGCAGGTTCTCCGGCCGGTTCTTGTCGTAGAGGTGATCCTGGTAGCCGTAGGGATTGACCTCCGGCGCGTCGGCCCGGCTGCCGGACGAGCGGTCCCACGGCGGATTGGAGCGCAGGCGCTGGTCGTGGAAATAGTAGTTGACGGTGTCGAGGCGGAAGCCGTCGACGCCGCGCTCCAGCCAGAAGCGGACGTCGTCGAGGATCGCGTCCTGGACCAGCGGGTTGTGGAAGTTGAGATCGGGCTGCGACGTCAGGAAGTTGTGGAGGTAATACTGGCAGCGTCCGCCGTCCCACTCCCAGGCCGAGCCGCCGAACACCGACAGCCAGTTGTTGGGGCAGGTGCCGTCGGGGTTCGGATCGGCCCAGACGTACCAGTCGTGGCGGTCGTTGTCGCGCGACGACCGGCTCTCGACGAACCAGGGATGGACGTCGGCGGTGTGCGACAGCACCTGGTCGATCATCACCTTGAGGCCGAGCCGGTGCGCTTCGGCGACGAGGTCGTCGAAGTCCTTCAGCGTGCCGAAGATCGGGTCGACGTCGCGGTAGTTGGAGACGTCGTAGCCGAAGTCCTTCATCGGCGAGGTGAAGAAGGGCGACAGCCAGACGGCGTCGACGCCGAGGTCGGCGACATAGGGCAGGCGCGCGGTGATGCCGGCGAGGTCGCCGATGCCGTCACCGTTGCTGTCCTGGAAGCTGCGGGGATAGATCTGGTAGATCACCGCGCCGCGCCACCAGTCCGGGTCGGTCCGGGCGATCTGGGTGGCGGAGGACGGGCGGTCTGCTTTCACATCCATGGGCTCTGTCTCTTTCACGGGTTCGGCTCATCCCTTGACGCCGCCGGCGGTGAGGCCGGAGATGATCTTGCGCTGGAAGACGAGCACCAGAACGATGAGGGGCGCCGTGACAATGACGGACGCCGCCATGATGATCCCCCAGGGGATCTCGAATTCGGTCGCCCCGGACAGCAGGGCGATGGCGACCGGCACGGTGCGCTGGTCGTTGTTGGAGATGAAGGTCAGCGCGAACAGGAACTCGTTCCAGGCGGCGATGAAGGCGAGCAGGCCCGTCGTCACCAGCGCCGGCCACATCAGCGGCATGAACACCTTCGTCACGATGACCCAGGGCGTCGCGCCGTCGACGATCGCCGCCTCCTCGATCTCGACGGGCAGCTCGCGCATGAAGGTCGTGAGCACCCAGACCGTGAAGGGCAGCGTGAAGATCATATAGGCGAAGATCAGCGAGAACAGCGAATTGTAGAGCCCGGCGGCGCGGACCATCTCGAACAGGCCGGCGAGCACGGCGATCTGCGGGAACATCGAGACCGACAGCACGGTGAGCAGCAGCAGGCCGCGGCCGCGGAACGGGATGCGGGCGAGCGCGAAGGCGGCGGTGACCGCGAGGAACAGCGAGATCGCCACCACCGTCACCGAAACGAAGACGGAGTTGAGGACGTTGCGCGGGAAGGAGCCGTTGCTCAGCACGGCCGTGTAGTTGGCGAGCGAGAAGTCCTTCGGCAGATAGTCGATCTGGAAGATCGACGTGCCGGATTTGAAGCTGGTCAGGATCGCGTAATAGAACGGGAACACCGCCTGCAGGACGATGAGGGCGACGAGGGCGTAGAAGCCGACGGACTTGATCGTCTTCATCTCAGCGCCCTCCGCCCGACAGATCGAGCCGGCCGAGCTTGATGTAGAGGATGGTGATGAGGCCGATCACCAGGAACAGCAGCGTCGAGGCGGCCGAGCCGTAGGAGAACTTGTCGAACTGGAAAAGGTTCTCCTGGGCGAAGACCGACATGGTCCGCGTCTGGTCGTTGGCGGGGGTCAGCACGTAGATGAGGTCGAAGACGCGCAGCGCATCGAGGGCGCGGAAGATCACCGCCACCATGATCGCCGGCCGCACCAGCGGCAGGGTGATCTTGAAGAAGACCTTGACCGGGTGGACACCGTCGATCTTCGCCGCCTCGTAGACGTCGCCGGGCAGCATCTGCAGGCCGGCGAGGATCAGCAGCGCCATGAAGGGCGTCGTCTTCCAGATGTCGACGATCAGAACCGCGATCATCGCCGTGTCGGGCGATGCGGTCCAGGCGATCGGGGCGTCGATGACGCCGATCCGCATGAAGATGTCGTTCAGGATGCCGAACTGGTCGTGCATCATCCAGGCCCACAGCTTGGCCGAAACGATGGTCGGGATCGCCCAGGGGATCAGCACCGCGGCGCGCACGAGGCCGCGGCCCTTGAACTCGGCGTTGAGCACGAGGGCGACGATCATGCCGAAGATCGTCTCGAAGAAGACCGAGAGGAAGGCGAAGCGGATGGTGTTCCACACCGCCGCCCACCAGGCCTGATCGACCAGCAGGCCGCGCATCACCGTGCGCCCGCTCGGCAGGGTGATGATACGCAGGTAGTTGTCGAAGCCGACGAAGGCGGCCGTGTCGATCGTGTCGAGCTTGGCGTCGGTGAAGCCGAACCAGATCGTCTTTGCGAGCGGCCATCCGGCGACCAGCGCCAGCAGCACGATCATCGGCGTGAGGAACATCCAGGCCGCGCGCATGCGCTGCCGCCCGAGTTCCGACCCGCTGTCGAGGCCCCCTGCCATGGTTTTCCTCCCCCTCGGTCGCTGCGCCCCGCTCCGGGAGCTTGTCCTCGACTTCGCGTGTCGCCGCCTCCTCATCCGCCCTTCCCGCCCTCCGCGGGCGTCACCGGGCGGAGGTCTCCCCGCCCGGTCGGCGGTCCGTCACCAGCCGTTGCCCTGGAGGTCGGCGAGGTCGATCTCGAGTTCGGCGAGGTTGTCGGCGGCCGAGCCGCGGCCCGACAGGGTGTTGTGGACGGCGGTCCAGAACTTCGCCGAGACCTCGTTGTAGGCGCCCTTGGTCGGGGCCGAGGGCCGGGGCACCGCGTTGAGGAAGATGTCCTTCCAGCGCGGGATCACCGGCTGCTTCTCGGCCACTTCCGGGTCGTCGTAGAGCGACTTGATGGTCGGCAGCTTTGAGAAGCCGACGGCGCGGAACTTCTGGGCCTCGGTCGAGGCGAGATACTTGACGAGTTCGATGGCCGCTTCATGGTGGCGCGAATAGTTGGAGACCGCGAGGTTCCAGCCGCCGAGCGTCGCCGCCGAGCGCGCCTCCTCGCCCTCGCCCATCGGCAGCGGCACGACGTCGAACGCACCCTTGACGGCGCTGTCGGCGGAATTGCCGAGCGCGAAGGCGTAGGGCCAGTTGCGCATGAAGACGGCCTTGCCGGTCTGCCAGACGCCGCGGCTGTCCTCTTCCTTGTAGGCGAGCACGCCGCCCGGGGCGATGGTGCCGATCCAGCCCTTGGCCGTTTCCAGCGCCTTCACCGCCTGCTCGTTGTTGACCGAGATGGTGCCGTCGGCCTCGACGATCTGGCCGCCGCCGAAGGACTTGATCCACTCGAGCGCGTCGCAGGTCAGGCCCTCGTAGGCGGCTCCCTGGAAGACGAAGCCCCACATGTCGTTGGCGCCCGCGGCACGTTCGGCGTCCTGGATCTCCTTCGCCGTCGCCTCGAGTTCGGCCCAGGTCGCCGGCGGCTGCTTGCCGTATTTCTCGAGCAGGTCGGTGCGGTAGAACAGCGCCGGGGCGTCGGTGAACATCGGCAGGGCGACGAGGCGGCCGTCGACGGTCTGGCTTTCGATGATCGCCTCGAAATGATCGCCGACGACGTCCTTTGCCGCCTCGGACAGGTCGACCAGATGCTGGGCGAGCTGGGGCGCCCAGATCACGTCGGTGCGGTAGACGTCGATGTCGGGGTTCTTGGCGGAGAGCCACAGGCGATACTGGCCGAACTGGTCGGTGGTGGAGGCCGGCATCGACACCACCTGGACCTTGTGGCCGCTCTTCGCCTCGAAGTCGACGAGTTGCTGGCGCAGCTCCTCGAGGTCCTGCCCGACCGCGCCCGACACCAGCGACAGGTTTTCGGCCTGGGCCGCGAACGGCATGACAACGATGACATAAGGCGCCAGCCGGGTCAGCCACTTCATTTTCGACATGCGTTCCTCCCGTTTTGATCTTGATCGTCGACAGGGGTGCCCTGTTCGCCGCGCGCGTTCATCGTCTCGATCCGTTCCGCTTCCGGGGAGGAAGCCGTTTCAGGCGGTCGACTTCGCGTCATTGTCTCCGGACCTTGTTGGTCGGACCGGCTTTTCTGGATGTTGCTTCGCCCTCGGTGCGAGGTCAACCCCCGGAGGCGGGGCGTGGAGCCCGCGCCTCGCCGCTCGCCGCTCAATTGTTCACCCGCGGCCGCCGTCGCCTCGCGCCGCGTCGGCCCGCCCGGCCGCACGCGAGCGAGCTTGACCGCGGGCGCGGCGACGACCAAATTCCCGGCGACTTCGCAAGCCCAGAGGAATTCGATGACCGACGCCACCTGTCTCGCCGTCGTGCTCGCCGCCGGCGAGGGTACCCGGATGCGGTCCGCGCGGCCGAAGGTTCTTCACGCCGTCGCCGGCCGGCCGATGGTCGACCACGTGATCGCCGCGGCGAGCGCCGCCGGCGCCGATCGCGTCGCCGTCGTCGTCGGTGCCGGTGCCGACGCGGTGCGCGGCCACGTCGCCCGCAGCTTCCCCGGCGCCGCCGTCTACGAGCAGCGCGAGCGGCTCGGCACGGCCCACGCCGTGCTCGCCGCCCGCGAGGCGCTGGAGGCGGGGTCCGACCATGTCGTCGTGCTGTTCGGCGACACGCCGCTGGTGCGCGAGAAGACGATCCTCGCGATGCGCGCCGCCCTCGACAAGGGCGCCGACCTCGCCGTGCTCGGTTTCGAGCCGGCGGATCCGACCGGCTACGGCCGGCTCGTCATCGAGAACGACCGCCTCGCCCGCATCGTCGAGGAAAAGGACGCCGACGCGCTGGAAAAGGCGATCCGGCTCTGCAACGCCGGGGTGATGGCCTTCGCCGGCCGCCATCTGCCGGGCCTGCTCGACGCCATCGGCAACGCCAACGCCAAGGGCGAATACTACCTGACCGACGCCGTCGCGGTGGCGGCCGAACGCGGGCTCAGGGCCGTCGTCGTGCCGGGCGAGGCGCGCGAGGTGCAGGGCGTCAACGACCGCGCCCAGCTCGCCGAGGTCGAGGCCGACTTCCAGCGCGCCATGCGGGCGGAGGCGATGGCGGCGGGCGTCAGCCTCCTCGCGCCGGAGACGGTGTTCTTCTCCCACGACACCCGCCTCGCCCGCGACGTCGTCGTCGAGCAGAACGTCGTGTTCGGCCCCGGCGTCGTCGTCGAGGAGGGCGCGGTGATCCGCGCCTTCAGCCACGTCGAGGACGCCCGGGTCGGTGCCGGGGCGATCGTCGGCCCCTACGCCCGCCTGCGCCCCGGCGCCGACGTCGGGGCCGGGGCCCACGTCGGCAACTTCGTCGAGATCAAGAACGCCGACGTCGGCGAAGGTGCCAAGATCAACCACCTCACCTATGTCGGCGACGCCTCGGTCGGGGCCGGCGCAAACGTCGGCGCCGGCACCATCACCTGCAACTACGACGGCGTCTTCAAGCACCGCACGGTGATCGGCGCCGGCGTCTTCGTCGGCTCCAACACCACCCTCGTCGCCCCGGTCACCATCGGCGAGGGCGGCTACACCGCCGCCGGCTCGGTCATCACCGAGGACGTTCCCGCCGACGCCATGGCCTTCGGCCGCGCCCGCCAGAGCGTCAAGGACGGCTTCGCCAGGGAGACGCGGGAGCGGCTGAAGGCGAAAAAAGAAGGCAAGTAGTTTCGACGACACGGGAGCGTCGCCGCGGTGCGGTGCCGCCTTCCCGTCTCACACGATGTCGAAATCGCTATGAGAAAGGGCGAGGCCGGAGCTGAGCCGGGCGAACTGCACGGCCTGCTGCCCGCCCGACCCGTCCGGGTCGTAGAAGAGGGCACCAGTCGTGCGATCATAGATCACGTGGTCGTTGCCGTCCCTGGCGAGACCGGTGGAATTGGCGCGAAATTCACTGCCGTTCAGCGTGGACCCGATCGCGGTGAAGATCTGACCGGACAGCACGATAGTGTCCACGTCGACCTTGAAGTCGGTGATGGTGTCGATGTTGTCGGCGCCGAGTGCGAAATCGAAAACGAAACGATCGCGTCCTCCCCCGCCGGTCATCTCGTCGTCCCCGCCGCGGCCGGCGAGAACGTTGGCCTTGGAGTTGCCGACGATGCGATTGTCGAGATTGTTGCCGGTGCCGTCGATCGCACTATTGCCCTTCAGGATCAACCGCTCGATATGCTCGCCGACCAGCGAGAAACTCACCGTCGAGCGCACCGTGTCGTAGCCTTCCCCGGCCGCCTCCCTGACCACGTCGCCGACGTCGTCGACCACGTAGTTGTCGTCGCCGCCATAGCCGAGCATCACGTCGGCGCCGCCCTTGCCGTCGAGGGTGTTCGACGCGTCGTTGCCGAACAGCTTGTTGGCGAGGCTGTTACCCGTCCCGTTTATCGCCGCGGTGCCCTTCAGGAACAGCCGCTCGATGTGCTCGCCTTCCAGCGAGAAACTCACCGTCGAGCGCACCGTGTCGTAGCCTTCCCCCGCCGCCTCCCTGACCACGTCGCCGACGTCGTCGACCACGTAGTTGTCGTCGCCGCCATAGCCGAACATCACGTCGGCGCCACCCTTGCCGTCGAGGGTGTT
>CALCDT010000210.1 GCA_937900425.1 uncultured Alphaproteobacteria bacterium | reverse complement strand
CGTCGCCGCTGCCGGGCATTCCGATCATCATCCCCTGAAAAGAAGAAAGCCGGCCGTCGCCGGCCGGCTCTTCTTTTTTCTTTCGGCGACGGCGCCGGGATCAGGCGTGGCGCACCGGCCGGATGCGGACGATCACGTCGACGCGTGCGATCTCCATACCCTCGGGCGGGTGCGGCAGATTGTCGATCATCAGCCCGTCGCCGGGGATGTCGATCACCACGTTCTCGTTCTCGACGAAGAAGTGGTGGTGGTCGCTGGTGTTGGTGTCGAAGTAGGTCTTCGAGCCGTCGACCGCGACCTCGCGCAGCAGGCCGGCCTCGGTGAACTGGTGCAGCGTGTTGTAGACGGTGGCGAGCGACACCGGCACCCGGGCGGTCAGCGCCTCCTCGTGCAGCTGCTCGGCCGAGACGTGGCGGTTGCCGGCGGAGAACAGGATCTCGGCGAGGGCGATGCGCTGGCGGGTCGGCCGCAGGCCGGACTCACGCAACATGCCACGGACGTTGCTGGGGCGCCGCGGCGCATGGCCCCTCTCGGAACCACGCTCCGTCGGAACGATCCGGGTCGTCAGCATCTGATCCGCCATCGCTTCGATCACCCAGCCCTTCGGTGCCGCCTCCGGGGAAGCCCGCGCTTCCTCATGTCGGCGCTCCGCCACTTCTACACAAGCCGCCCCCGATCACGATCCCGCGGACCGGACCAAAGGCGACGACTGCGATCAGGTTAGACACGGCCGACAGCAATTGCAAGTCATTACTATCTTGCCCCGCCGGGGGTGGTATTTCTACGCATCTGCCACCGGGCCGCGCGCCGCAGGAGGACAGGCTTTCGGAGCCGCAGGGCCTATGCTACTGGGTACCCCGCTCCGCCCGCGCCCCGGCGCGCGGCGCGGTGGAATGGTGCGCCCGGATGGTTCCCGGCGGCCGGGTCCGGACGGTGCGTCCTCCCGCCGCGGCGGTTCCAGGCGGCGCCGGCTCCTACATCAGGGCGCGGACGCGTCCGGCGAGGCAAAAACGGGATGGGGATGGATCAGCGCCGCTCCAGTTTCGCGTACGAGGATCTCATCGCCTGCGGACGCGGCGAGCTTTTCGGGCCGGGCAACGCGCAGCTGCCGCTGCCGCCGATGCTGATGTTCGACCGGATCGCCGAGATCACCGAGGACGGCGGCGCCAACGGCAAGGGCATGATCCGCGCCGAGCTCGACGTGAAGCCGGATCTCTGGTTCTTCCCCTGCCACTTCAAGGGCGATCCGGTGATGCCGGGTTGCCTCGGCCTCGACGCCCTGTGGCAGATGCTCGGCTTCTTCCTCGGCTGGCTCGGTTCGGAAGGTCGCGGTCGGGCGCTCTCCGTCGGCGAGGTCAAGTTCGCCGGCATGGTGCTGCCGACGACCAAGCTCGTCGAATACGGCGTCGAGCTGAAGCGGGTGATGCGCTCCAAGCTCGTCCTCGGCATCGCCGACGGCTGGGTCAAGGCCGACGGCGAGGTCATCTTCCAGGCGCGCGACCTGCGCGTCGGCCTGTTCAAGGCAGAGCCCGCCGCGACGGCCGGCTGAACCAGCCGGCGCGGCGCCGTCCGGCCTCCGGCCGGCGGAATCGTTCAGCGCCGCTCCGGCGGCCCCTCGGCGGGACGCGCACCAGCGGCATCGACTAACGGAGGCCCAGATGAGGCGCGTTGTCGTCACGGGCATGGGGATCGTCTCCTCGATCGGCAATTCGACGCAGGAGGTGCTGGCGTCGCTCCACGACGGCAAGTCGGGCATCGGCCGCGCCGAGGACTACGCCCGGCTCGGCTTCCGCTGCCAGGTGCACGGCGCGCCGACGCTCGACGCCTCGGATGTCGTCGACCGCCGCGCCATGCGATTCCACGGCGGCGGCACGGCGTGGAACCACGTCGCGATGGAACAGGCGATCCGCGATTCCGGCCTCGGCCCGGACGAGGTCAGCCATCCGCGCACCGGCCTGATCATGGGCTCCGGCGGCCCGTCGACCCGCGCCATCGTCGAGGCGGCCGACGTCGCCCGCGAGAAGGGGCCGAAGCGCGTCGGCCCGTTCGCCGTGCCGAAGGCGATGTCGTCGACGGCCTCGGCGACGCTCGCCACCTGGTTCAAGGTGAAGGGCGTCAACTATTCGATCTCGGCCGCCTGCGCGACGACCAACATCTGCATCGGCAACGCCGCCGAGCTGATCCAGTGGGGCAAGCAGGACATCGTCTTCGCCGGCGGCTGCGAGGAGCTCGACTGGACGCTGTCGGTGCTGTTCGACGCCATGGGGGCGATGTCGACGAGCTACAACGACAGCCCGGCGGTCGCCTCCCGCGCCTACGACAAGAGCCGCGACGGCTTCGTCATCGCCGGCGGCGCTGGCGTGCTGGTGCTCGAGGAGTACGAGCGGGCGAAGGCGCGCGGCGCCAAGATCTACGCCGAGATCATCGGCTACGGCGCCACCTCGGACGGCTACGACATGGTGCAGCCCTCCGGCGAGGGCGCCGAGCGCTGCATGCGTCTCGCTCTCGAGGGGGTGAAGATGCCGGTCGACTACATCAACCCGCACGCCACCTCGACGCCGATCGGCGATCTCCGCGAGATCGAGGCGATCCGCGCCGTGTTCGGCGACAAGTGCCCGCCGATCTCGGCGACGACGTCGCTGACCGGCCACTCGCTCGGCGCCGCCG
>CALCDT010000209.1 GCA_937900425.1 uncultured Alphaproteobacteria bacterium | reverse complement strand
GTAGTCGGCCGCCGTGTTCTGCCGCACGGCGGCGAAGGTGCCGCAGCCGACGCCGACGAGCAGGGCGATCGTCATGGCCGACAGCCCAAGCTTCAGGGAATAGGGAAAGCCCTGATAGATCAAATCGTTGACCGAATAGTCCTTGTATTTGAAGGACGGCCCGAATTCGCCTCTGGCGACGTCGCCGATATAGCGGACGAACTGCTGCCAGAGCGGCTCGTCGAGATGGTAGGCCTTCTCGAGATTGCGCTTGATCTCGACCGGCAGCGGCCGCTCCCGGTCGAACGGACCACCCGGCGCGATGCGGATCATGAAGAAGGCCACCGCGACGATGACGAACAGCGTCGGGATCGCGCCGAGGATGCGGCGCAGCGCATAGGACAGCATCACGCTCCCCCTTCGTTCGACCGGCGCCGGAGCGCGGCGGCTGACCACCCGGGCTCCGCCGCCGACCGGCGGCCGCGTCGCCGCGCGGGCGGCGGCGCGGCCCGTGACGGGATCCAGAAGCGTCAGCGCTCGACGCTGAGCCAGCGCGACGAATGGTAGTCCTGGATGTTGTCGTCGTCCCAGCCCTTCACCGCCGGCGACACCATGTGGTGGTAGGTGTAGAAGTAGAGCGGGATGATCGGCAGGTCGGCGATCATGATCTTCTCGGCTTCCTGCAGGATCCGGGCGCGCTTCTCGAGGTCCGCCTCCCTCGACGCGGCGGCCATCAGCTCGTCGAACTTCGGATTGCAGTAGCCCGACGTGCTCTGGTCGCCGACGTCGCAGCGCTGCAGGTCGAGGAAGCTCACCGCGTCGTTGAAGTCGCCGATCCAGCCGTGGCGGGCGAGATCCTGGAAGGTCTTCTTGTCGCGGCTGTTGAGGAAGGTCGCCCACTCCTCGTTGTGCAGGGTGACGTCGACGCCGAGCTTCTGCTTCCACATGGCGGCGATGGCGATGGCGACCTTCTTGTGGTTGTCGCTGGTGTTGTAGAGGATTTCGAGGGTGAGCGGCCTGTCGGGTCCGTAGCCGGCCCTGGCGATGAGTGCCTTCGCCTTGGCGTCGCGTTCGGCCTGGGTGAGGCCGGCGTCCTCCGGCTCCCAGCGGGCGAAGTTGTCGGTGCCCGGCGGCACGAAGCTGAAGGCCGGGATCTGGCTCTGCTGCGTCACCTTCTCGATCAGGATCTCCCGGTCGACAGCGAGCGACAGCGCCTTTCTCAGGTCCGGGTTCGACTTCCACGGCTCGTGGGTCAGGTTGAAGGCGTAGAAGTAGGTGCCGAAATAGGGCGCGATGTGGACCTGATCCGGCATGCTCTTCTTCAGCGCCGGCATCTGGCTGCTCGGGATCTCGTAGGTATAGTCGAGCTCGCCGGCCTTGAAACGCTGCAGCTCGGAATCGAGATCCTCGGTCGGATAGTACATCACCGTGTCGATCTTAACGTTCGCCGCGTCGTGGAAGAGCGGATTCCGGACGACCTTGATGTGCGACTGCGGCACCGCCTCGGCGAGGGTGTAGGCGCCGTTGGAGACGAGGTTGCCTGGCTTGACGTATTCGTCGCCGAATTTCTCGTAGTTCGCCTTCGAGATGGCGTAGGTCGAGTGGTGGACCAGCATCGACAGGAAATAGGGCGCCGGGGCGTTGAGCCGGACCTCGAAGGCGTGGTCGTCGAGCGCCTTCGCCGCGAGTTCCTCGGGCTTCTTCCTGCCGTTGCGGATGTCGGTGGCGTTGACCACCGGATCGAGGAAGAAGGCGTAGTCGCTCGCCGTCTTCGGATCGAGCAGCCGCTGCCAGGAGAAGACGAAGTCGTGGGCGGTGACCGGCGTCCCGTCCGACCATTTTCCGTCGGCGCGCAGCCTGAAGGTATAGGTCTTGCCGTCGTCGGAGACGGTCCAGCTCTCGGCGGCGCCGGGGATCGGCTTGCCCTGCGCGTCGGGGGCGAGCAGCCCCTCGAACAGATCGAACTGGATGAACGACTCCGGCACGCCGGACGACTTGTGCACGTCGAGCGTCTCGGGTTCCGCCCCGTTGCCTCTGTTCAGCACCACTTCCGCCGCGGAAAGATGCACGGAGCCCAGAAACAGAGCCATCACGAGACTCGTCCGCGCCGAAATTTTCAGCATTGAAATCATTGGTTGCTCTCCTCTGCTTTATCGGAGATCTGCCAGTTCAGGTTGTATAAACGAAAGTACTACAGGCTGAGAGACGGCCGACATGAAAAACTAGCTTCCAGAACGCTATCAGTCGCGATCAATACCAGCAAGCAAGGTCTTCACGACAGCAACCGAAGATCGATTTTCGGTCGGCGACAGGCGAGCGGTGGACCGTCGGCACGTCGTTCACCCGCCCGTTTCACCGTGACGCGAACCGCGGAGCTGGTGCAGCCGGGCGCGGCCCGGCGGGACGATCTCGCCCCCGGCCCTCGTGTCGAAGACTCGGCACGGCCGGGGACGACCCGGCGAGCGCGGTCGGACCGGCGCGCGCGGATCGGCGCCGGCTCGGGCGGCAGGCCGGGCCCCGCCTCAGGGCCTCAGCCAGTTGCGCGACACCGCCAGCATGGCGAGGAGCTTCAGCGTGTCGCCGTAGTAGTTCGAGGGCGGCCGTCGCACCATCTCGGCCCAGAGCGCGTCGAGCCACGCCTCGCCGCCGGGATCGACCATCGCCGCGACCGCGAAGGGCACGACGAAGGCGAGATCGTTGCCGTGCTCGATCGGCCGGACG
>CALCDT010000208.1 GCA_937900425.1 uncultured Alphaproteobacteria bacterium | reverse complement strand
ATTCGATCGCCTGTCCGGCGAAGCGGATCGAGTTGACGTTCTTGATCTCGCAGCGGGTGCCGAACTCGCCGCCGGGCTTCCTCACCGAGACGTTGATGTCGGCCCGCATCGAGCCCTCGTCCATGTTGCCGTCGCAGGTGCCGAGGTAGCGCAGGATGGTGCGCAGCTTGGTGAGATAGGCCTTGGCCTCGTCGGAGGAGCGCAGGTCGGGCTTGGAGACGATCTCCATCAGCGCGACGCCGGAGCGGTTGAGGTCGACGAAGGACATGGTCGGGTGCTGGTCGTGGATCGACTTGCCGGCGTCCTGCTCGAGGTGCAGCCGCTCGATGCCGACCTCGACGGTCTCGTCGGCCATGTCGAGGATGACCTTGCCCTCGCCGACGATCGGCTGCTTGAACTGGCTGATCTGGTAACCCTGCGGCAGGTCCGGATAGAAGTAGTTTTTCCGGTCGAACACGCTCTTGAAGTTGATCTGCGCCTTGAGGCCGAGGCCGGTGCGCACGGCCTGCTTGACGCATTCCTCGTTGATCACCGGCAGCATGCCGGGCATCGCGGCGTCGACGAGGCTGACGTGGGCGTTCGGCGCCCCGCCGTATTCCGCGCTCGCCCCCGAGAACAGCTTCGACTTCGACGTCACCTGGGCATGGACCTCCATGCCGATGACGATCTCCCAGTCGCCGGTGGCGCCGTTGATGAACTTCTTCGGGTCGGGCGTGCGGGTGTCGACGATCATGAACCTGTCTCGGGACCGGTGGGAAACTGACCACCGGGGATATCGCAGTTGCGCCCGAAGCGACAAGCGGAAAGACGGGGCGCGAAGCGGGGGAGACCGCAGTGACGGCGGCTTCCCCTCCTCCTCGCATCACCTCAACTGGACGATCTCGTTCATGAGGCCGCCGACGCCGTTGTGGATCGTCAGGCGCTCGACCTTGCCGGCGATGGTCTCCAGCGCCTCGAGCTCCTTGAGGCGCAGCATCACCGGGTTCTCGGCCATCACCTTCGCCGTGTTGAGCAGCGAACGGGTCGCGTTCGTCTCCTCGCGACGGCGGATGACGTTGGCCTCGGCCTGCTTCTCGGCGGCGACCACCTGGTTGAGGATGTCGCGCATCTCGCCCGGCAGGATCACGTCCTTCAGGGCGACGTCGCCGAGCTCGACGCCGATCGCGGCCATCTCGGCCCGCAGCCTTTCGACCGTCTCCGGCGGCAGGCCGGCCTTGGTCTCGAGGATGCGGTCGAGGGTCTGGCCGCCCAGCGTCTCGCGGAAGGCGAGCTGCAGCGCGCGGTAGAGCGCGTCGCCCGCGTCCTTGACGCCGAGGGTCGCCTTCACCGCGTCGACGATGCGGTAGCCCGCCGTCGCGTTGACGCGGATCGTGACCTTGTCGCGGGTCAGCAGTTCCTGACCGTTGACGTCGAGCACCTGCGGCTTGAGGTCGACCTGGCGCACCTCGACGGTACGGCCCACCGCCCAGAAGGCGTGGTAGCCGGCGTCGAGAGTGTCGCGGTGGACGCCGTCGACCAGCAGCAGGCCGACCTTGCCTTCCGGCACGGTCTGGGCCTGCACCACGCCGAGCTTGACGAGGGCCGCGAGCCGGCGGGCGAGCAGCGGCGCGACCGTCAGCGAAGCCGAGAGGTCAAAACGCTGCAGACTCCACGGCCCGGCCGCCGTCCATAGCACGGCGCGGCTCGCCGGCAGAACGGCCGTGACGAACTCGCCCTCGCGCTCGACGACGACGATCTCGTCGGCACCGGCGCGGACCACGGTCAGGTGCTCCGCGGCGATCTCCGGGTAACGGTCGACGAGCGGCTTTTCATAGACCGAGCGGAAGCGGGGCTCGGAGAGGGCGTGCCGCTCGACCACGAGCGTGCCTTTCCGGTTCGGCAGCCGGTGGACGCCCGGCCCGTAGATCCCGAGGATCCTGCCCTCGTAGAGCGCGAGAACGCGCTCCGCTTCGCTCACGAGCACGCGCTCGTATCCGAGAATTCTGGTCATCTTGCTCATCGTCGTCACTCCTTCGATTTGGCGCTAGGGCACGATCGAGGTCCTTTCGGGGGTTGCGCCGGACGCCGCCGGCAGGGCTGGAGGGAGAGGAAGATCCGGAGCGCGGAACGGCGATGCCGGCGGGCCGCCCGGAGCGGGGCTCGCGGCCGACCGGCGGGTCCGACACCCTCGTGGGGCACGGACCGGCCGGCGGGCGGCTCACCCGTCACGGAAGACCGGACGATGTCGCCGACCCCTCGCCTCCCGAGGGAGGGTCGGGGCGGATCCGCTCTCCGGACCCGTTGAAAACCACGTCTTTACGGGACGTTGCCGTTTGGAGGGGGAGTCGAACCCCCGACAGTCAGATTAAAAGTCTGATGCTCTACCAAGCTGAGCTATCCAAGTGCGGAACCGGCAGGGATTCGAACCCGCGACCCCCGGCTTAAACGGCCGGTGCTCCACCAGGCTGAGCTACGATTCCGCGGCGCCCTCCCCCTTCCCCCTCCGCACACGAAGACGACAGAGCCGCATCGCGCGGGCGACCGTTGCAACGGTCGGCCGTCGAAAAGAAAAGGTTGCAGTGGAAGACGGAGAGCCGTTTACGCCAGCATCCGGCGCCGCGCAACGGCGATCTACTCGACGAAGAAAGTCGATGTCGCAGATGTCACTTTGACGCAACAGTGTACCGTACGTTACGGTACGGGCACTCTACTGGAAGACTTGGCGAGCCCAGCGATGGACAATGGGTCGGGCGAACGTCGACGACGGCAGATCGCCCCGCACGAGGTGGGCTCACCGATCCGGAGGACACGCACGACCGACCCTCGCGCCCTCGACGTCTCCGGGCCGGCGAACAACCCGGTGCCCCATGCGAAGGCGTCCGCCGGACGCCGCCGCCCTCACGCCGCGTTGAGGCTGGCGATGAAGCCGCGGACTTCGGTTTCGAGGTCGCGGGCCTGGCCGTCGAGGGTTTCGGAGAGCCGGCGCAGGGTTTCGGATGCGGCGCCGGTGCTGGCGGCGGCGGCGCTGACGCCGGCGACGTTCTCGCTGACGGCGGAGGCACCGGCGGCGGCGCGCTGGGTGTTCGACGCGATCTCGGCGGTCGCGACGCCCTGCTCCTCGACCGCTCCGGCGATGGCGGTGGCGTAGTCGCGCACGGTGCCGATGGTCGTCACGATCCGGCCGATCGAATCGACCGTCACCGAGGTGGCCGACTGGATCTGGCCGATCTTGCTGGCGATCTCGTCGGTGGCCCGCGCGGTCTGGGCGGCGAGCTGCTTGACCTCGGAGGCAACGACGGCGAAGCCCTTGCCGGCCTCGCCGGCGCGCGCCGCCTCGATGGTGGCGTTGAGCGCCAGCAGGTTGGTCTGGGCGGCGATGGCGCGGATGATCTCGACGACGCTGCCGATCGCGGCGGCGGATTCGTCGAGGACGGCGATGTTGGAGCTGGCGCTCTGGGCGTCGTCGGCGGCCACCTGCGAAGCACCGGCGGACCTTGCAACCTGCTCGGTGATCTCGCGGATCGAGACGGCGAGTTCCTCCGCGCCAGCGGCGACGACGGCGACGTTCTCCGACGCGGCGCCGGCCGCATCGGCCATGCGGGCGGCCTTGTCGCCGGTCTCCGAGGCGTTGCCGGCGAGGGTTCCGGCGGCGACGGACACTTCCGACGACGACCGCCCGAAGGCCTTGGCGAGTTGCTCCATGCGGGTGACGAAGGACTGCGCCGCCCGCGTGCGAGCGGTCAGCCGGTCCATCTCGTCGGCGCGGCCGCGGTCGGCGTCGGCGCGGGCGGTCTCGGCGGCGACGAGGCCGTCGCGCATCCGGGCGAGCGCACCGAACATCGTCGCGGTTTCGTCGCGACGCGAGACGTCGAGCCGGGCTTCGGCGTAGCGGCCTTCGGCGAGCAGGCTGGCGGCGGAGGACACCGCGCCGACCGCGCCCATCACAGCGCGGCGGATGACGATGATCAGTCCGAGCACGAGGACGCCGGCGAAGGCGGCGGCGGTGGCCTGCATCTGCATGGCGGTCGCGGTGTCTTCCTCGAAGGCGAGGAGGCTGTCGCGCATGAGTTGGTCGCCGCGGATCGACAGCGCGGCGAGGTCGGCACCGAGCCGCTCGCCGGCGCCGTCGATGACGTCGTCGATGGCGGCGTAGTCGGCGTCCGGCGCGCCGCGCTCGATCAGCCGGGCGAGATCGACACGGATCGACGTCGCCAGCGCGACGATGTCGTCGCGGAAGTTGGCGGAGAGGTCGATGTCGCCGAGGAGTCCGTCGATCCGGCGGGCGGCGTCGACGCCGGCGAGGAGGATGCGCTCGTTCTCGGCGATGATCGCCG
This sequence comes from uncultured Alphaproteobacteria bacterium, assembly GCA_937900425.1. Lineage (GTDB taxonomy): Bacteria > Pseudomonadota > Alphaproteobacteria > Rhizobiales > Pleomorphomonadaceae > CALCDT01. The sequence continues at coordinate 2,377 of CALCDT010000208.1, read as the reverse complement.
TCCGCTCGGCCGAAATCCGGCCCTCGTCCTTGTCGATGATGCTGTCCATCGCCGCCAGCACCAGATCGGACAGCGCCAGCCGCATGCCGCCGAGGGTTCCGACGTCGCGATGGATCTCGTCGAGCACCACCTTCTGCCGCTCGACCTCCGAGAGGCCGACGAGCGACACGGTGATGATCGCTCCGAAGGCGAGCGTCGCCGTGGCCGCGACGAGGGTCAACTTGGCCCTGATCGTGGAAAAATTCATCGTCCGTCCCCTCTGTCGTCAACGGAGAGTCGGGAAGATTGGTTAACTTATCATGATCAGTTCCTGCGCATTTGCGCAGATCGGCACGACGATGCGGACAGAGGCGGGCGCCGGCAAGACGGGTTTGGCGCGGTCGGGCCGTTCTCTCGAGCCCCGAAAATTTCGACGCGGCAGAGCGTTGCGGGCTGAGGCGAGGCCGAGACGACGTCGGCCGGGCCGTCCGCGACTTCGGACATCTCCGGTGCGGCGAAATTTCGCCAGCCGGGTGTCAATGGTCCCCGGAGATGCGGTCGGTCAGGGCGAGCAGAACGGCCGAGACCACGAAGACCATGTGGATGCCGACGAGCCAGGCGAGAGAGACCCAGTCCGGCGAGGGCCCGAGGTTCATGAAGGCCTTGAGCACCTGGATCGCCGAGATCGCGACGATCGAGCCCATCAGCTTCTGCTTGAGGCCGGCGAAGTCGATCTTCGACATCCACTCCGGCCAGCCGGGATGCTCGGCCGGATCGATCTTCGCGACGAAATTCTCGTAGCCGGAGAAGACGACGATCAGGATCAGGCTGCAGGTCAGCGTCAGGTCGACCAGCGACAGGATGCCGAGGATGATGTCGCTTTCCTTGGAGCCGGCGCTGTGGGTGACGAAGTGGAAGAGTTCGATGGCGAAATGGAAGAGCAGCACCAGCGCCGCGACGAGCAGGCCGATGTAGAAGGGTGCGAGGATCCAGCGGCTGAAGAAAATCACCCGCTCGATGGTCTTCTCGATCATCATCAAACCTCCGGCCGACCCCGCCGCCGACGAGCCCCTCGCCCGCCGTCGATTCCGCCACAGGGTCCAGAAAGCGCGTACATGTCACGGGATTGCGACGGCCGCCAGACGCCGCGCGCCGCCCGCCGGCGGGTGCGACGACGTGACGGGGCGCAGGGCGGTGCATCCGGCGGTGCGATGGGCGATCCGGGTGCGACCGCCGGTCAGGCTCTCACCACCACAGCTCCGCCGCGAAGCGCCCCGCCGCCTGCTCGATCACCGCGCCGAGCGAAAACAGGGTGCTCTCGTCGAAGGGCTTGCCGATGAGCTGGAGGCCGAGGGGCAGGCCGTCGGCGGAGAGGCCGGCGGGGACGGCGATGCCGGGCAGGCCGGCCATGTTCACCGTCACGGTGAAGACGTCGTTCAAGTACATCTCGACCGGATCGGCGCCGGCCTTCTCGCCGATGCCGAAGGCGGCCGAGGGGGTGGCGGGCGTCAGGATGGCGTCGACGCCGGCCTCGAAGGCGATCTCGAAGTCGCGCTTGATCAGGGTGCGCACCTTCTGGGCCCGGAGATAATAGGCGTCGTAGTAGCCGGCCGAGAGCACGTAGGTGCCGATCAGGATGCGGCGTTTGACCTCGGCACCGAAGCCGGCGGCGCGGCTGTTCTCGTACATGTCGACGATGTCCGAGCCGGGCACGCGCAGGCCGTAGCGCACGCCGTCGTAGCGGGCGAGGTTGGAGGAGGCCTCGGCCGGGGCGACGATGTAATAGGCCGGCAGTGCGTATTTCGTGTGCGGCAGCGAGATCTCGACGATCTCGGCGCCGGCCTCGCGCAGCCAGTCGATGCCCTTCTGCCAGAGCCCGTCGATCTCGGCGGCGATGCCGTCGAGCCGGTATTCCTTGGGAATGCCGATCTTCATGCCCTTGACCGAGGCGCCGACGGCGGCCTCGTAGTCGGGCACCGGCAGGTCGACCGAGGTCGAATCCTTGAGATCGACCGAGGCCATCGACTTCAGCAGGATCGCGGCGTCGCGCACGTCGCGGGCGATCGGGCCGGCCTGGTCGAGCGAGGAGGCGAAGGCGACGATGCCCCAGCGAGAGCAGCGGCCGTAGGTCGGCTTGATGCCGACGGTGCCGGTGAAGGCGGCCGGCTGGCGGATCGAGCCGCCGGTGTCGGTGGCGGTGGCGCCGGCGCAGATGCGGGCGGCGACGGCGGCGGCCGAGCCGCCGGAGGAGCCGCCGGGCACCAGCGCCATGTTGGAGCCGGCCTTGCGCCAGGGGCTCTTCACCGGGCCGTAGAAGCTCGTCTCGTTGGACGAGCCCATCGCGAACTCGTCCATGTTGAGCTTGCCGAGCATCACCGCGCCGTCGGCCCAGAGGTTG
>CALCDT010000207.1 GCA_937900425.1 uncultured Alphaproteobacteria bacterium | reverse complement strand
CCACTGGGACCTGCCGCAGGCGCTGCAGGAGCGGGGCGGCTGGGCCAACCGCGACAGCGCCGGCTGGTTCACCGACTACGCGCTCGCGGCGACCGACCGTCTCGGCGACCGGGTCCGCCACTGGATCATGCTGAACGAGCCGAACGTCCACGCCATCGTCGGTCACGCCATCGGCGGCCACGCGCCGGGCGTCACCGGCTTCGACAACTACCTCCTCGCCCAGCATCACCAGAACCTCGCCCAGGGCGACGCTCTCGCCGCCCTCAGGGCGCAGCGGCCGGGTCTCGACCTCGGCACGGTGGTGTCGATGCAGCCGATCCACGCCGCCACCGACCGGCCGGCCGACGTCGTGGCGGCCCGTCGCTTCGACGGCGTGTGGAACGGCGCCAGTCTCGATCCGCTGTTCCACGGCCGCTATCCGGCGGCGATCGCCGACCGGTTCGCGCCGCTGGTGAAGCCGGGCGACATGGAGCGGATCCGGCAGCCGGTCGACTTCCTCGGCATCAACTATTACGGCCCATCCTACATCGTCGACGCGCCGGGCGGGGTCCTCGCCGACACCGCCTACGGGCCGCTGCCACCGGGCACCCCGGTCACCCGGCTCGGCTGGCCGGTCGATCCCGACGGGCTCGTCGCCGTCCTCCGCCGCCTGCGGGAGGAATACGGCAACCCGCGCGTCTATGTGACCGAGAACGGGGCCTGCTACGACGATCCCCCGGTCGCCGGCGACACGGTCGCCGACGTCGAGCGCGTCGCCTATCTCCGTGCCCACGTCGGGGCGTGCGCCCGGGCGATCGCCGAAGGCTCGCCGCTCGCCGGCTATTTCGTTTGGTCGCTGCTCGACAATTTCGAGTGGGCCGAGGGAACCGAGCGGCGCTTCGGCATCGTCCACGTCGACTTCTCGACCCAGCGGAGGTTGCCGAAACGCTCTTTTTACGAGTTGACGCGGATCATGGCGGACAGTCGAGCTTAGTACGCGGGATCACGATTCCGTGTAGGTCGTGACGCCGGGAAGCCCTCGAAGTCGCTTGAACTTCAAGGAGATCAGAGCAACAGCTGTTCTCCGGAGCACAGCGGTCGACCGGCGATCGAAGCGCTCGATCGTTCATCGAGAAGACCACTGCCTGCCGCGGTGCGGCGGCGATGCGGCGCCGCGATTTTCGCCACGTTTTGGCCTCGCGCTCGCGCCCGTGGTTCACTTATAAGCTGGCGGGCTCGGAGGGCTGCACGCCGGACTGGTGGCGCGGTCCGTAGGGGATGGTGGGGAACCCCGCATGAGCGAGAGAGGAGGCGGGAACGACGAGGCGGAACGTCTCCCGTTCGCTGCACTCGATCTGGAAGGGGCCGGGTGTCCGGCCTGGGCGGTCGACCCGGCGACCCGCCGCATCGTCGTGGCGAACGCCGCCGCCCTCGACCTGTGGAGCGCGTCGACGCTGCAGGAACTGTCCGCCACCCCGATGCCGGAGGTGGTGGGCGGTGTGCCGCTGGCGACGCTCGTCTCCACGGGCGGTGTCCTCGTCAAGGTGGAGCCGCGCCTCCACGATGCGGAAGCCCTGCGCCCCGTCGATTGCCTGGTGGTCCCGGTGCGGGTCCCGCAGGGCCGGCTCCTCGTGTTCGAGGCGCTCGGCCTGCGCGGCGAGTTCATCACCTTGTTCGACGGTGCCACCGGCGCATTGATCGCCCGCAATACCCTCGCCGGCCACGCCCATCGCCGCGACGAGACGCACTATCTCGACCACTTCGCCGACGGCCCCACCGGCGAGCGGCTGTGGCGCGCCGTCGCCTCGATCGGCGTCGCCGGGCTCGACGACGGCCTCAAGTGGCGCAGCGCCACCGCCGCCAGCCTCGAGGTCCGCTTCGCCGAGCGCAACATCTGGTGCGAGATCAATCTGCGGGCGGTGCGCCACCTCGGCGGCCTCAGCGTCGTCCTCGAG
>CALCDT010000206.1 GCA_937900425.1 uncultured Alphaproteobacteria bacterium | reverse complement strand
CGAGGCGGACGGTCTGCGCCTTGATGGTGATGCCGCGCTCGCGCTCGATGTCCATCGAATCGAGCACCTGATTGGTCATCTCCCGCTCGGACAGCGTGCCGGTCGACTGGATCAGCCGGTCCGCCAGCGTCGACTTGCCGTGGTCGATGTGGGCGATGATCGCGAAGTTGCGGATGTTGGAAATGGGCTCTGTCGTCATGGCGCGCTAGATAGCATCGGCCCGGAGGCAGGCAAAGCGGAATTGGCGGATCTTCGGGGCTCGTCGGCGATGGGAGGGTGAGGCGCGGAGTGGGGACGGGGAGTGGCGCCGGTCGCCCTTTCGCGCGGTGCAGCGCGCCCGGCCTCGTCCTTCGAGACGGCCCGTTCCGGGCCTCCTCAGGATGAGGCCTCCGAGGCTTTCGCGTCATGCCGCAGAGGGTTGACCTTTTCCCTCATCCTGAAGAGGCCCGCAGGGCCATCTCGAAGGACGAGGGAAAGGGCCGGGACGTCCATGATGAGTTGCCGTGGCATCGCCGCGTTCGACGTTCCCGTGCACCGGACCGGCGGGCAGCCGTCCGCCCGCTCACGCCCCGCTCACCCCCGAAGGCTCGCCCCCGTCGCCTTGGCGACGGCCGCGACGACGTCTTTGCCGATCTTCTCGATGTCCTCGTCGGTGAAGGTCTTCTCCCTCGGCACCAGCGTGACCTCGATCGCGACCGACTTGCGGCCGGCGCCGACGTGCTCGCCGCGGTAGACGTCGAAGACGCCGACGTCGCCGATCACCTGCTTCGCCGCGCCCTGGGCCGCCTTGACGATCTGCGCCGCCTCGACGGCCTCGTCGACGACGAAGGCGAAGTCGCGCTTTACCGCCATCAGGTCCGAGGCGGCGAGCGGCGGCTTGGCCCGGGTCGGCTTGGCCTTGGCGAGCGGGATCCTGTCGAGGATCACCTCGAAGGCGGCGACCGGGCCGGCGACGTCGAGGTTGTCGAGGACGCCGGGATGGAGTTCGCCGAAATGGCCGAGCACGACTTTGGGGCCGAGCTGGATCGTGCCGGAGCGGCCCGGATGGAACCAGGCGGGGGCACCCTTCACGACCTGAACCTTGGACGTGTCCATGCCGGCCGCCTCCAGCGCCGCGAGGGCGTCGGCCTTGGCGTCGTAGACGCCGGCCGGTGCCGCGTCGCCGGCCCAGTGCCGGCCCTCGCCGGAGAGCACCGCGGTGCCCTTGCGGATGCCCGAGGCGGCGATGAACTGTTCCTCCGGCCTGTCGCCCTTGAAGACCTGGCCGACCTCGAACAGCGCGACGTCGGAGAAGCCGCGCGCCGCGTTGCGCCCGGCGGCGGCGACGAGGCCGGGCAGCAGGCTCGGCCGCATGTCGCTCATCTCCGAGGAGATCGGGTTGGCGAGGGTCAGCGTCGCCGCGCCGCCGCCGAAGGTCTCCGCCTCGCGCCGCGAAACGAAGGACCACGTCACCGCCTCGACCATGCCGCGCACGGCGAGGCCGCGCTTGGCGCGGCGGGTGCGCAGCTGGATCGGCGTCAGCACCCGGCCGGGCAGGCTGTCGCCGCGCGGCAGCGGCACCGGCCTCACCCGGTCGAGCCCGGCGATGCGCACGACCTCTTCGACGAGGTCGGCCTTGCCGTGGACGTCCGGCCGCCAGCTCGGCACCGCGACCTTGACCGTGTCGCCCATGCCGGAGATCCAGAAGCCGAGCATCTTGAGGATGACGGTGATCTCGGCCATCGGCACGTCGAGGCCGGAGAGGCGCTTGATCTCGGAGAGCGGCAGGTCGATGGCGCGGTCGTCGATCGGCTGGGCGCCGGCGACGAGGCTGCGCGAGGGCGCGCCGCCGCAGATCTCGGTGACGTAGCGGGTGGCGAGTTCCAGCCCGTCGATGACGAAGGCCGGATCGACGCCGCGCTCGAAGCGGTAGCGGGCATCGGAGTTGATGCCGGTGCGCCGGCCGGTACGGGCGGTGCGGTTGGGCTCGAACCAGGCGCTCTCGATGAGGACGTCGGTGGTGGCTTCGGTGACGCCGGAGGCTTCGCCGCCCATGATGCCGCCGAGGCCGAGCACGCCGGCGTCGTCGGCGATCACCGTCATCTCCTCGTCGACCGCGTAGGTCTTGCCGTCGAGGCCGAGGAAGCTCTCGCCGGCCCGTCCGAGCCGGGCGCGGATGGTGCCGGTGATCTTCGCCGCGTCGTAGACGTGGAGCGGACGGCCGCGGTCGTAGGAGATGTAGTTGGTGATGTCGACCAGCGCCGAGATCGGGCGCAGGCCGATGGCGCGCAGCCGCTTCTGCATCCACTCCGGCGAGGGACCGTTGCTGACGCCCCGGACGAGCCGCCCGGCGAACACCGGGCAGGCGTCGGCCTTGTCCTCGGGGAACTCCAGCGCGATCGGGATCGGGCACTCGAAGTCGCTGTGGAACGGCCGCAGCGTCTCTTCCTTCAGCCGGCCGAGGCCGCGGGCGGCGAGGTCGCGGGCGATGCCGCGCACGCCGAGGCAGTCGGGCCGGTTCGGCGTGATCGCGATCTCGATCACCGGGTCGGAAAGAGCGGCCCAGTCGACGAAGCGGGCGCCGACCGGCGCATCCGCCGGCAGGTCGATGATGCCGTCGTGGGAATCCGACAGCTCCAGCTCGCGCTCCGAGCACATCATGCCGCGGCTCTCGACGCCGCGGATGGTGCCGACGCCCAGCGTCACGTCGATGCCCGGAACGTAGGTGCCCGGCGCCGCGAAGACGCCGACGAGGCCCGCGCGGGCGTTGGGCGCGCCGCAGACCACCTGCACCGGGGCGCCGGCACCGGTGTCGACCGAGAGCACCTGCAGCTTGTCGGCGTTCGGATGCTTCTCGGCGGTCAGCACCTTGGCGATCGTGAAGGCGGAAAGCCGCCGGCCCGGATCCTCGACCCCTTCGACCTCGAGCCCGACCATGTTGAGCGCGTCGACGACGTCGTCGACGCTCGCGCTGGTGTCGAGATGATCCTTCAGCCAGGAGATGGTGAACTTCATGGGTGCTGGTTCCGTCTGCGGCGGCGGCCTCACGCCTCTCGCCGATGTTCGTCGTCGTGGTAGCCGCCGCAACCCCTCTCCCTGACCCTCCCCCACAAGGGGGGAGGGGACGATCGGGGCACGTCCCTCGTGGTTCGGTCGACGTTTCGCCGGGGCGAGACGTCGTTCGTGTTCGACCGCATCGCGTCTTGCGTCCCCTCCCCCCTTGTGGGGGAGGGTCAGGGAGAGGGGTTACGGACTCTCCCCGGTCAGGGCGTCCCAGATCCGGTCGAGAACGACGTCGAAGCTCTGCATCACCTCGAAGTTCCAGAACCGGATCACCCGGTAGCCTTCGGCCTCGATCACCCGCGTCCTCTCGACGTCCCGCTCCGCCTTTTCGTCCCATCCGTGCTGCTCGCCGTCGAGTTCGATGACGAGACGCTTCCCGTGACAAACGAAGTCAGCGATGTAGCGGGCGATGGGAACCTGCCGTCGAAACCCGAAACCGTCGAATCGCTTGCCGCGCAGGGCGTGCCAGAGACGGCGCTCCGGGTCCGTCATCTCCCGGCGTAGGCGTCGAGCGAACTGCCGCTGCTGCTCCGGAATGTCCCGGTGATACGCCACCTCGCACTCCTCTCACCTCACCCGCTCAATCCCCCGAACAGCGTCGGCAGGTCCAGCGGGCGGAAGCCGTAGTGCTTCAGCCAGCGGATGTCGGCGTCGAAGAAGGCCCTGAGATCCGGCATGCCGTATTTCAGCATGGCGATGCGGTCGATGCCCATGCCCCAGGCGAAGCCCTG
>CALCDT010000205.1 GCA_937900425.1 uncultured Alphaproteobacteria bacterium | reverse complement strand
CCGGTGGACGGCCGAGCCGGTCGGAAGCGCTCGCGTTCCGGGCGGCTTCCGGGCGCCGCGATGTTTCCACGCGGGCGGCGGCAGTCCCATTCGGGTCGCAATCGCGTGAGAGGCAGGGGGCGGGGCGTCGGCCCCGCGGGGCGCCGCGCCGTAGCCGGGGCGAGCGTCCCTTTCCAGGCACCACCCGGGAGACGCAGATGTCGCTGACCCGCCTCGCCGCCGTGATCGTGGCGGTTCCCCTCGCCTTCGCCACCGCGGCGCCCGCCGCCGCCACCGACACGACGGAGCGGCTGATCACCGTCGAGGGCAGCGCCCGGCTGTCGCTGCCGCCGGACACCGCCACGGTGTCGCTCGGCGTCGTCGCCGAAGCCGACACGGCCGCGGCCGCCCTCGCCGCGAACTCGGAGGCCGCGGCGAAGCTGATCGCCGCGATCAAGGAGAGCGGCGTCGCCGCCCGCGACATCCAGACGAGCGAGCTCAGCGTCTATCCGCGCTACTCGGACGCGACCGGCGCCGCCGCGCCGCGGCTCGTCGGCTACACGGTGCGCAACCGGGTGACGGTGACGCTGACCGCGCTCGACCGCATCGGCGCGCTGCTCGACACGGCGGTGAAGGCCGGCGCCAACGAGATCGACGGCATCACGTTTTCCGTCGCCGACGCGGAGAAGAAGCTCGACGAGGCGCGCCGCGAGGCGGTCGCCGACGCCCGCCGCAAGGCGGAGATCTACGCCAAGGCGGCCGGCGTCGGCCTCGGCCCGGTGTTCTCGATCCGCGAGACCGCCACGGCGGGGCCGTCGCCGCGGCCGATGATGCGGCTCGCCGCCGCCGAGGCGGTGCCGGTCGAGGCCGGCGAGGTGGAGCTTTCGGTCGGCCTCGTGGTGTCGTTCGGCATCGGCGTGGCGCGGCCCTGAGGGGCGGGGTCGCGCCCCTACGGGCGGCGCGGCGCCGGCCAGGAAGGGCGCGGGCCGTCGCCGGGAAAATCCCCAAGGCGGGAGCAGCCCGATGTCGTGGCCGGAGAAGAAAAAAGGGAGGGATGTCGCCACCCCTCCCCTCGCCGATCCCCTCTTTTTCGGACGGCGTCGCAGTCTGCCCGGGTCACGGCGGGACATCGGGAGGAAGACGATGCCCACGCGCCGACGAGGCGTCGCGACTTCTGATTCAAGCGGCGTGCCACGCGCGGGGTGAAGTGGCCGCGCGCACGCGCGCGTGAGCAGGCCTCGCCGAAGCGCCGACGAGCCTCCGCCGCATTCTGCTTCGGTCGCCGCAGGTGCCGCCTCCAAATTGGGCGCCTGCGCGGAAACCGGGCACGGAATGCGGCCGCGAAGGCCGGCGAGGGTCACGGTACGCCGCTCTTTCCTCTTCCGTGGGCAGCGCGCCCCTCTTCTTTTCTTCCTCGCGGAGCCGCACCGCCCAGCAACGAGCGCTGCCCGGCGGGACGGCCGCGTCGCGCCTCAGGAACCGTCTTCACCGTCGTCCGAGAAGACGCTTCCCGCCCTGCGCAGGCCTGGCAGCAGTCGCCGACGGCGGCTGCCAATAACTTGAAATCAAAGAGTTTTCCCCCGATCCGGCTTGCCGGTTGCAACATCCTTTGCGACACTACCGGCGTCCGAACGACGAGGGCCCCCATGACCGAGCGTGCACCTGGCGTCATCGATCGCGACTTCGAGCGGCAGCTCGAGGGCTACGGCCTGACCACGGCGCGGATCCTCTACCGGCTGCCCGACCACCCGGCGATCCTGCAGACCTACGTCTGGCAGGACTACGACGTCGCGCCCGACTATCCGGAACTCGGCAAGTTCATCACGTTCTGGCGCGACAGCCTCGAGGGGCGGCTGCACTCCGTCGAGGTCGCCCACCGCCGCCTCATCGGCCCGAGCGAGTGGAAGCGCGTCGACGGCCTCTTGCAGATCCACTGAGACGAAGGCCGCCGAGGCGGGCGCCGCGGTCCGCTCCCCCG
>CALCDT010000204.1 GCA_937900425.1 uncultured Alphaproteobacteria bacterium | reverse complement strand
TGTAGATCATGAAGCTGTCCATGAAGCGCAGCAGCACGGCGATCAGCAGCACCCGATGCATCTTCGGCAGCTGGATGTAGCGGAACACCGCCCAGCGCGAGGCGCCGTCGATGCGGGCGGCCTGATAATAGGCCTCCGGGATCGAGACGAGGCCGGCGTAGCACAAGAGCACGACGAGGCTGGTCCAGTGCCAGACGTCCATGACGATGACCGTCGCCCAGGCCGCGACCGGCTCCTGGGTGTAGTTGTAGTCGATGCCGAGGTCGGCGAGCGCGCGGCCGAGCAGGCCGATGTCGACGCGGCCGAAGATCTGCCAGATTGTGCCGACGACGTTCCACGGAATGAGCAGCGGCAGCGCCATCAGGACGAGGCAGACCGGCACGCCCCAGCCCTTCTTCGGCATCGACAGGGCGATGACGATACCGAGCGGCACCTCGATGGCGAGGATGACGCCGGAGAAGATCAGGTTGCGGATCAGCGCGTCGTAGAAGCGCGGCGAGCGCAGCAGTTCCACGAACCATTCGGTGCCGGCCCAGAAGAACTGGTTGTTTCCGAAGGTGTCCTGGACCGAATAGTTCACCACGGTCATCAGCGGGATCACCGCCGAGAAGGCCACCAGCGCCAGCACCGGCAGCACCATGAACCAGGCCTTGTTGTTGACGGTCTTGTTCATGACGGGTGGCTCCGGCGTTCCGGCTCGACGAGGTGGGCGTCGGCGTAGACGTTGAGGCGGGCGGGATCGAGCACGAGGCGCGGGCTGTCCGGAATCGCGACCCCCTCGGGCACCACGGCGTTGAGCGGCTGGCCGGCGAAGGCGGCGCGCAGGATGCGGTAGCGGCCGATGTCGTCGACGCCGCGCACGGTGACGGGCAGGCCGCCGCCGTCCTGCGCCAGCGAGACGAACTCGGGGCGGATGCCGACTTCGGTGCGCCCGGCCAGCGGGCGGTAGGCGCCCGGCAGGCGGACCTCGGCGCCGGCGATGCGGGCGCGGTCGCCGGAGATGTCGGCGGCGAGCACGTTCATGCCCGGCGAACCGATGAAGTAGCCGACGAAGGTGTGGCGCGGCTTCTCGAACAGCTCCTCGGGGGTGCCGACCTGGACGACCTCGCCCTCGTACATCACCACCACCTTGTCGGCGAAGGTCAGCGCCTCGGTCTGGTCGTGGGTGACGTAGATCATCGTGAAGCCGAAGCGCTTGTGCAGCTGCTTCAGCTGCGAGCGCAGCACCCACTTCATGTGCGGGTCGATCACGGTCAGCGGCTCGTCGAACAGGATGGCGTTGACGTCGTGGCGCACGAGGCCGCGGCCGAGCGAGATCTTCTGCTTCTCGTCGGCGGTGAGGCCGCGGGCCTTGCGGTTCGCCTTGTCGCCGAGGCCGAGCATGTCGATGGTCTCGGAGACGCGGCGGCGGATCTCGTCCTCGGCGACACCGCGGTTCTTCAGCGGAAAGGCGAGGTTCTCGGCCACCGTCATGGTGTCGTAGATCACCGGGAACTGGAACACCTGGGCGATGTTGCGCTGCTCGGTCGGCAGCAGCGTCACGTCGTTCGATCCGAAGCGGACGTGACCGTGGGACGGGGTCAGCAGGCCGGAGATGATGTTGAGCAGCGTGGTCTTGCCGCAGCCGGACGGGCCGAGCAAGGCGTAGGCGCCGCCGTCCTCCCAGGTCTGGTGAACCTCCTTCAGGGCGAAATCGGCGGGCTTGGCCGGGTTCGCATAGTAGGAGTGGGCGATGTGGTCGAGGTCGATGCGGGCCATGGCGGCGCTCCCCTCAGACGGTGGCCGGGGCCGCGACGAGGCGACCTTCGGGCGTGAAGACGAAGAAGCGTTCCGGGTCGAGCCAGACCGGGATCCGCTCGTCGACCGAGACTGCGCGCACCCCGTGGGCGAGCGCGACCCAGCGGGCGCCGGCGAAGTCGACGTGGACGAAGCTCTCCGAGCCGGAGATCTCGGTGACGGCGACCGGGACGACGAGTTCGACGGCGCGGCCCGCCGGCGGATCGAGATGGAGATGGTGCGGCCGGAAGCCGACGCGGTAGGCGCCGTCGCCGAGGCTCCGTGCCGCCGCGGGCGCCGGCACCCTGACGCCCTCCCCCAGAACCAGATCGTCGCCGGCCTTCGTCACCGCGAGGCTGTTGAGCGGCGGGTCGGAGAAGGTCTCGGCGGTGACGAGGTCGACCGGCCGGTTGAAGACGTCGATGGTACGGCCGAACTGGGTGACGCGGCCCTCGTGCAGGGTGGCGGTGGCGCCGCCGAGCAGCAGCGCCTCGGAGGGCTCGGTGGTGGCGTAGACGAAGATCGCGCCGGTCTCGGCGAAGACCTTGGGCAGTTCCTCGCGCAGTTCCTCGCGCAGCTTGTAGTCGAGGTTGGCGAGCGGCTCGTCGAGCAGCACCAGTTCGGCGCCCTTGACCACGGCGCGGGCCAATGCCGTGCGCTGCTGCTGGCCGCCGGACAGGCTGAGCGGGGTGCGGCCGAGATAGGGCATCAGCTTGAGCAGTTCGGCCGCCTTGCGCACCTTGGCCTCGATCGTCGCCTTGTCGGCGCCGGCGATGCGCAGCGGCGAAGCGATGTTCTCGAAGACGGTGAGCGAGGGGTAGTTGATGAACTGCTGGTAGACCATGGCGACGTTGCGCTTCCTGACCGGCACGCCGACGACGCTCGTGCCGTTCATCAGGATGTCGCCGGAGGTCGGCGCGTCGAGGCCGGCCATCAGGCGCATCAGGCTGGTCTTGCCGGACAGGGTCGGCCCGAGCAGCACGTTGAGCGAGCCCTTCTCCATCCGCATCGAGACGCCCTCGACGTGGACCTGGCCACCCACCGACTTGCCGACGTTGCGTAGTTCGAGCATTCCGCGCCTTTCCTATTCCGCAGCCCGGGAGGTGACGTAGCGGCCGGCGTGCTCGGCCATCCAGAGGTCGAGCGCCGCCGCCTCGTCGCGGCTGATCGACAGGCCGAGCTTGGAGCGGCGCCACAGCACGTCGTCGGCGCTGCGGGCCCATTCCTGGGTCATGAGGTAGACCACCTCGCATTCGTAGAGGTCGGCGCCGAAGCGGCGGCCGAGCGCCTCGGCCCGGTCGACCTCGGCCAGCATCGCGAAGGCGCGGGTGCCGTAGTGTCGGGCGAGGCGGCGGGCGTGGCGCTCGGCGAGGAACGGGTGGGCGGCGCGCAGGCGCCCGACCAGCGCCTCGAAACCCTCGACCGGGAAGTCGCCGCCGGGCAGCGTGCCCTTCGCGGTCCAGGGCGCGCCCCTGGCACCGATCAGCCCGCCGATCTTCTCCATCACCGCCTCGGCGAGGCGGCGATAGGTGGTGATCTTGCCGCCGAAGATGTTGACGATCGCGGCGCCGCCCTCGGCGTCGACCTTGAGAACGTAGTCGCGGGTCGCCTCCTGGGCCTTGGAGGCGCCGTCGTCGTAGAGCGGACGGACGCCGGAATAGGTCCAGACCACGTCGGCGGCGGTGACCGGGCGCTCGAAATACTCGCTGGCGGCGGCGCAGAGATAGTCGATCTCGCCGGGGGTGATGGCGACCCCGGCCGGATCGCCCTCGTAGTCGCGGTCAGTGGTGCCGATCAGCGTGAAATCGTCCTCGTAGGGGATGGCGAAGACGATGCGTCCGTCGGCGTTCTGGAAGATGTAGCAGCGGTCGTGGTCGTAGAGCTTGCGCACGACGATGTGGCTGCCCTGGACGAGGCGGACGTTGTGGGCGTCGTTGCGGCCGAGCACGCCGGACAGCACCTTGTCGACCCAGGGGCCGGCGGCGTTGACGAGGAGGCGGGCCGAGATCCGCTCGCTCGCCCCGCTCGCCTCGTCGCGGACCTCGACCTGCCAGAGCCCGCCCTCGCGCCGCGCCGAAACCACCGTGTGGCGGGCGAGGACGCGGGCGCCGCGGTCGGCGGCGTCGCGGACGTTGAGAACGACGAAGCGGGCGTCGTCGACCCAGCAGTCCGAATATTCGAAGCCCTTGGCGAACAGCTTCTTGAGCGGGGTGCCGACGGCGTCGCGGACGAGGTCGAGCGTGCGCGTCGCCGGCAGCTTGCGGCGGCCGCCGATGTGGTCGTAGAGGAACAGGCCGAGGCGGAGCAGCCAGGCCGGGCGCAGGCCCTCGTGGTGGGGCAGCACGAAGCGCAGCGGCCAGATGATGTGCGGCGCGCCGGCCCACAGCACCTCGCGCTCCATCAGCGCCTCGCGGACGAGGCGGAACTCGTAGTGCTCCAGATAGCGCAGGCCGCCGTGGATCAGCTTGGTCGACCCGGAGGAGGTGCCGCTGGCGAAATCCTTCATCTCGGCGAGGCAGACCGAATAGCCCCGGCCGACCGCGTCGCGAGCGACGCCGCAGCCGTTAATTCCGCCGCCGATGACGAAGATGTCGTAGGTCAACGCTTCCCCCTCGCACCTGCCATCCGGGCGTGACGCGCCGCAGATGTCCGGACCGGTCGCCATCGGCTCTTTCGGCCGGGAAACGGCATCGCAATGCAACATTTCCGAATGAGGTCAACCGGTTTAGAGACGATAAATCGAACAGATTGCGAAGGTCAACAGAAAAAATCCGAAAATGCGTCGGTTTCGAGTCGGACGCCGCGCGGTCGCCGCAATTCCCGTATGACGCTGAAATGTCGTCATCTTTCCGGCAGGATGACCGAACACCCGCTGCCGGAGCCGATCAGACCGCGTCGGCGGCGAGGCCGCGTCCGTCGTCGGCCGCCTCGATCAGGGTGACGTCGTTGTCCTCGGCGATCTTGCGGATGGCGCGTGCGTTGCAGCGATCGGTAACGAAGGTGTCGACCTGGGAGAGGTGGGCGATGCGCACCGGCGCGGTCCGTTCGAACTTGGTCGCATCGGCGACGAGGATGACGTGGCGGGCGTTGGCGATGATCGCCTGGGCGACCTTGACCTCGCGGAAGTCGTAGTCGAGCAGGGCGCCGTCGTCGTCGATCGCCGAGGCGCCGATGATGGCGTAGTCGACCTTGAACTGGCGGATGAAGTCGACCGCCGCCTCGCCGACGATGCCGCCGTCGGCCTGGCGGACGACGCCGCCGGCGATCACCACCTCGAAGCCCGGCTGCACCCGCATCACGTTGGCGACGTTGATGTTATTGGTGATGACCATCAGCCCGCGATGCTGCAGCAGGGCGTGGGCGACGGCCTCGGTGGTGGTGCCGATGTTGATGAAGAGCGAGGCTTCGTCGGGCACGAGGCGGGCGGCGCAGCGCCCGATCAGCGCCTTCTCGTCGGCGGCGATCGAACGGCGCGCACCGTATTCCATGTTCTCGACGCCCGACTGGGCGACGGCGCCGCCGTGGACGCGGGCGAGCAGCTTGCGCTCGCAGAGTTCGTTGAGGTCGCGGCGGATCGTCTGCGGCGTCACCTCGAAGCGGGCGGCGAGTTCGTCGACGCCGACGCGCCCGACCCGGCGGGCGAGATCGAGGATCTGGGTCTGGCGCGGAATCAGCATGGCGGGGCGCCGGCCTCGTTTTCGTTTGACAGAAAAACGAAAATAGCCCCACAAAAACGCGCTGTCATGTGAAAACCGCCGGCGCCCGGTCGCGGCCGGCGCCAGGAGGCCCCGATGACGTCCGCCGCCGACACCCCCGCCCCCGCCGCCGGAGCCACGGCCGGAACCGCCGGC
>CALCDT010000203.1 GCA_937900425.1 uncultured Alphaproteobacteria bacterium | reverse complement strand
GAGCCGGGCCGTCGAGCGCTCCGCGGCGATCGCTCCGGCTGCGGCCTCGTCGCGGGCGACGAGCGTCACGCGGTTGCCGGCGCGGTGGGCGGCGAGGGCGAGGGCGGTGCCCCAGGCGCCGGCGCCGAAAACGGCGATGGTGCGTCCGCCGCTCATCGCGCTCACACCTTGGCTCCGAGGCGGCCGTGGCCGACGACCGGCGCGGCGGCGGCGTCGAGCGGCCAGCGGGCGCGGGCGGCGAAGTCGAGGCCGTCGGCCTCGCCGAGGGCGAGCTTCTCGGCGCCGGCCCAAGCGACCATGGCGCCGTTGTCGGTGCAGAGCACCGGCGGCGGCACGATCAGCCGGGCGCCGTGGCGGTCGACCTCGGCGCGCAGCCGGGCGGCGATCGCCTTGTTGGCGGCGACGCCGCCGGCGACGACGAGGGTCGGCAGGGTGCCCGGATGGGCCGCGGCGAAGATCGCCAGCGCCCGGCCGACGCGGTCGGCGACGACGTCGCAGATCGCGGCCTGGAAGGCGGCGCAGAGGTCGTCGACGTCCTTGGGCTGCAGCGGCGCGGCGCGTTCGGCTTCGAGACGCACGGCGGTCTTGAGGCCGGAGAAGGAGAAGTCCGGCGTCGGCCGGCCGGCCATCGGCCGGGGCAGGGCGAAGCGGGCGGGATCGCCGGCCGCGGCGCGGCGCTCCACCGCCGGGCCGCCGGGATAGCCGAGGTCCAGCAGCTTGGCCGTCTTGTCGAAGGCCTCGCCGAGGGCGTCGTCGATGGTGGTGCCGAGGCGGGTGTAGGCGCCGACGCCCTCCACGGCGACGACCTGGCTGTGGCCGCCGGAGACCAGCAGCAGCAGGTAGGGGAAGTCGACGCCGTCGGTGAGGCGGGCGGTGAGGGCGTGGGCCTCGAGATGGTTGACCGCGACGAGCGGCTTGCCGAAAGCGAAGGCGAGGGCCTTGGCCGTGGTCAGGCCGACGAGGACGCCGCCGATCAGGCCCGGCCCGGCGGTGGCGGCGAAGGCGTCGACGTCGGCGAGCGCCACCCCGGCCTCGCGGCAGGCGGCCTCGACGATGGCGTCGAGCCGGTCGACGTGCGCCCTCGCGGCGATCTCGGGCACGACGCCGCCGTAGACGGCGTGGGCGTCCTGCGACAGCACGACGTTGGAGAGAATGCGGCCGCGGCCGGCGGCGTCGCGCTCGACGAGGGCGGCGGCGGTTTCGTCGCAGCTCGTTTCGATACCGAGGACGATCATGGCCGGGTGTGCTCGCGGTGACGGGGCCGGTGCTCGCGCCGTCCGGTCCCCGGCGCGGGGACGGATCGGCGGCGTTACGGATTGACGGGCGGTCGGGCCGCCCTTACGGCTTGCGCCATGACGGGATCGCGGGCCGGCGGCGTCGCCGGGCCTACCGATCTTCCCGCCCCTAACACCCGGACGGATGGCGTGCAATCGGCAAGGCTCAGAATCGGAACCCGCGGCAGCCCGCTGGCGCTCGCCCAGGCCCACGAGGTGCGCCGGCGGCTCGCCGTGGCGGCGGCCGTTCCCGACGAGGAGGCCGCCGAGATCGTGGTGATCTCGACCAGCGGTGACCGCATCCTCGACCGGCCACTGGCCGAGGTCGGCGGCAAGGGCCTCTTCACCAAGGAGATCGAGGAGGCGCTGATCGATGGTGCGATCGACCTCGCCGTGCACTCCTCCAAGGACATGCCGACCGAATTGCCGGCCGGCCTGGTGCTCGACCATTTCCTGCCGCGGGAAGACGTCCGCGACGTCTTCATTTCGCGCAAGGCCGGCTCGCTCGCCGACCTCGCCCCCGGCGCCGTGGTCGGCACCGCGTCGCTGCGGCGGCAGGCGCTGGTGCGCCGGCTGCGGCCGGACCTCGAGGTCGTCACCTATCGCGGCAACGTCCAGAGCCGGCTGCGCAAGCTCGACGAGGGCGTGGTCGACGCGACGCTGCTGGCGCTCGCCGGCCTCAACCGGCTCGGCATGGCCGACGTCGCGACCGAGGTGATCCCGGCCGACGTGTTTCCGCCCGCGGTCGGCCAGGGCGCCATCGGCATCGAGACGCGGGCCGGCGACGAGGCCGTGCGCGGCCGGCTCGCCCCGATCCACGACATGGCGACCGCGGTCTGCCTCGCCGCCGAGCGGGCCTTCCTCGCCGCCCTCGACGGCTCCTGCCGCACGCCGATCGCCGGCCACGCCACGCTTTCCGGCGAGGAGTTGCGGCTCTACGGCCTGATCCTGAAGCCGGACGGCGCCACCGTCCATGACGGCGAGCGGCGCGGCGCGCCCGCCGACGCGGTCCGACTCGGCGCCGACCTCGGGGCGGAGCTCAAGGCGCGGGGCGGGTCCGACTTCTTCGCCGCCTGATTCGTCCCCGGACGGATCGGGTCATCGCCCGCAGGCAGACGACGACGTCCGGAGCCGGCCGATGCGCATCCTGATCCTGAGGCCGGAGCCGGAGGCCGGCCGGATGGCGAAAGAGCTTCGCCGCCGCGGCCACGACGCCATCGCGGCGCCGATGCTGGTGCGCGAGAGCCTCGGCTCGTCCTCCGACGATCTCGCCGGGCGGCGCTGGCAGGGGGTGCTGGTGACGAGCCCCAAGGCGCTCGGCGACTTCCCGGTCCCGGAGAGGCTGCTCGATCTCCCGGTCTTCGCCGTCGGCGCGGCGAGCGCGGCGGCGGCGCGGGCGGCGGGCTTTCGCGACGTCCGTACCGGACCGGGCACCGCCGAGGGCCTCGCCGCCGACCTCCGCGGCCGGCTCGACCCGGCGGCCGGGCCTCTGCTCTGGCTCGCCGCCACCGACCGCAGCGTCGATCTCGCGGCGCTGCTCGCCGGTGACGGCCTCGCGGTCGACCTCGTCGAGACCTACCGGATGGTGCCGCGCGGCGAGCTGACCGACGCAGAGCGCGCGGCGCTGGCCGCGGGCGCGATCGTCGTCACCGCCTCGGCGCGCACCTCCGCCGCCCTCGCGGACCTGCTCGGGCGGGCCGGGGAGGGCGGTGCTCGTGGGCAGGTCGTCGCCGCGATCTCGCAGAAGGCCGCGGCGCCGCTGGCGGCGGCCGGGGCGGGGGAGGTGGCGGTCGCCGGCGAGCCGACCGCGGCGAGCCTCTTCGCTCTCGTCGAGGCTCTTTCGTCCCGGCGCGGGTTGACCGCTCCTCCCGCGGGCGATGAAATAGAACAAGAATGACCCCGGCCGCGTTGGCGAGGGATCGGCGGGGTCGACAATCCCCGTCGGCCCTCAGGTTCGGTGACGTGAACGGCGTCGCCTCCGTCCCCGGCGGACGAGAGGGGCGACCGTGGCGGCGGATTTCAAACCCGGCGGTTTCGGGGTAAGGGACGAGGCGAGCGGGCGGCCGGCCGCACCGTCGCAGGGAGCGAAGTGGCGGACGGCGACGTCGGCCACACAAGAGGGAGCGAGCGAAGATGGCGAGCGCGAAAGGCTCGGACGGCAAGGGCGGGCGGACGTCGAAACGCTCGACGACCATCGACCTCGCCGCGACGGAGGTGACCGGTCAGAAGGCCGCCGAGACCGGCGAAGACGACCTCGCGCCGTCTTCTCCCGAAGACACCGCCACGACGGTCGCCGCCGGCGATCCCGCCGCCGAGACGCCGACGGACGCCGTTCCCGCCGAGGGGACCGGCTCCGCGGATGCGGCGATTTCAGAGGCGTCCACCCCCGGCGCCCCCGGCACCCCTGAAGCCGACGTCGCGCAGACGCCGGCCGCCGACGCCGAACCGGTGACGGTCGCCGAGGCGATGGAGCAGGCGGCGATGACCGACAATCCGCCGCCGCCCCGGGACGAGCGGGCCGCCGCCGCGCCCGCACCGGCCTCCTCGCCGGCCCCTTCGCAGACGTCGTCGCTCGCGCCGAGCCTCATCGCCGCCTGCGTCGGCGGGGCGATCGTGCTCGCCGGCGTCTACGGTCTCGGCGCCGCGGGCGTCCTGCCGGGCTCCGGCGCCGGCAAGGCCGACGTCGCCGCCGTCCAGGCGCTGGAGGCGCGCATCGACGCGCTCGGCGCTCCCGACGCGGAGACGACCGCACGGCTCGACGGCCTCGCCGCCGACCTCGCCGACGCCCGTTCGGCGATCGAGGCGTCCGGCACCGCGGCCTCCGAGCAGGCCCGCTCCGCGCTCGACGATCTCACCGCCGCCATCGCCGAGGAGCGGACCGCCCGCGAGGGCCTCGCCTCCGAACTCCAGACGGCGCGCGGCGACCTCGCCGCGCAGATCGAGGCCGCGGCGTCGGCGGCGACCACCGAACTCGACGCCGCAAAGTCGGCCCTCGCCGAACTGCGCGAGGCGACCGGCGGCAACGCCGACGCGCTCGGCGCGCTGTCGCAGCGGGTCGACGGCCTGCCGACCACCGACTACGGCCCCGAGCTCAAGACGCTGACCAGCCGTGCCGACGCCTTCGGCACCCGCCTCGGCCTCGTCGACGACACCGTCTCCGACATCTCCGCCTCCACCGCCGGCCTGAAGCAGGCGCAGGAGGCCATCGCCGCGACGCAGGCGGCGACCGGCGAGCGCATCGCCGCGATCGAGGGCCGGGTCGGCGAACTCGACACCCTGCGCGGCGACCTCGACGCCGCCCGCGGCGCCCTGTCCGACCTAGACGCGGCCTCCAAGCAAGGCGACGACGCTCTCGGTGGTCGGCTCGGCGACGTCGAGAGCCGGATCGCCGCGCTCGACGAGACGCTGAAGACGCTCGACGGCCGGCTCGCCTCGGTCGAGCAGATCCTCGCCCGCGCGCCGGAGGAGGGCGAGATCGCGGCGCTGTCGCTGGCGGTCACCACCCTCGCCGGCAAGGTCGACCGCGGCGTGCCCTTCGCCGCCGACCTCGCCGCCGTCAAGGCGAGCGCGGCCGATCTGCCGGGCATCGAGGCGCTGGAGCCCTTCGCCGAAACCGGCATTCCGACGCGCTTCGCCGTGATCGGGAGCTTCCCGCGGGCGGAGGTGATGGCGAGCGACAAGGTGCAGCCCGACGCGGCGCCGCTCGACCGGCTGTTCGCCGGGGCGCGCAATCTCGTCAACTACCGCGAGACCGGGGCCGCCGACGGCGCCGGGGTCGGACCGCTGTCCGCCGAGATCGAGTCCCATCTGGCGGCCGGCGATCTCGTCGCCGCCAAGGCGACCTGGGACAAGCTGCCGGAGCCGGCCAGGGCGGCCTCGGCGGACTGGGAGAAGGGGCTCGTCGCCCGCATCGCCGCCGAAGAGGCGATCGCCGCCCTCACCGACCGCATGGTCGAGCGGCTTTCGGTGACCGTGAACAAGAGCTGACGCGCCCGCAGGCGCCGGAGGCTCGATCGGAACAGGGGGGCGCGCCGCAGCCGGCGTCAGCCTCGGACTATGGACGGGCGCCCGCGAGAGTGAGCGGCGGGCCCGCAACGGAGGCCAGACGATGATCCGGGTGCTGATTGCCCTCGCCGCCCTTTTCGCCGCGGTTTTCGCGCTCGACTGGCTCGGCGGGGTTCCGGTCGACGTCACGGTCGCCTGGCCGGGCGGCGAGGTCGCGCCCTCGCTCCGGGTCGTGGTCGTGGCGCTGCTGCTGTTCGCCGTCGCCGCGGTGGTGGTGTGGTCGCTCGTCACCGGTCTGATCCGCACGCCGCGCATGATCGGCGACTATTTCCGCTCCCGCCGCCGCGACAAAGGCTACACCGCGCTCAGCCGGGGCATGATCGCGGTCGGCTCCGGCGACAGCCGCCTCGCCCACCGCTACGCCGGCGAGGCGCGTGGCCTGCTCGGCGACCGCGAGCCGCTGGTCTACCTGCTCGACGCCCAGACGGCACAGCTGGAGGGCCGCAACGATAAGGCCCGGGCCGCCTTCAACCAGATGCTCGAAGCGCCCGGCACTGCGCTGCTCGGCCTGCGCGGCCTCTACATGGAGGCGGTGCGCGAGGGCGAGAGCGCCGCCGCCCGCCACTACGCCGCCGAGGCGCTGAAGCTCTCGCCCGGCGTGCTGTGGGCGGCGACGGCGATGATGGAGTTCCAGTCGGCCGAGCAGGACTGGACCGGCGCGCTCGGCACGCTCGAATCGAGCGTCTCGGCCCGGCTGATCGACAAGAAGGAGGCTCGGCGCCAGCGCGCGGTGCTGCTCACCGCCCGGGCGCTGCAGTGCGAGGATCCCGATCCCGAACTCGCCCGCAGCCTCGCGCTCGAGGCCCATCGCCTCGCGCCCGACCTCGTGCCGGCTTCGGTGGTCGCCGGCCGGCTGCTGTCGCGCAACGGCGACCTGCGCAAGGCCAGCAAGGTGCTGGAGACCGCGTGGAAGGAGGCGCCGCATCCCGATCTCGCCGAGGTCTACGCCCATGTCCGCTCCGGCGACGCGCCGCACGACCGGCTGAAGCGGGTCCGTCATCTGGCGGCGCTCCGACCCAACACCGTCGAAGGCGCGCTCGCCGTCGCCCGCCAGGCGATCGACGCCCACGAGTGGCAGGTGGCGCGCGAGGCGCTGACCCAGGCGCTGCGCACCGCGCCGACGCGCCGGGTGTTCCTGATGATGGCCGAACTCGAGGAGGCCGAGCACGGCGACCGCGGCCGGATGCGCGAATGGCTGTCGCGGGCACTCAACGCGCCGCAGGACCCGGCCTGGATCGCCGACGGCGTCGTCGCCGACGACTGGGCGCCGGTGTCGCCGGTCAGCGGCCGGCTCGACGCCTTCGAGTGGAAGGTGCCGCCGGCATCGCCCAGGGCGGTGCGTGAACTCGACGGCGAGGCCCTCGCCGCCCGCGCCCTGCTGCCGCTCGACGCTCCACCTGCGGCCCCGTCTCCGGACGAACCGTCCGCCGGGGAGCCGTCTTCCGGGCCCGGAGCATCGTCCGCGCCGATCGCCGCCTCCGCCGCCCCGGCTTCGGCCGCGCCGCTCGCCGGCGCTCCCTCCGCCGCGCCGGCTCTGGTGACGCCGACCCCGGACGGCGGCATCGAGATCCACCAGCCCGACGATCCCGGCCCGCGCGCCGCCGCGGACGACGAGTTCACCCCGCGAAAGCCGAAGGCGGCGCCGGCCTACAACTGAGGCCGGGCTCGCGAAGTCCCGGCCTGTCCGGACTTCAAGTCGGGACTTCACGAGCGCAGGCAAGCCCGACCGGGCGTCGGCCGGTCAGGCCGTGACCTCATGAATTTCCGACGGGTCGGAATTTCATGAGCCGGGTATGAGGCCGGGCCGGGACGTTTCCGCCCGTCAAGCACGGCCTGCGACGACAGGCGCCATCGGCCGTCGCCCGGCCCGCCCGCGATTTCGGCCATTGTCGGCGGGCGGGAACGTTCCGCGGCGGGCGTGAGGGCCGAGGCGAGGAGGATCGGGACCGGGGAGATCGGGACCGGGGCGACTGGCGCCCGGACGCCGTCTCGCGCCGGCGACGATCGACGGCTGCAAGCGGTCACGGCGGAGGAGAACCGCTCGCCGCCGTGGTGGAGGCACTTGTGGAACCGGCTCGTCTGCGGGCCCC
>CALCDT010000202.1 GCA_937900425.1 uncultured Alphaproteobacteria bacterium | reverse complement strand
ACCGACCAGGCCGGCAAGCGCCGCTCGAAGCTGTTCCCGCGCCGGAAGGATGCCGACGTCTATCTGGTGAAGGTCCGCTCGCTGGTCGCCAGCCACACCTATCTGGCCGACAGCGAGAGCATCACGGTGGCCGAGGCCGCGAAAAGCTGGCTCGACCACTGCGAGGTGCGGTGCAAAACCGGGCGGCGGATGGAGCGCTCGACGCTGCGCGGCTACAGCGACTATGTGCGGCTGCACATCAAGGATCCCGAGGTGGGGATCGGAGACAAGCTGATCGCCCATCTGACTCGCCGCCATGTCAACGAGTTCCGCGACCGGCTGCTGCTGAACGGGCGGTCCGAGCATCTGACCCGCCGCGCCATCTCGGTGCTGAAGCTGATCCTCGACCACGCCATCGACAACGGTCAGCTGTTCACCAACGCCGCCCACGGCGTCCGCATCATCAAATCGAGCCGGATTGACCACAAGGCGCCGGTCCCGTCGAAGGAGGCGATCCGCGCGCTGATCGAGGCGGCCGACGAGGATTTCAAGCCTCACCTGATCGTCTCGGCCCTCGGCGGTCTGCGCGCGTCCGAACTGCGGGGACTGCGCTGGCAGGACGTGGATTTTGACAAGGGCTTCATCCACATCCGCCAGCGCGCCGACGCCTACAACCAGATGGGCGAGCCGAAATCGCGCGCGGGCTATCGCGACATCCCGGCAGGTCCGATGGTGCTGAACGCACTGCGCCGCTGGAAATTGCGCTGCCCGAAAAGCGATCTCGGGCTGGTGTTCCCCGCGCCGCGCGGCGGGATCCTCCAGCACACCAACACGCAGGCGCGGTTTCGCAAGCTGCAGGAAAAGGTCGAGGTGACGATGCGCTGGCATGACCTGCGCCACTTCGCCGTGTCGCTCTGGATCGAGCAGGGTTTCTCGATCAAGGAGATCATGACCTTCGCGGGCCACTCCTCGATCCAGATGACCATGGAGCGCTACGGCCACCTGTTCCCGTCGCCCGATCACCAGAAGGCAATGGCCATGGTCGAGGCAAAGCTGCTGGGGTGAGCAATTCCCGGTGGCGGGCTCGTCGCGCGCTCGCTAACCTGCTGACATGAAGATCAATTTGACACGTGATCAGATCCTCGAACACGCCGGGCACTACGTCTACGACGAGGATGACGTGCTCGGGGCCCGAATGCAGGCCGCGGCACAGCGTGGATACATGACGCGGGATGATCTGATCGCCGTGGCGAAATGGAAGTGGAGGGGCGGGCGCACACGCCAGCTGTGCAGTCAAAACACCGAGGCGGAGGTCGAAGAGATCACAGCCGTTTCATTCGCTGCTGGTTCTGAACGATTGCGCATCGGCGCGCTGCTGGCACTCCGTGGTGTGCAGTGGCCGATGGCGAGCGTGATCCTGCATTTCGCATTTCCCGACCGGTATCCGATTCTGGACGTCAGGGCGATGAACACCGTCGGCGGGTCGACGCTCTACACCTTCGAGAGATGGCTGGAATACCTCGAGCTGTGCCGGGCGACTGCCAAGACCCACGACATCACCATGCGCACCCTCGACAAGGCGCTCTGGGCCTTCGACAAGGGCTCGCCATGACATGGCTTCCGGACCAGACCCTCGCTGATTTCGCGACCGTCGCGCGGCTGGCGGGCGTGTCGCTGGCGGCAGACGCCATCCGCATCGAGGCGTTGCCCGCGCCCCACGCGCCGCCCACTCGGCTGCCAGCGGGTCAGATGGCCGTCTACATTTTCACCCATGGCCAGGACGTGCTGAAGGTCGGGAAGGTCGGACCCAAGAGCCAGGCGCGCTACACAAGCCAGCACTACAATCCAGGCAGCGCGCAGAGCACGCTCGCGGCCTCCATGATCGCCGATGCCGAGCGCATCGGGCTGGGCGACGCGGATCAGGCCGAGATCGGGAACTGGATCCGAACGAACGTGGATCGGGTCAACATCCTGCTCCCGGCCAGCCTCGGCGTTCCGGTTCTGACACTGCTGGAGAGCTTCCTGCAATGCCGCCTCCGGCCGCGATACGAGGGGTTCCGGAGCCAGCGCGGATGAGGGCACGTCTGGATTCCCGTTTGCTCCCAACGGTTTGCGGCTGTTCCGTGCGACACGACGCCGACGTTTGGCGCCCGAAATCCTCTTAACCAACGGAAATCACAAAGGTATTCCGAACGATGGGGTAGCCCTCATAACCTGAAGGCCGCAGGTTCAAATCCTGCCCCCGCAACCAGAACCGACGCCTCCGCGAGCACCGCTCCGGAGGCGTTCGCGTTTCCGGCGCCGCTTTTTCTCGCCGCTGTGCCGTTTCGCGCCCCCTGTGCCGCAACATCCCGATCGACGCACTGCTGTCCGGTTCGGCGAGTTCGGCGTGAGTCAGGGATCTCAGCCTTCTCTTCCAACATCACCGGCATCGAGCCGGTGTCCCGATCACATCACCGGTCGGAATTGCGTCGAGAGTGAGATAAACACGTTTAATCAGAGCGTTGGACTGGTCTTCGCCGCACGGCCATTGGGTCGCCGAGTCGAGCCCACTGCTGTCCGCTTCGTGTTCGGCTCCTGTGGATCAGCACCTTGATTCGATGAAGATATTCGTCGGCGTGCATGGTGCGCACTCGGAGCCGCATCTCGGCCCGCCGGACCGGCGGCGCCAACGAATTCCCTCTCTGTCGTCATCGCCGGGCTCGACCCGGCGACCCAATGGCCGTGCGGCGAAGACGGTCCCAACCGATTGATCAAACATGCTTGTCTCCCTTCACTGACACCCTCCCGCCCGGTGAGGCCATTGGGTCACCGGCTCAGGGCCGGTGAAGACGGGAGAGAGGCGGAAATCCCATATGTCCGCCGAATATGCCGAACCGGACATCGGTGGATCACCGGGGATGCGATCCCCCGCACTCCGGCGTCGGGTCTCGCCGCTCCGCGCTCGATCGCCGGCCAGATCTGTGAGCAAACCCTACCCCCTTTCGCTGCGCGCCGCCGAGGCGCCCGGCACCCCTTCTTCCGTCGGCGATGAGAGACGGGCTGGCGGGGCGGCGGATTTCGGGCTAGAGACATCTCAACATCTCATGAGATATCGAGACGCTCCATGACCGAGGACGACGCCCTCGCCTCTTTCTCGGCCCTGTCGGAGCCGACGCGCCTCCGGATCGTCCGGCTGCTGGTCGAGGCCTGGCCGGAAGGGTTGCCGGCCGGGGTGATCGGCGCGGCGATGGACGGGGCGTCTTCGTCGCGGATGTCGTTCCATCTCGCCCGGCTCGACCGGGCCGGGCTCGTCGCCGCCCGCCGCGACGGCCGCACGATCCGCTACAGCGCCGTCTACCCGGCCCTCACCGGCCTCGCCGACTTCCTGCTGCGCGACTGCTGCCGGCGGAGCGGCGGTGCCGAGGCGGCCGCGACCGCCATCCCCGTTCCGCACGGCGAGGATGACGATGGTCGTTGAGGCGGAGGCGGGCCGGCCCGCGACCGACGGCCCTGGCGAGGCGCGGGCCTGGCGCGAGGTCGCCACCCTCGGCGTCAGCCAGATCGTCGGCTACGGCACGCTCTACTACGCCTTCGCCCTGCTCGCCCCGGCGATGGCGGCGGATTTCGGTTGGCCGGACGCGTGGATGTTCGGCGCGCGGTCGGCAGCGCTGCTCGCCGGCGGCCTGCTCGCCCCGTGGACCGGACGCTGGATCGACCGCTTCGGCGCCGGCCGGGTGATGACCGCCGGCTCGCTCGCCGCAGCCCTCGCCCTCGCCGGCTGCGCCTTCGCCCCCTCGGGCCCCGCCTTCGTTGCGGGGCTGATCGCCATCGAGATGGCGGCGACCCTGGTGCAATACGGCGCGGCCTTCCCGCTCTGCGTCCAGCGCCACGGCGCCCGCGCCCAGCGCAGCATCGTCCACCTGACGCTGATCGCCGGCTTCGCCTCGACCTTGTTCTGGCCGCTCACCACCTGGCTCGCCGGCCTGCTCGACTGGCGGCAGGTCTATCTCGTCTTCGCGGCGATGAACCTTCTGGTCTGCCTGCCGATCCACGCCGCGCTGTCGCGGCCCCTCGCCCGCCCGCTCGCCGCCCGTCCGCCCATTGAGGGGTCGCTCGCCGATAGCCGGCGCGGGACGGGCGAGATCGCCGCAGCGGTGGTCGAGGCGCCGGCCGGCGGGCTGCTGCCGGCCGACCGGCGCGGGCGCGGCTTCGCGCTGATGGCCGCCGGCTTCGCCTTCCAGAGCTTCGTCGGCTCCGCCGTCCTCGTCCACATGCTGCCGATGCTCGGCGCCCTCGGCCTCGGCCTCGCCGGCGTCGCCGTCGGCACGCTGTTCGGCCCCTCCCAGGTCGCGAGCCGGCTGATCAACATGCTGTTCGGTCGCGGATTGTCCCAGCTCACCCTCGCCGTCGTCTCGGCGGCGGCGCTGCCGGCGGCGCTGCTGCTGCTGCTCGCCAGCGCACCGTCCTTTCCCGGCGCGATGGTGTTCGCCGTCGTCTTCGGCATGGGCCACGGCCTCTACAGCATCGTCGGCGGCACGCTGCCGCTCGCCTTGTTCGGCGCCAGGGGCTATGGCGCCCGGCAGGGCCGGATCATGGCGGTGCGGCTCGTCGTCGGTGCCGCTGCGCCCTTCGCCTTCGCCCTCGCCATGGACCGGCTCGGCGCCCCGGGGGCGCTCGCGCTCACCGCCTTCTGTGGCGCCCTCGCCGTCGTCGCCTTCGCCGCGATCGGCGGGTTGCTGCCGCGCCGCCGGCCGGACGAACCGGCCGCCGCCGAGTGAAGGGGTCGCCGCCGGCACCTGGCCGCCATCGCCGTCGCCGACGCCGACGACCGGGCTCCATACGATCGCCGCGCCGTCCGTCCCCGACTTTCCGTCCCAGGGAGGCGGACATCGGCGCGCGGGCGTGCCATAGATGCGCCCTCCCATGAGCGAATCGATGCCGAACCCGTCTTCCGCCCTCGACGCCCTGTTCGAGGCCTCCGCCACCCGCCGCCCGCTCGACGTGCTGCGGCAGGTCTGGGGCTACCCCGCCTTCCGCGGCCGCCAGGACGAGGTCGTCGAGCACGTCACCGCCGGCGGCGACGCGGTGGTGCTGTTTCCGACGGGCGCCGGTAAGTCGCTGTGCTTCCAGATCCCGGCGCTGTGCCGGCCGGGCGTCGGCCTCGTCGTCTCGCCGCTGATCGCGCTGATGCGCGACCAGGTCGAGGCGCTGAAGCAGTTCGGCGTGCGGGCCGCGGTGCTCAACTCCTCGCTGAGCCGGGACGAGGCCGGCGAGGTGCGCCGGGCGCTGCGCGAGGGAATGCTCGACCTGCTCTACGTCACGCCCGAGCGCATCCTGACGCCGGCGTTCCGCGACATGATCGCGGAGACGCCGCTGGCGCTGATCGCCATCGACGAGGCCCATTGCGTCTCGCAGTGGGGCCACGACTTCCGCCCCGAATACGGCGCCCTCGGCGAGCTCGCCGACGCGTTTCCGGGCGTGCCGCGGATGGCGCTGACGGCGACCGCCGACCCGCACACCCGCGACGACCTGATCGAGCGGCTGCGGCTCGCCTCGGCGAAGGTCTTCACCACCTCCTTCGACCGGCCGAACATCGCCTACGAGATCGTCGAACGCGACCAGCCGCGCCAGCAGCTGCTGCGCTTCCTCGCCCGCCACAGGGGCGCGAGCGGCATCGTCTACTGCCTGTCGCGCGCCAAGGTCGAGGACACCGCCGCCTTCCTCAACGGCCACGGCATCCGCTCGCTCGCCTATCACGCCGGCATGGAGCGGGCGACGCGCGAGGCCCACCAGGACGCCTTCCTCAAGGAAGAGGATCTCTGCCTCGTCGCCACCGTCGCCTTCGGCATGGGCATCGACAAGCCGAACGTGCGCTACGTCGCCCATCTCGATCTGCCCGGTTCGGTCGAGGCCTATTACCAGGAGACCGGCCGCGCCGGCCGCGACGGCCTGCCCTCGGAGGTCTGGATGGCCTACGGCATGGCCGACGTCGTCCAGCGCGGGCGGATGATCGACGAGAGCGCCGCCTCCGACGAGGTCAAGCGCGTGGAGCGCTCCAAGCTCAACGCGCTGCTGGCGATCTGCGAGACGCCGGGCTGCCGGCGCCAGGCGATCCTCGCCCACTTCGGCGAGGCCCATCCCGGCAACTGCGGCAATTGCGACACCTGCCTGAAGCCGGTCGAGACCTGGGACGGAACCGAGGCGGCTATCAAGGCGCTGGCGGCGGTCTACCGCACCGGCGAGCGTTTCGGCGCCGGCCATCTGGTCGACGTGCTGACGGGCGTCGCCAACGACAAGACCAGCCGCTTCGGCCACGACCAGATGCCGGTGTTCGGCGCCGGCAAGGATCTGTCGGCCAAGGTCTGGCAGTCGGTCTACCGCCAGCTGCTCGCCGCCGGCCTCGTCTCGGTCGACCATTCGGCCTTCGGGGCGCTGCGGCTCGAGCCGGAGGCCCGCGCGGTGTTCCGGCGCGAGCGCGCCGTGCGCTTCCGCAAGGACCGGCCGACCAAGGGCCGCGCCGCCCGCGAGGCCTCGCCCGCCGCGCGCAACGCCCGCGAGGGTCTCGACGAGGCCGACGGCGCCCTGTTCGAGGCGCTCCGGGCCGAGCGCACGGCGATCGCGAAGGAATTGTCGGTGCCGCCCTACGTCGTCTTCCCCGACACCACCCTCGTCGCCCTCGCCCGCGAGCGACCGGAGGACGAGGAGGCGATGCTCGCCGTCTCCGGCGTCGGCCGCACCAAGCTCGAACGCTTCGGCGAGCGGTTTTTGCAGGTGATCCGGGATTTTTGAGGTCCCGCTCGGAACCCCGCGCCTCAGAACCCCGCGTCGGGCGCGACCTTCGAGCCGTCGGTGAAGCGGGAGAAGCGGAAGGCGGAGGGATCGACCACAGGGGTGCGGCCGGTGACGAGGTCGGCCATCAGCCGGCCGGCGCCCGGGCCGATGCCGAAGCCATGGCCGGAGAAGCCGGTGGCGATGAAGAAGCCGGGGACGGCGTCGACCGGCGACATCACCGGGATCGCGTCGGGGGTGACGTCGATGCGGCCGGCCCAGTGCTGGGCGACTTCGGCCCTGGCGAAGGCCGGAAAGGCCTTCGAAAGATCGGCGAGCGCCTTCAGCGTCCGTTCCGTAGCCGGCTTCGGATCGAGGACGCGGCAGCGCTCGAACGGGCTCTCCTCGTCCATCGACCAGCGTTTCGGCGTGCCGGCCTCCTCGAAGAAGCGGCCGGAGAGGCGGAAGCGCAGCGAGCCCCACTCCTCCTTGAGCGTCGGCCAGAAGGCGCGGGCGTAGCGGAAGGTATTGGGCACGAAATCGACGATGTTTTCGCGGCCGTTGGCGATGGTGTAGCCGCCGTCGGCGCGGCGGCGGCAGGCGAAGTCGCCGGCCCAGATCGCCTCCGTCGGCCCGCCTTCGAGCGGTTTCGTCCGCAGCACCGAATTGACGACGGTGAGCTGCGGCAGGTCGAGGCCGAAGCGGCCGCAGAACAGGTTGGACCAGGCACCGCCGGCGAGCACCACGGCCGAGCAGGCTATGGAGCCGCGCTCGGTGACGACGCCGGAAATCCGCCCGCCCGCCGTCTCGATGCCGCGCACGGCGCATTCGGTGAGGATGGCGGCGCCCTTGTCGCGGGCGGCCTCGGCGATGGCGGGCGCCGCCTTCTGCGGCTCGGCGCGGCCGTCGACCGGCGTCACCAGCGCGCCCTTCACGTCGATCGTCGCGTCGGGATACATCCGCCGGAATTCGGCGGCGTCGACGATGCGCGAGGACAGCTGCAGACCGTCGAGATGGCGCAGCCATCGGGTGTAGTCGCCGACCTCCTCGTCGGTCGGGCAGGTGAAGACGATGCCGGCGCGGGTGTAGCCGGTCTCGCGGCCGGTGCGGCGGTCGAGATCGCTCCAGATCCGGATCGATTCGGCCATCAGCGGCACCTCGCGCGGATCGCGCCGGGAGATCCGCACCCAGCCCCAGTTGCGGCTCGACTGCTCCTGGCCGATGCCGCCCTTTTCGCACAGCGCCACCCGAACGCCGCGCTCGGCGAGTTCAAGGGCGGTCGCGCAGCCGATTATGCCGCCGCCGATCACCACCACGTCGACGCGATCGGGCAGGTCGGCGTCGCCGTGGACGGGCACGACGGTGGGACCGGGCATGACGAGGCTCCTCGAAGATCGCCGGGGCGGACGACGCCGCCCCTTCGCGGCGCAGCGAAGCACGCCGCCGGCCCGCCGGCAAGATAGGAAAATTTCATTCCCTACACGAATGCCACCACGGTTCGTCCCCGCCGTGACGCCGCGCGGATCAGGCCGTGCCGCAGGTCCGGCAGAGGCCGCGCAATTCCACCGTCGACTTCGTCAGCGCGAAGCCGGCGGCACCGGCGATGTCCCTGAGCCGTTCGGCGAGGCCGTCGTCGGAGATCTCCGTGACCGCGCCGCAGCGCTCGCAGATGGCGAAGGCGACGGTCTCGTGGGCTTCGCAATCGGGATTGCGGCAGGCGACGAAGGCGTTGAGGCTTTCGAGCCGGTGGACGAGACCGAAGTCGACCAGCTTGTCGAGGGCGCGGTAGACCTGCAGCGGCGCCCGCATGCCCTCGCCGCGCAGCCGGTCGAGGATCGAATAGGCGCTGAGCGGACCGCCGGCCTCGACCAGCGTGGTCATCACCAGCGTCTGGTTGCGCGTGAGGTCCGGATGAGTGTGGCCATGATCGTGGGCATGGTCGTGGTCGTGGTCGTGGGGAGGCATCGGGTCAGGTCCGGGTGTCGGCGGGCGCGGAGCGCCGCTTGAAGAGGCCGGCGAGGGGCGAAAGCGTCAGGACGAACAGGGCGAGAGCGGCGACGACGATGCTCGGCCCCGACGGCGTGTCCCAGCGCAGCGAGCCGAACAGGCCACCGACCACGGATGCCGCCCCGGCCAGCGCCGCCAGCACCGCCATCTGCTCCGGCCCGGAGGCGAAGCGGCGGGCGGTCGCGGCGGGGATGATCAGCAGCGCCGTCGTCAGCAGGACGCCGACGATCTTCATGGCGATGGCGATGACGGCGGCCATCAACAGCATGAAGACGAGTTCGGAGCGGTCCGGATCGACACCCTCGGCCTCGGCCAGCTCGCGGTTGACGGTGCCGGCGAACAACGGTCGCCAGATCAGGGCGAGCAGGCCGAGCACGCCGGCGCCGCCGAGCCAGACGGTGACGACGTCGGTCTTCGACACCGCGAGGATGTCGCCGAACAGGAAGCCCATCAGGTCGACCCGGACCCAGGTCATGAAGGCGAGCACGACGAGGCCGAGGGCGAGGGCGGAATGGGCGAGCAGGCCGAGCAGGGCGTCGGCCGAAAGCGAGGCCCGCCGGCGCAGAACGAGGAGGGCGATCGAGACGCAGGCCGACACCGCGAAGACGACGAGGGTGACGTTGGTGTCGAGCAGCAGGGCGAGGGCGACGCCGAGCAGGGCGGCGTGGGACAGGGTGTCGCCGAAATAGGCGAGCCGGCGCCAGACGATGAAGCAGCCGAGCGGGCCGGCGACGAGGGCGACGCCGACGCCGGCGAGCAGCGCGCGGAGGAAGAAGTCGTCAAGCATCGCGTGTCCTCTCCGAGGCGTCCGCGGCGGCCGTCACCGGCGCTCGCGGGGTCGGGGTCTCTTGGGCATGGCCGTGGCCTTCGCCGTGCCCGTGGTCGTGATGGTGCCCGTGCCCGTGATCGTGCCCATGGTCGTGCCCGTGCCGATGATCGTGATGGTGCCCATGATCGTGATGGTGCCCATGATCGTGGTCGTGGCCGTGATCGTGGCCGCCGCCGTGGTGGCCGTCGTCCGGGTGGCAGTGGTCGGTGGTCGAGCCGTCGGCGTGGCGCACCCGGCCGTCCGGCAGGTGCTCGTGATCGTGGACGTGACGGTAGACGGCGAGCGTGGAGGCGGCCCGGGCGCCGAACAGGGCCCGGTATTCCGGGCTCGCGGTCACCGCCTGGGGCGTGCCGGAGCAGCAGACGTGGCCGTTGAGGCAGACGACCCGGTCGGTCGCCGCCATCACGACGTGGAGATCGTGGGAAATCAGCAGGATGCCGCAGCCGCGCTCGGAGCGGATGCGGGCGATGAGTTCGTAGAGGGCAACCTCGCCGGCGACGTCGACCCCCTGCACCGGCTCGTCGAGCACGAGGAGGTCGGGACGCCGCGCGATGGCGCGGGCCAGCAGCACGCGCTGGAATTCGCCGCCCGAGAGCGTGCGCAGCTCGGCCCGGCGCAGATGCGACACGCCGGTCTCGGCCAGGGCGGCGTCGGCGTCGCGCGCGCTCACCCGGCCGGTCAGGGTCATGAACCGGTCGACGTCGAGCGGCAGCGTCCAGTCGACCGAAAATTTCTGCGGCACGTAGGAGACGACGAGGCCGTCGCGGCGGGCGGCGCGCCCCTCGCTCGGGGCGAGCACGCCGAGCGCCATCTTGGCGGTGGTCGACTTGCCCGAGCCGTTGGGGCCGACGAGGGTGACGATCTCGCCGGGCTCGACCGCGAGGCTGACGCCGCGCACGAGCCAGCGGCCGCCTCGGGAGAGGCCGGCGTGGTCGAGCAGGACGAGGGGGTCGGCCTTCTTCAGCATGGGTCATCCGTGTCGGTGCCGCGACGGGACACCGGAACGCGTCCTGCCCCGGGGGCGCGAAGGCGCTGCGGCGGCGGGACGGCGCGGAGGGCGAGGCGGACGTTCCGGCGTCGAAGTCGCCGGAAGCCGTTGCACTCCTCTATGCCACACGTTATACCGTTACGCAAATGCGTTACCAAATAACATCACATCGATGATCCACCCGCGTCTCCGGTGCAGGGCGACGACGCCGGACGCCTCCCGCGGACGAGGCGGTCCGAACGCCCGCCTCAGCGGCGCCTCGCCGTTTCCTTCGCCGAAAATCCCCCTCGTGCAAGACTTCTGGAGAGTTCTCATGTCCCGTTTCGCCGCCGTCGGTCTCGCCGCCCTGCTCGCCACCACCGCCACGGTCCTCGTTCCGGCCTCCGCCAGTGCCGAGATCAAGGTCGTCGCCTCGATCAAGCCGGTGCATTCGCTGGTCGCAGCGGTAATGGAGGGGGTCGGCGAGCCCGGGATCATCGTCGACGGCGCCGCCTCGCCGCACACCTACGCGCTCAAGCCGTCGCAAGCCGGCATGCTCGCCGACGCCGACGTCGTGTTCTGGATCGGCCCGGAGCTCGAGGCCTTCCTCGAGAAGCCGCTCGCCACCATCGCCGGCAAGGCGACGGCGGTGGAACTGCTCGAAGCGCCCGGGCTGAAGACGCTGCCGCTGCGCGAAGGCGGCACCTTCGAGGCCCACGACCACGGCGATCATCACGACGGCGAGGAAGGGCACGCCGGCCACGATCACGCCGGCCACGACCACGACGGACACGATCACGACGGACACGATCACGCCGAGCATGCGGAGGGCGGGCACGACCACGCCTCCGGCGAGGAGCACGGCCACGGGCACGGTGAATTCGACGCCCACGTCTGGCTCGACCCGCAGAATGCCAAGGCCATGGTGAAGGCGATCGCCGCGGCGCTGTCGAAAGCCGATCCGGCGCAGGCGGCCACCTTCGAGGCCAACGCCGCCGCCGTCGCCGCCCGGCTCGACGCGCTGCAGGACGACGTCGCCGCCACCCTCGCCCCGGTCGCGGGCAAGCCCTTCGTCGTCTTCCACGACGGCTACCACTATTTCGAGAACCGGTTCGGCCTCGCCGCCGCCGGCTCGATCACGGTCTCGCCAGAAGTCATGCCGGGGGCCGAGCGGATCGCGGCGATCCGGGCCAAGCTCGCCGGTCTCGACGCGGCCTGCGTCTTCGCCGAGCCGCAATTCGAGCCGAAGCTGATCGGCACGGTGACGGAAGGCAGCCGCGCCCGGACCGGCGTGCTCGACCCGCTCGGCGCCGACCTCGCCGACGGCCCCGACCTCTATTTCTCGCTCGTCCGCAACCTCGGCGCGTCCTTCTCCGAATGCCTCGGCGGGGCGAACTGACGGCGGAACCGACGGCCCTGCGCCATGGCAGACGGGCCGCCCCGGCCTCCTCTCTCGCAGGCAGGGGCCGGACCACCGACGAGAAAAGGGCCGCGCGATCGACGCGCGGCCCTTCGAACTCTTCTCCGAAGCGGCGGTCTCCGGCTCGCAGGCGGCCTGGCCACGGATCAGGGCTTTCGCCCCCGCGCGCCCGGCCCGCCTCGCGGCGGAGCAACCGTCCGATCACTCTTCGGCGAACTTGCCCTTCTTCTCGGCCACCTTGAGGCCGCGCTTGATCATCGGGCGCAGGATGCCGTTGAGCGACTTGCCGGACTTTTCGGCCAGCGCATTCAGCGATTCGACGACGTCGCGCTCGAGACGAAGGGTGATGCTCTCCATCGGCTTCTTGGCCTTGGGGGCGGAGGTCTCGTCGGTCATTTCCCGTCTCCTGTGGAGGTGTGGATGACATGTCGAGCCGGCCGGACCGGGTATCGGAACCGGCCGCTCGGCGCCACTATGCACGTTTCAGTGGGGTGGGCAATCGAGAATTCGGTGCAGATACAGAATAAGGCCGAGCGGTCACCGACTTCATAGCCGAACTTCACGGAGGCATCGGCGATTACTTGTCTTCACCGCAGATCCTGCCGTCTTTCCGCCTCGGCGGACAGACGTCCCTCGACGCCTGTCGCCGGCAGCCGAGTGGCGGCGAGGCCTGCGGCGGCCGGGACGACGGCGCAGTCCGCCGCCGCACGGATACGGCCCGGCGGTCAGCCCCGCGTGAGCGTCCGGGCCACGGCGTCGCGCCAGCCGGCGAGGCGCTCGGCACGCTCGGCGGCGTCCATGTCCGGTTCGAAGCGGCGCTCGCGGCGCCAGGCCCGGGCGAAGCCGGCCTCGTCCGGCCAGAGGCCGGCGCGGCGACCGGCGAGCCAGGCGGCGCCGAGGGCGGTGGTCTCGAGGATCTCCGGCCGGTCGACCGGCGCGTCGAGGATGTCGGCGAGGCGCTGCATGGTCCAGTCGCTCGCCACCATGCCGCCGTCGACCCGCAGGATGGTTTCGGCCGACCCGGCCCAGTCCTTGTGCATGGCGTCGAGCAGGTCGGCGGTCTGGAAGCAGACCGCCTCCAGCGCCGCGCGGGCGAATTCGGCCGGCCCGGTGTTGCGGGTGATGCCGTAGATCGCGCCGCGGGCGTCCGCGTCCCAGTGCGGGGCGCCGAGGCCGACGAAGGCCGGCACGAGATAGACCCGCTGTTCGGGATCGGCGGCGGCGGCGAGGTCGCCGCTGGCCGCGGCCTGGTCGATCACCTTGATGCCGTCGCGCAGCCACTGCACCGCGGCACCCGCGATGAAGATCGAGCCTTCGAGGGCGTAGGTGGTGCGGCCGTCGAGCCGGTAGGCGATGGTGGTGAGCAGGCGGTTGTTCGAGGCGACGAACTCCTCGCCGGTGTTGAGCACGGCGAAGCAGCCGGTGCCGTAGGTCGACTTCAGCATGCCGGGCGTGAAGCAGGCCTGGCCGACGGTGGCGGCGTGCTGGTCGCCGGCGACGCCGAGGATCGGGATCGCCGCCCCGAGGATCGCCGGGTCGAGCATGCCGAAGTCGGCGGCGCAGTCCTTCACCTCCGGCAGCATCGCCCACGGAACCTTCAGCATGGCGAGCAGCTCGTCGCTCCAGGCGTTGGCGCGGATGTCGAAAAGCAGCGTGCGGGCGGCGTTGGTGGCGTCGGTGACGTGGACGGCGCCCCCGGTCAGATTCCAGATCAGCCAGCTGTCGACGGTGCCGAAGCAGAGCTCGCCGGCCTCGGCCCGCGCCCGCGCGCCGTCGACGGCGTCGAGGATCCAGGCGACCTTGGTGCCGGAGAAATAGGGATCGAGCAGCAGGCCGCTGCGCTCCCGCACCATCGCCTCGTGGCCTGCGGCCTTGAGTTCGGCACACATCGCCGAGGTGCGGCGGTCCTGCCATACGATCGCCGGGTGGACCGGCTCGCCGGTGGCCCGGTCCCAGACCAGCGTCGTCTCGCGCTGGTTGGTGATGCCGATGGCGGCGATGTCGGCGGCGGTGATGCCGGCGCCCGCGATCGCGCCCTTCATGGTCTCGATCGCGGTGCGGACGAGGTCGGCGGGGTCGTGCTCGACCCAGCCGGGATGAGGATAGTGCTGGGGGAACTCCTGCTGGGCGGTGCCGACGATCCGGCGCTCCGCATCGAAGACGATCGAGCGGGTGGAGGTGGTGCCCTGGTCGATGGCGAGGACGTGGGTGGCCATGCCGGAAGTCTCCCTCGGTTTTCTCGTTCGATGACACGGAGCGACAAAAAAATCCCGGAGCGTTTCCGCCCCGGAATCGCGCGCCCGGCCGTCGCCGGGTGCCGACGACGGGGGAAAGGCGGTCCCGGACGGGATCGGCGAGGCCGAACCCGTCCGGAGGTCGGGGTCACTTCTGCCAGGACTTGATCAGCTCGTCGTAGGAGACGGTCTCGCCGGCCGGCTTCTCGTTCTCGAGCTTCTCGCGCGGGGCGAGGGTGCCGTTCTTCTTGGCTTCCGCCGCCCAGTAGGCGAGGTCGTGCTTCTCGTTCATCTTCGGACCGAACTCGCCCTGGACGCCGGCGCGCTCGAGGCGCTCCAGCACGCGCTCCTGCGCGTCGCAGAGGCCGTCGAGGGCTTCCTGCGGGGTCTTGGCGCCGGACATGGCGTCACCGATGTTCTGCCACCACAGCTGCGCGAGCTTGGGGTAGTCCGGCACGTTGGTGCCGGTCGGCGACCACTGGACGCGGGCCGGCGAGCGGTAGAACTCGACGAGGCCGCCGAGCTGCGGCGCGCGTTCGGTGAAGGACTTGTCGTTGATGGTCGATTCGCGGATGAAGGTCAGGCCGACATGGCTCTTCTTGACGTCCACGGTCTTCGACGTGACGAACTGGGCGTAGAGCCAGGCCGCTTTGGCGCGGTCGACCGGGGTCGACTTCATCAGCGTCCAGGAACCGGCATCCTGGTAGCCGACCTTCATGCCCTCTTCCCAGTAGGCGCCATGAGGAGACGGCGCCATGCGCCACTTCGGCGTGCCGTCCTCGTTCATCACCGGCAGGCCGGGCTTGACCATGTCGGCGGTGAAGGCGGTGTACCAGAACATCTGCTGGGCGACCTCGCCCTGGGCCGGAACCGGACCGGCCTCGCCGAAGGTCATGCCGCCGGCGGCCGGGGGCGAATATTTCTTCAGCCAGTCGATGGCCTTGGTGACGGCGTAGACGGCCGCGGCGTCGTTGGTGGCACCGCCACGATCGACGCAGGAGCCGACCGGCTGGGAGTTCTCGTTGACGCGGATGCCCCACTCGTCGACCGGCAGGCCGTTCGGCTCGCCCTTGTCGCCCATGCCGGCCATCGACATCCAGGCGTCGGTGTAGCGCCAGCCGAGCGAGGGATCCTTCTTGCCGTAGTCCATGTTGCCGAAGACGCTCTTCGGGCCGCCGGCGTAGGACATGTCACGGCCGGTGAAGAACTCGGCGATGTCCTCGTAGGCCGACCAGTTGACCGGGACGCCGAGGTCGTAGCCGTATTTCTCCTTGAAGTCGGCCTTGGTCTTCTCGTCGTTGAACCAGTCGTAGCGGAACCAGTAGAGGTTGGCGAACTGCTGGTCGGGCAGCTGGTAGAGCTTGCCGTCCGGCGCCGTGGTGAAGGACTTGCCGATGAAGTCGTCGATGTCGAGGCCGGGGTTGGTGACGTCCTTGCCCTCGCCTTCCATCCAGTCGGTCAGGATGCGGGCCTGCTGGTAGCGCCAGTGGGTGCCGATGAGGTCCGAATCGTTGATGTAGGCGTCGTAGATGTTCTCGCCCGACTGCATCTGCGTCTGCAGCTTCTCGACGACGTCGCCCTCGCCGATCAGGTCGTGGGTGATCTTGATGCCGGTGATCGCCGTGAAGGCGGGCGCCAGCACCTTGGCCTCGTATTCGTGGGTGGTGATCGTCTCGGAGACGACCTTGATGTCCATGCCGGCGAAGGGCTGGGCGGCGTCGATGAACCACTGCATCTCGGCTTCCTGATCGGCGCGCGAGAGGCTGGAGAGATCGCCGATCTCCTTGTCGAGGAAGGCCCTGGCCTCGTCCATGCCGGCGAAGGCGGAGCCCGCGCTCAGCAGCAGCGCGGCGCCGGCCGCGGAGATCATCAGTTTTCTTCTCATGGTTTCCTCCCTTGAATGTCGCCGGTTCCGGCGACGCACGATGCGGCGGACACGCCGCCGGTTCCTCCCAGTAGCGCCTAGACCAGCCTGAACACGCCGAAGGCGTAGACCAGCGAGAGCGCCGTGGCCCACCACAGCTCCGGGCCGACCAGCCCGAGCCAGAACAGATGAATGAAGGCGGCGCCGAGCAGCGACACGAAGAGGCGGTCGCCGCGCGTCGTCTCGAAGCGCAGGATCCCGACCCGCGGCCCGCCGCCGGGCACGAGATACTCCCACAGCCCCATGCCGGCGATCAGCGAGAAGATCACGATGAAGAAGATCGCGGTCGGCCAGGTCCAGGCCATCCAGGAGAAGTCCATCACGGTGCGCTCCTCGTCAGGGAATTGGATGTGCGTCCCCTGCACGTCTCGGCGAGGGCGACGATGCCGGGCCGCGACGAGGCGACGCCGCGAACACGCCCTTCGACCCGATCCCTCATCCTGAGGAGGCCCGAAGGGCCGTCTCGAAGGACGAGGGATCGGCCGAGGCGGACGCCGGTTGATTTCAGATGGCGGTGCAGCGACGCTGAAGGCCGCCTGCCCTTCTGCGAGGGTGAACCCCGACCATGGACTTCACCGTCTACATGCTCCTCTGCGCCGACGGCTCCTACTACACCGGCCTCACCCGGCAGCCCCTGGAGGCCCGCGTATGGGAGCACAACAACCTGCCCTCCGACACGAGCGTCACGGCGCGACGTCGCCCCGTGACGCTGGTCTTCTGCGAGACCTACGAGCGTGCCGCCGAGGCCGTTGCGCGCGAGCGGCAGATCAAGGGCTGGAGTCGTCGCAAGAAGGAAGCGCTGATCGAGGGTCGATACGGCGATCTTCCGGAACTGTCGCGGCGACGCGGCGACTGAGGGGGCCGTTCCCTCGTCCTTCGAGACGGCCCTGCGGGCCTCCTCAGGATGAGGGAACGGGGTGACGCTGCGTTCAATCGAACGAACCAGATTCATCACACCCTCCCCAGGGCGAAGCCCTTGGCGATGTAGTTGCGCACGAACCAGATCACGAGCGCGCCGGGGATGATGGTGAGGACGCCGGCGGCGGCGAGGACGCCCCAGTCCATGCCCGACGCCGAGACCGTGCGGGTCATGGTCGCGGCGATCGGCTTGGCGTCGGTCGTCGTCAGGGTGCGGGCGATCAGCAGCTCGACCCAGGAGAACATGAAGCAGAAGAAGCAGGCGACGCCGATACCGCTCGCGATCAGCGGCATGAAGATCTTCACGAAGAACTTCGGGAAGCTGTAGCCGTCGATGTAGGCGGTCTCGTCGATCTCCTTCGGCACCCCGGACATGAAGCCTTCGAGGATCCACACCGCCAGCGGCACGTTGAACAGGCAGTGGGCGATGGCGACCGCGATGTGGGTGTCGATCAGGCCGAAGGCCGAGTAGAGCTGGAAGAAGGGCAGCGCGAACACCGCCGGCGGCGCCATGCGGTTGGTCAGCAGCCAGAAGAACAGATGCTTGTCGCCGAGGAAGGTGTAGCGCGAGAAGGCGTAGGCCGCCGGCAGCGCCACCGCCACCGAGATCACCATGTTCATGACGACGTAGATGATCGAGTTGATGTAGCCGTTGTACCAGGACGGATCGGTGAAGATCACCATGTAGTTGCGGAAGGTCAGGTTCTGCGGCCACAGCGTGAAGCTCGACAGGATCTCCTCGTTGGTCTTGAGGCTCATGTTGACGAGCCAGTAGATCGGCAGCAGCAGGAACAGGATGTAGAGCACCGGGATCAGCGGCGCGAAGCGGGCGGAGCCGCGGGCCCGGCCGACGACGGAGGCACGCGCCGGGCGGCCGAGAACCGCGGACATGGCGCCGGCGGAGGCGGGAGCGCCCGTCTCGCGCAGGCCGGAGGTGACGGTGGTGGCGTCGGACATCAGCGCGCTCCCTCGCCGTAGTTGGTCATGACCGTGTAGAACACCCAGGAGAGGGCCAGGATGATCAGGAAGTAGACGATCGACATCGCCGCCGCGGGGCCGAGGTCGAACTGGCCGATCGCCATCTTGACGAGGTCGATCGAGAGGAAGGTCGTCGAGTTGCCCGGGCCGCCGCCGGTGACGACGAAGGGCTCGGTGTAGATCATGAAGCTGTCCATGAAGCGCAGCAGCACGGCGATCAGCAGCACCCG
>CALCDT010000201.1 GCA_937900425.1 uncultured Alphaproteobacteria bacterium | reverse complement strand
GTCTATCTCGACGAGGTGATCCTCGACGACCGCGGCGGGCGCATGTTCGTCTGCTCCGACACCGACCATTGCGAGACGCGGCGGGCCGACGGCCATCATGGCGAACTCGGCGCACCGGCCGGGGAGGCCGCGGAATGAGCGACGAACCGCTGCTGCGCGTCTCCGCGCTGTCGAAATACTACGGCGCCCGCACCGGCTGCGAGGACGTCACCTTCGAGCTGTGGCCGGGGGAGGTGCTGGCGGTCGTCGGCGAATCCGGCTCGGGCAAGACGACGCTGCTCAACTGCCTGTCGACCCGGCTGACGCCGAGCGCCGGCTGCGTCTCCTACCGGATGCGCGACGGCGAATGGCGCGACCTCTACCGGATGAGCGAGGCCGAGCGGCGGCTGCTGATGCGCACCGACTGGGGTTTCGTCCACCAGAACCCGGCCGACGGACTGCGCATGACGGTGTCGGCCGGCGCCAACGTCGGCGAGCGGCTGATGGCGGTCGGCGAGCGGCACTACGGCCGCATCCGCGACACGGCGACAGAATGGCTCGGCCGGGTCGAGATCGGCGCGGACCGCATCGACGACCAGCCCCGCGCCTTCTCCGGCGGCATGCGCCAGCGCCTGCAGATCGCCCGCAACCTCGTCACCGCGCCCCGCCTCGTCTTCATGGACGAGCCGACCGGCGGCCTCGACGTCTCGGTGCAGGCGCGCCTGCTCGACCTGCTCCGCGGCCTCGTCAACGACCTCGGTCTCGCCGCCATCGTCGTCACCCACGACCTCGCGGTCGCACGGCTGCTGTCGCGGCGGATGATGGTGATGAAGGACGGCCACGTCATCGAGGCCGGGCTCACCGACCGGGTTCTCGATGACCCGCGCGCGCCCTATACCCAACTTCTCGTCTCCTCCGTCCTGGCGGTCTGACCGATGCCCGTCCCTCTCGTCGTCTCCGAGATTTCCAAGAGCTTCGTGATGCACCTGCGCGGCGGCATGAGGCTGCCGGTGATCTCCGGCGCGTCCTTTTCGATCGAGGCCGGCCGCTGCGCCGTGCTCGGCGGCCCCTCCGGCGTCGGCAAGAGCTCGATCCTGAAAATGGTCTACGGCAACTACGGCGTCGATAGCGGCCAGATCATCGTCCGCCACGACGGCCGTCTCGTCGACGTCGCGAGCGCCGATCCGCGCACCGTCCTCGACGTCCGGCGCCGGACCATCGGCTACGTCTCGCAGTTCCTGCGCGCCGTGCCGCGGGTTTCCGCCCTCGACGTCGCCGCCGAGCCGCTGGTCGAGCGCGGCGAGAGCCGGCAGTCGGCACGGGAGAAGGCGGCTATGCTGCTGCATCGCCTCAACCTGCCGGAGGCGCTGTGGGGCCTGCCGCCCGCCACCTTCTCCGGCGGCGAGCAGCAGCGGGTCAACATCGCCCGTGGCTTCATCACCGACCACCCGATCCTGCTGCTCGACGAGCCGACCGCGTCGCTCGACGCGGTCAACCGGGCCGTGGTGGTCGATCTCGTCGCCGAGAAGAAGCGGCAGGGGGTCGCGCTGCTCGGCATCTTCCATGATCGCGACGTCCGCGAGGCGGTGGCCGACGTCGTCATCGACGTCTCGGGCTTCGCCGCCGCGCGGACGGCGGCGTGAGGACGGCGGAACACGAAGGGGAGTTCAGTATCCGATGGTGAGGGAAACCGTCTTCAGCAACGCCGGGATCGTCACGCCCGACGCGGTGATCCACGGGTCGGTCGTCGTGCGCGACGGCGTGATCGCGGAGATCGGCGAGGGACCATCGCGTGTCGGCCACGACCTTGGCGGCGAGTTCCTCGTTCCCGGCCTCGTCGAGCTTCACACCGACCATCTGGAAAGCCACATCCAGCCGCGGCCGAAGGTTCGCTGGAATCCGCATGCCGCCGTGCAGGCCCACGACGCCCAGCTCGCCACCGCCGGGGTGACGACGGTGCTCGACGCCATCCGGCTCGGCTCCGACGAGAACCAGTTCCTCACCGGCCGCGACATGCGCGAGGTCGCCGACGTGATCGAGCAGGCCGGCGCTCGCGGCCGGCTGCGGGCCGACCACTTCATCCACCTGCGCTGCGAGGTCTCGGCGCCGAACTGCTTCGAGGACTACGGCTATTTCGCCGAGGATCCGCGCGTGCGCCTCGCCTCGCTGATGGACCACGCCCCGGGTCAGCGCCAGTTCGTCAGCCTCGAGGCCTATTCGATCTACTACCAGCCGAAGCTCAACCTGAACGACCCGGATTTTCGCAGGTTCGTCGAGGACCGCATCGAGCAGTCCCGGGTCAACGCGCCGGCCAACCGGCGGGCGATCGCCGAGGCCTGCCGGGCGCGCGGCGTCATGCTGGCGAGCCACGACGACGCGACCGAGGAGCACGTCGCCGAGTCGGTCGCCTTCGACGTGCGGATCGCGGAGTTTCCGACGACCCGAATGGCGGCGCGGGCCTCGTCGCAGGCCGGCCTTTCGGTGCTGATGGGAGCGCCCAACGTCATCCGCGGCGGCTCGCACTCGGGCAACGTTTCGGCCCGCGACCTTGCGGCGGATGGTCTCCTCGACATCCTGTCGTCGGACTATATTCCTTTCAGCCTGATCCAGTCGGCCTTCTTCCTCGCCGATGTCGAGCCGGCGATCTCGCTGCCGCGGGCCGTCGGCATGGTGTCGAAGCGTCCGGCCGAGGCGGTGGGTCTGTTCGACCGCGGTGCCATCGAGG
Source organism: uncultured Alphaproteobacteria bacterium (assembly GCA_937900425.1). Classification (GTDB taxonomy): domain Bacteria; phylum Pseudomonadota; class Alphaproteobacteria; order Rhizobiales; family Pleomorphomonadaceae; genus CALCDT01. The sequence continues at coordinate 19,977 of CALCDT010000201.1, read as the reverse complement.
TCGGCCGGCGCGCCGATCTCGTCCGGGTCCTGCGCGACGAGGCCGTGCCGGTGGTGCGCGAGGTCTGGCGCGAGGGGGCGCGGGTGGCATGACGACCGGCAGCGGGGCGCCGCAGGATCTTGCCGCGGAGGACGAGGCGGGGGCCGGCGCGCCCGGCACCTTCGTCGCCGTCGTCGGGCCGAGCGGCGTCGGCAAGGACACGCTGCTCGCCTCTGCCCGCTGCGCACTCGCGGTCGATCCCGCCGTCGTCTTCGTGCGCCGCTGCATCACCCGGGAATGCGATCCGGCCGCCGAAGACCACGACAGCCTCAGCGCCGAAGCCTTCGCCGACGCCGCGCGGGCCGGCGCCTTCGCCGTGACCTGGGGCGCCCACGGCCTCTACTACGGACTTCCTGCCGGCCTCGACGAGGAGATCGCCCGCGGGCGCACGGTCGTCGCCAACGTGTCGCGCCACGCCCTCCCGGCGATCGCCGCGCGTTTCCCCCGCGTTCTCGTCCTCACGGTCACCGCCTCGCTCGAAGCGCGCCGCGAGCGGTTGGCCCGGCGCGGGCGCGAGAGCGCCGGGGAGATCGCCGGCCGGCTGGAGCGCGTCGTCGAAATCGAGACCGGGGACCTTCCCGTCCACGTCGTCGACAACAGCGGTGCCCTCGCCGACGCCGAGGCGTCGTTCCTCGCCGCCATCGAGAGCGCCGTCCTGTCCGGCCGATGTCCCGGCGCGAAGCGGGGGCAGGGGAACGACTGACCCCTGCGCCTCTTCACGGCGCCCGCGCCATCGGACATGCTCCGGGTCGAATCGGGCGTCGTCCGCCGCCCGCCGCAGATCCGGGTCCCGCCCCATGTCCCTCGACGCGAACAGCCACGGCCTCTGGGGCGCCTCCGCGCCGCCGGCTCCCCCGACCGACGCCCTGCTCGGCCCCGCGGAAACCGACGTCGCCGTGATCGGCGCCGGCTACACCGGTCTTTCGACGGCTCTGCATCTCGCCGAAGCCGGCGTCGCCGTCACCGTGCTGGAGGCCGAGGCGATCGGCTTCGGCGGGTCCGGCCGCAACGTCGGCCTCGTCAACGCCGGCATGTGGGTGAAGCCCGAGGCGCTGCTCGCCACCCTCGGCCCGGACTATGGCGACCGGCTGCTGCGCTTCCTCGGCGGCGCGCCGCAGGTGGTGTTCGATCTCGTCGCCCGCCACGGCATCGCCTGCGAGGCGGTCCACGCCGGCACGCTGCATTGCGCGGTCGGGGCCGAAGGGCTCGCCGACGTCGAGGATCGCGCCCGGCAGTGGCGGGCCTATCAGGCGCCGGTCGAACTGCTCGATGCCGAAGAGACCCGCTGGCGGATCGGCGGTGGCCGCTACGCCGGGGCGCTGCTCGATCGCCGTGCCGGAACGATTCAGCCGCTCGCCTACGCGCGCGGCCTCGCCGGCGCGGCGCTGCGGGCGGGTGCACGCATCCACACCGGCTCGCCGGTCGGCGGCGTGGAGCGGGCCGGAGCGGGCTGGCGGCTGACGACGCCAACGGGCGCGCTTCTCGCCCGGCGTGTCGTCGCCGCGGGAGACGCCTACGCCAGCCGGGTCTTTCCCGAGCTTCGCGGCCAGCAGGTCCATCTGCCCTATTTCAACTTCGCCACCGCGCCGCTGCCGGCGGTCCTCCGCGCCGGGATCCTCGCCGGCGGCGAGGGCTGCTGGGACACCCGCGAGGTGCTGAGCTCGTTCCGCCTCGATGCCGCCGGGCGGCTCGTCTTCGGCAGCGTCGGGGCGCTCGAAGCGCCGGACGCCGCCGTCCACCGCGCCTGGGCCGAGCGGGCGATGACGCGGGTGTTCCCGCAACTCGCCGGCATCCCGTTCGAGAGCGCCTGGTACGGCAAGATCGGGATGACCGCCGACAACCTGCCGCGGCTCCACGTGCTCGGGGAGGGCATCCTCGCCGTCGCCGGCTACAACGGCCGCGGCATCGCGCCGGGGACCGTGTTCGGGCGGGCGCTTGCCGAACATCTCCTCGGCGAACGCCCGCTCGAGGCGATGCCGCTGCCGGTGGCGAAGGCCGAAGCGGCGCCGCTGCGGGCGGTGAAGGAAGCCGGCTACCGGGTCGGCGCCGGCCTCGTCCATCTCGTCTCCGACCGGTTCTGACGCCGCGTTGGTTCGAAGCGCCCCCACTGCGACCTTCCCGTCGTCGTTGCCGGAAGGCCTCTCCATCGCCATTCCCGCGCACGCGAGAATCCAGCGGGCGACGGGGGAACGGCCGGCGATTTCGATGGTGCGGGAGCGTCGGGGGCCCGCGCGATTCTCAAGCGTCGCCCACGCGGAGGGCTGAGGTCCCGCGTGCGCGTGAATGACGGAGGAGAGCTCTTTGGAAGGGTGCCCGGCGCGCTGGTTCCATCGAGATCCGGAGCCGTCGTGAGCTCGGCCCGTCGGCGCACGGGTGAGGGCGAAAGGCGGTCGGTTCAAGAGCACGACCATATGACACCGCGGCGCCTGCGATCGGCCGGGACGGTGCGAAGAACCTCCCGACCGGTCGACAGGGGCCGAGCCGGGGACGAATGCCCCTCTTTCCTTCCCGTGTTTGATCTCGCTCATGGCGCCGCCGGGTGATCCGTGGTTGGTCTGGCGCAAACGGGCGGTGGCGCCGCCGCCGCGGAGACGTCATGGACGCGAGCGAACTCACCCTGATCGGCGGTCTGCTGCTCGGCCTCGCCAGCAGCCTGCACTGCGCCGGCATGTGCGGGGCCGTCGCCTCGACCATCATGTTCGCCTTCTCCGGCGAGGAGAGCGTCGGCAAGCGGCTCGAGGTGCTGTTGCTGGCCCAGGCGGGCAAGGCGACGGCTTACGTCACCGCCGGCGCTGCGGTGGGGCTCGCCGGATCCTCGGTCTACGGGCTCTTCGACCAGGCGCTGGCCTACCGGCTGCTGCAGTGGGGCGCCGCGGTCACGCTCGCCTGGATCGGCCTGACGCTGACCGGCCTTGCCCCTTCGCTCGCCCTGATCGACCGGGTGACGCGACCGATCACGCTGCGGATCGGCCGCGCCGCGCCGGCGCTCGCCGGCTACGCCGGGCCTGCCTCCTTCGCTTCGGGCCTCGCCTGGGGCTTTCTGCCCTGCGGCATGGTCTACGGCGGACTGTTCTACGCCATGCTGACGGGAAGCGCCGCCGGCGGGGCGGGGGTGATGGCCGGCTTCGCCCTCGGCACGATGCCGTCGGTCACCGCGGCCGCGCTCGGCATCGGCGGCTTGCGCGGCCTCGCCCGCAAGCCGCGGCTCCGAATCGCCATGGGCGGGGCGCTGATCGCGGTGGCCGCCGCCACGCTCTACGCCCCCGCCGGCGGCTGGATGGCCTATTGCATCGACGCCATCGGCTGACCGGGCCGGCGTCGCTTTCCTCTCCGACGGGCGCCCCGCGGAGATGACGGGCGGCCCGAGGCCGGGAGGGCCCGGAGGGGCGGCGCCTGCGCCTGCCGAAACGGATAGTTCCCTCGTCTTGAGCCGACGCCCGGCCTCTCAGCCGATGCGCTCGCGCACCGCGGCGAAGACCGTGCGGAACATCTCCGGCGTGAGGCGGCCGGTGTTCGTGTTGTAGCGCGAGCAGTGGTAGCTGTCGGCGAAGAGCAGCGGACCGGCCGGTCCCGCCGCCGCGTGCATCGTGCCGTGGGCGAAGGCGAAGCGGGTCGGCGGGCGATCGAGATGCGGGGCGAGGGCCCGCAGGGCCGAATCGTGGGCGATCCGGCCGAGGGCGACGATCGCCTGCAGCTTCGCGAATCGTCCGACCGTCGCGGCGAGGAAGGGGCGGCAGGCGGCGATCTCGGCGCCGACCGGCTTGTTCTCCGGCGGCACGCAGCGCACCGCGTTGGTCACCGCCGCGTCGACGAGGCTCAGGCCGTCGTCGGGCCGCGCTTCGAAGCGGCCGGCGGCGAAGCCGAATTCGACGAGGGTTTCATAAAGAAGATCGCCGGCGTAGTCGCCGGTGAAGGGCCGTCCGGTGCGGTTGGCGCCGCGCAGGCCCGGTGCCAGCCCGACGACGAGCAGGCGCACCCGTTCCTCCCCGCCCGATGGCAGGAAACTCGCCACCGGGGCGTTGTGCCACGTCGGCTCGGCGGCCCTGGCCGCTTCGCGAAAGGCGACGAGCCGCGGGCAGCGCGGACAATCGCGGTCCGGTTCGGCCGGAAAGGCGGCGGAGGCGCCGCCCTCGGACGCCGTCGAGGCGGCGCTCACTCCTCGACGTTGCGCTCGACCGTCCGCTGGACCCGCTCGGACGGGTCACGACCGATCTTCGGCAGCAGGGTGGCGAGGTCGATGAAGTGGTCGGCCTGGCGGCGCAGTTCGTCGGCGACCATGGACGGCTGGGTCTGGAGCGTGGAGACGACCGAGACCTTGCGGCCCTTGCGCTGGATCGCCTCGACCAGATAGCGGAAGTCACCGTCGCCCGAGAACAGAACGAGGTGGTCGACGTATTCGCACAGCAGCATCGCATCGACGGCCAGTTCGATGTCCATCGAACCTTTGATCTTGCGGCGGCCGCTTGCGTCGTAAAACTCCTTGGTCGGCTTGGTGACGACCTTGTAGCCGTTGTAGTCGAGCCAGTCGATCAGCGGGCGGATCGAAGAATATTCCTGATCTTCCGCAAGGGCCGTATAATAAAGAGCCCGAAGCAAATAGCCCTTCGAGCCGAATTCCTTCAGAAGGCGCCTGTAGTCGATGTCGAAACCCAGCGCCTTGGCGGTCGCATAAAGGTTCGCACCATCGATGAACAGGGCAATCTTCTCTCGTTCGTCGAACATCTCTCTACCTTCGTCAAATCTCAGCAGCAACGAGCGCGTGCAGGGATGGCCGCGCGTCTCGGGATTTTCCGCATCGTCCGTCGCGAGCCGTCACCGAAACCGGTGATCGGCGTCCGTGGCGCCGCCGGTCCCGGGGACCGGCCTGGCGACGGTGATGGCAATATTTCGGCCCCGATTGCCTTCTGCGTCGACCCGGTGCGAGCGGTCGACACCGCGTCTCCACACAGATGGTGCGGAGAACGCCGCCTTGAATGCGCGCGTGGTCAAATCGGCGTGACCCCTCCAACAGGAACCGATGCGGATGATCGGGCCGGACAATCGACGGGGACGATCCGACATGCGTCGATCGTACCCCTGAACAAGCGGCCTCACAACACGGCGATGACGGGAATGGCCCGGAAAACGATCGTCCCGGAAAGTTCTTCGTGATTAGGGCAGTCTTGCATGTTTGTCGAGGTCGATTTATGTGACGGTTCGAAACGTTCCACTCAAAATCGGGTTCGAGGTGGCGGATGGTCGGCGCCTGCGCTAGACTGTCGTCTCATGCCTCCCCGACGAGATGGACTGGACTGACCCGCGAATCCGGCGCCCGCACGTATCGTGCGGCCGGCGCCGAGACGACGGCGGGTCGAAGGAGTTGAAGAGCGATGGCGCGCGTTACGGTCGAAGACTGCATCGACAAGGTCAACAATCGGTTCGAGCTGGTTCTGCTCGCCGGCCACCGGGCCCGGATGATCTCGTCCGGCTCACCGCTCACGGTCGAGCGCGACAACGACAAGTTTCCCGTCGTGGCGCTGCGCGAGATCGCCGATTCGACGATTTCGCCTCAGGATCTCAAGGAAGACCTGATCCACTCGCTGCAGAAATACGTCGAGGTTGACGAGCCCGAACAGGAGCCGGTGGCTCTGATCGGCACCTCCGAGAGCGGCGAGGACGACGCCGAGATCGCTTTCGACCGGATGTCGGAAGAGGAACTTCTGAAGGGCCTCGAAGGCCTGGTGCCGCCGGAGAAGGTCGAAGAGATCTGAGGTTGCGGCCGGCTTCCGCCCCGTCGGCGCGCAGAGCCCGGATGGCCGGCACGGCCGCGTCCGCCCCGGACCCGTGGGCGGAGCCGGGATCGATCGGTTTTGGTGGACGGCTCGCCCGCGACGACCGGGCGGGCCGTTCTTTTGGTCGGATCGTGCGCTCATGATGCGTCAGTACGAACTCGTCGAGCGAGTTCACCGCTACAATCCCGATTGCGACGAAGCCCTCCTCAACAAGGCCTATGTTTATGCCATGCGCAAGCACGGCACGCAGAAGCGCGCCTCGGGCGATCCCTATTTCTCCCATCCGCTCGAAGTCGCGGCGATCCTGACCGACCTCAAGGTCGACGACGCGACCATCGTCATCGCCCTGCTGCACGACACCATCGAGGACACCGACGCGACGCGCGCCGAGATCGACCAGATCTTCGGCGAGGAGATCGGGCGCCTCGTCGAGGGACTGACCAAGCTCAAGCGTCTCGACCTCGTTTCCAAGCGCACCGAGCAGGCCGAAAACCTGCGCAAGCTGCTGCTGGCGATCGCGGCGGACCTGCGCGTCCTCCTCGTCAAGCTCGCCGACCGGCTCCACAACATGCGCACGCTCGAGCACATGCCCGAGCACAAGCGCGGCCGCATCGCCGAGGAGACGATGGACATCTATGCGCCGCTGGCCGGGCGCATGGGCATGCAGGACATGCGGCAGGAGCTCGAGCACCTGTCCTTCAAGACGCTCAATCCGGAATCCTACAGCCGCATCTCCGCCAATCTAGAGGACCTGCGCCGCAAGAACAGCGGCCTCATCGCCGACATCGAGACCGAGCTCGCCGAAGCCTTCGAGGCCCGCGGCATCAAGGCCGAGGTCAAGGGCCGCGAGAAGTGGCCCTATTCGATCTTCAACAAGATGCTCTCCAAGCGGATCGGCTTCGAGCAGCTCTCCGACATCTACGGTTTCCGCGTTCTCGTCGACGACATCGACAGCTGCTACCGCTGCCTCGGGGTCGTCCACACGTTGTGGTCCTCTGTGATGGGCCGCTTCAAGGACTACATCTCGACGCCGAAGCAGAACGACTACCGCTCGCTCCACACCACCGTCGTCGGCCCGCATCGCCAGCGCGTCGAACTGCAGATCCGCACGCGCGAGATGCACGAGATCGCCGAATACGGCATCGCCGCCCACTGGAACTACAAGGAGCGGCCGGGCACCGGCGGCGAGGGTCGGTTGCCGCAGCTCTCCGAGGAGAGCCAGGCCTACGCCTGGCTGCGGCGCACCATCTCCTCGCTCTCGGAAGGGGCGAACCCCGAGGAATTTCTCGAGAACACCAAGCTCGAACTGTTCCAGGACCAGGTGTTCTGTTTTACCCCGAAAGGCATGCTGATCACGCTGCCGCGCGGGGCGACGCCGATCGACTTCGCCTACGCCGTCCACACCGACGTCGGCAACACCTGCGTCGGCTGCAAGATCAACGGCACGATCAGCCCGCTGGTGACGCCGCTGCAGAACGGCGCCGAGGTCGAAATCATCCGCTCACCGTCCCAGGTGCCGCCGCCGACGTGGGAGACGATCGCGATCACGGGCAAGGCGCGCGCCGCGATCCGCCGGGCGACCCGCGACCAGTTGCGAAAGCAGTATGCGGCTGTCGGCCGGCAGGTGCTCGAGGTCGCTTTCAGCCGGGCGGGGCGCGACTTCAACGACGCTCTGCTGGAGAAGGCGCCGGCCCGGCTCGGCCTGCCGAGCGCGGTCGACGTGCTGGCCGCGGTCGGACGATCCGAACTGCCGTCGTCCGACGTCATCAAGGCGGTCTACCCGGACTACATGATCCCGCCGCTGGTGGTGCAGACCATGACGCCGGGCGAGGGCTGGTACACCTTCGCCCGCGCCGAGACCATGAAGTTCCGCGTGCCCGACCTCGCCTCCGGCGAGCCGGACTATCCGGTGCGCTCGATCGCCGGCGACCTGCCGGTGCGCTTCGCGCCCGACGGCGGCGCCGTGCCGGGCGACCGCATCGTCGGTATCCTGACGCGGGGCGAGGGCATCACCATCTATCCGATCCAGTCGCCGGCGCTGAAGCAGTTCGACGACCAGCCGGAACGCTGGCTCGACGTGCGCTGGGACATCGACCGCAACAAGCCGGTGCGCTTTCCGGCGCAGATCGTGGTGTCCTCGCTCAACGCACCGGGCTCGCTCGCCCGCATCGCTCAGGTGATCAGCGACAACGACGGCAACATCGACAACGTGCGCATGGTGGCGCGGACGTCGGATTTCCACGACCTGATCATCGATCTGGAAGTCTACGATCTCATGCACCTGACGCGGATCATCAACCAGTTGAAGACGCAGGTGAACGTCTCGGCCGTCGAGCGCGTCAACGGCTGAGGCCGGAGATCGCGGGGCGGCGGACGGAGCCGGGGAGAAGGCGATGACGAGGGACGAGGTACTGGACGTGTTCCGTGCGGCGGGGGCGATCCTCGAGGGGCACTTCATCCTGAGTTCGGGCCGGCGCAGCGCCGTCTTCCTGCAGAAGGCGCGGGTGTTCATGTCGCCCGAGCGGACCGGCACGCTCTGCAAGGGGCTGGCGGAGAAGATCCGCGCCGCCGGGCTCGGCGCCATCGACATGGTGGTCGGGCCGGCGGTCGGCGGCATCATCCCGGCCTACGAGACCGCCCGCCACCTCGGCGTGCCGGCGGTCTGGGTCGAGCGCGAGGGCGGCGAGTTCCGCCTGCGCCGCTTCGAGATGGCGCCCGGCACGCGGGTGGTGATCGTCGAGGACATCGTCACCACCGGGCTCTCGGTGCGCGAGACCGTGGCGGCGCTGGAGAAGATCGGGGCGGAGGTCGTCGCGGTCGCCTGTCTAATCGACCGCTCGGCCGGCAGAGCCGACGTCGGCCGCCGGCTGATCGCGCTCGCCGACTACGAGGTGCCGTCCTACGATCCGGACGACCTGCCGCCCGAACTCGCCGCGATCCCGGCGGTCAAGCCCGGCAGCCGCGGGCTCGCCTGACCGGGGCGGGGCGGCGGTGAGGGTTTTGTCAATCCGGGCGTGGTGGATATAGTGCCGGCTCGACATGCGCCCCGACCGAGCCGGGACGAGAGGATGCACGGCCGCGAGGTCGCGGGCCGGGCAGGAGACGCCGACCGATGATGTTTCGCCGCCGCGTTCCGCTGACGTGGATGGAGCGCCTGCGCAGCTTCTTCCTGCCGAGGCGGGGATTCTCCCGCACGGCCGCCTATTTCCGCAAGCGGGTCGTCCGCCTCAAGGCGTCGCCGCACGCCATCGCCGCCGGCGTGGCGGCGGGGACCTTCTCCTCGTTCACGCCCTTCATCGGCTTCCACATCCTGCTCGGCTTCGCGGTCGCCTTCCTGCTGCGCGGATCGATGCTCGCCGCCGCGCTCGGCACCGCGGTCGGCAATCCGCTGACCTTTCCCTTCATCTGGCTCGCGACCTTCGAGGTCGGCCGGTTCATCCTGGCCGGCGGGCAGACCGCGACGCACGGCCACGGGCCGGAGGCGCCGGACGCGGCGATGCTGTCGCAGGGCCTGTTCGAGAACGGCATCTCCCAGCTGTGGCCGACGCTGAAGCCGATGATCATCGGTTCGGTACCGCTCGGGGCGACCGCCGCCGTGCTGCTCTACGTCGTCTCCTATAAGGCCGCCGCGGCGCATCAGGCCCGGCGGCGGGCGAAGCGTCTCACCGCTGGCCAGGCGAGCGTGCAGGGCGAACGGAGCAAAGTCGAGGAAGTGGCATGATCATCGGCATCGGCAGCGACCTCATCGACATCCGCCGGGTGGAAAAGACGCTGGAGCGCTTCGGCGAGCGTTTCACGCATCGCGTCTTCACCGAGGTCGAGCGCGCCCGCTCCGACCGGCGCAAGGAACGCGCCGCCTCCTACGCCAAGCGCTTTGCCGCCAAGGAAGCCTGTTCCAAGGCCCTCGGCAGCGGCATCAGCATGGGAGTGGCTTGGCGCGAACTCGGCGTCGTCAACCTGCCGTCGGGCAAGCCGACGATCGTGCTGACCGGCTCGGCGCTCGAACGGCTCGAGAGCCTGACACCGCCCGGCCTCGTTCCCCGGATCGACGTCACCATCACCGACGACCATCCGCTCGCCCAGGCCTTCGTGGTGATCTCGGCCTGGCCGGCCGACTGGCCGCGCCGGGACTGACCCTCGCCGGCCGTCGTTCGGAAGTCGCGGCGCGGAGCCGGCGGGCGGGGCGGCGGACAGGATCGTCCCGCGGGACGGTTCTGCAGGCCGCGTGCGGCGAAATCCGGGAGCTTTGTTGCGCTGCCTTCGTGGAGCCGCTATCTACGCGCAGGTTCCCGCGCGGCCGCGGCGCCCGGCGCGATAACGCCGCTTTTCCGGGACGGATCGCCTCTGCATCCGGCGTCCGGCCGACCGCGTTCGACAGGACGAAGGACGAAATGAGCGTGAGCAGCGACAAGAGAAGCGACGAGGGTGGCCTCGGCGAGACCATCAAGGTGATCCTCCAGGCCCTTCTGCTGGCGCTGGTCGTGCGGTCCTTCCTGTTCCAGCCCTTCTCGATCCCCTCCGGGTCGATGATGCCGACGCTGCTGGTGGGCGACTATCTCTTCGTCTCCAAGTACACCTACGGCTACAGCCGCTATTCCTTCCCCTTCGGCATCGTGCCGATCGAGGGCCGGATCTGGGAAGGCGCGCCGCGCCGCGGCGACATCGCCGTGTTCGCGCTGCCATCCGATCCCTCGCAGGACTACATCAAGCGCGTCATCGGCCTGCCGGGCGACCGCATTCAGATGCGCGACGACGTGCTCTACATCAACGACGTCGCGGTGCCGCGCGAGCGGATCGACGATTTCGTCGAAAGCACCTCCTTTGGCCGCGAGGTGCGAGTGCCGGCCTACCGCGAGACGCTGCCGAACGGCGTCAGCTACGTCACCCTCGACCAGCGCACCAACTCGACCGCTGACAACACCCAGGAATTCCTGGTGCCGCCCGGCCACTACTTCATGATGGGCGACAACCGCGACAACTCCGCCGACAGCCGGGTCGCCGGCAGCGGCGTCGGCTACGTTCCGGCCGAGAATCTCGTCGGCAAGGCCCAGGTGATCTTCTTCTCGCTCGAGGAAGGCACCGCGCCGTGGGAGTTCTGGCGCTGGCCGCAGGATCTGCGCTTCGGCCGGATCTTCGACATGCTGTCGTGACGACGCGATGACCCCGGGCTTCAGGAAGGCGCTGGAGGCGGTGGAGGAGCGGATCGGCCATCGCTTCGCCGACCGCGACGAACTGGTGCGGGCCCTGACCCACCGCAGTTTCCTCGGCTCCGACACCCAGGGGACCGAGAGCTATCAGCGCCACGAGTTCCTCGGCGACCGGGTGCTCGGGCTCGTCGTCGCCGACCTGCTGTTCCGCCGCTTTCCGAAGGCCGACGAGGGCGACCTCGCCCGCCGGTTCAACATGCTGGTGCGCCGTGAGACCTGCGCCGACGTCGCCCGTGACCTCGACCTCGGCGCCGCCGTCCGGCTCGGGCCGGGCGAACGGCAGACCGGGGGGCGGCGCAAGGAGGCGATCCTCGCCGACGTCGCCGAGGCGGTGATCGCCGCGATCTGGCGCGATGCCGGCTTCGAGCCGGCGCGGCGCTTCGTCGAGGCGCACTGGGGCCGGCGGATCGACGCCGCCGAGGGGCCGCTGCGCGACGCCAAGACGACGCTGCAGGAATGGGCGCAGGGGCGCGGGCTGCCGGCGCCGCGCTACGAGATGACCGGGCGCAGCGGGCCGGACCACGCGCCCGAATTCACGGTACGGGTCGAGATCGAAGGTGTAGAGTCGGCCGATGCCCGGGGACGCAACAAGCGCGAGGCCGAGCAGGCCGCCGCCGCAGTGGTGCTGCGGCGCGAGAACATCTGGACGGACGGGACATGACCGAGGCGAGTGAAGAGATCATCGAGGGCGGCGAGGCGAAGACGCGGGCGGGGTTCGTCGCGCTGATCGGCGCGCCCAACGCCGGCAAGTCGACCCTCGTCAACCAGCTGGTCGGCGCCAAGGTGTCGATCGTCTCCCACAAGGTGCAGACGACCCGGGCGATCATGCGCGGCATCGCGATCCGCGGCGCGTCGCAGGTGGTGTTCGTCGACACGCCCGGCATCTTCGCGCCCAAGCGCCGGCTCGACCGGGCGATGGTCGACACCGCCTGGGGCGGGGCGATGGACGCCGACATGATCGCGCTGCTGATCGACGCCAAGAAGGGCATCGATCCCGAGATCGCGGTGATCCTCGACAAGCTCGCCGACATCCGCCGGCCGAAGGTGCTGATCCTCAACAAGATCGACACGATGAAGCGCGACGCGCTGCTGGCGCTGGCCGCCGACGCCAACGCCCGGGTCGGCTTCGACGCGACCTTCATGGTCTCGGCCCTCACCGGCGACGGCGTCGACGATCTGCTCGACCATTTCGCCGGCGCCATGCGCGAGGGGCCGTGGCTCTATCCCGAAGACCAGATCTCGGACCTGCCGATGCGCATGCTCGCCGCCGAGATCACCCGCGAGAAGGTGTTCCTGCGCCTTCACGACGAGCTGCCCTATTCGGCCACGGTCGAGACCGACCAGTGGACCGAGCAGAAGAACGGCGTGCGGATCGAGCAGACGATCTTCGTGGAGCGCGAGAGCCAGCGCAAGATCGCGCTCGGCAAGGGCGGGGCGACCATCAAGGCGATCTCGATGGCCGCGCGGCAGGAGATCGCGGAGATCGTCGAGCGTCCGGTCCACCTCTTCCTTTTCGTCAAGGTCCGCGAGAACTGGGCCGACGATCCGGAACGCTACCGCGAGATGGGGCTCGAGTTCCCGCGCTCCTGAGCCGGAGGCCGCCGCCATGGAGTGGAGCGGCGAAGGCGTGGTGCTCGGCACCCGCTCGCACGGCGAGACCAGCGTCATCCTCGAAGTGATGACGCGGGCGTTCGGCCGCCATCTCGGCCTCGTCCGCGGCGGCCGGTCGCGGCGGCTGCAGAGCGTGCTCCAGCCCGGCAACACGCTGGCGCTGACCTGGCGGGCGCGGATCGAGGACCAGCTCGGCACCTTCACCGCCGAGCCGGTGGTCTCGCGGGCGGCGCGGCTGATCGAGACGCCGAGCGGGCTCCACGGCATCCAGACGCTCGCCGGCCATCTGCGCTATCTCGCAGAACGCGATCCCCATCCCGCCCTCTACGACGGCCTCGTCGTGCTGCTCGACCATCTCGGCGAGGGCGGGACGGCGGCTCGGCTGCTGGTGCGCTTCGAGATCGCGCTGCTCGACGAACTCGGCTTCGGCCTCGACCTTTCGGCCTGCGCCCTGACCGGCGGGCGCGACGACCTCGCCTTCGTGTCGCCGAAAACCGGCCGGGCGGTCGGGCGGGAGGCGGCCGCACCGTGGGCCGGCCGCCTGCTGGCGCTGCCGGCCTTCCTGACCCGGGGCGAGGCCCCGGTTGCGCCCGGCGACGTCGCCGCCGCCTTCGCGCTCACCGGCCATTTTCTCGACCGCCACGTCGCCGGGCCGCGCGGGCGCCCGCTCAGCCCGTCGCGGGACGCCTTCCTGCGCGCGGTGTCGGCGGCTTTCGCCGACGATCAGTCGGCGAAGCCGTAGAGCGCGGCGCGCTCGGCATCGCCGGCGGCGACCTGACGGGCGACGTCGACGATCACCTTGGCCTGCTTCCAAGTGGCGTCGTCCTGCATCTTGCCGTCGATCATCACGGCGCCGGTGCCGTCGGGCATCGCCTCGAGGATGCGCATGGCGAATTTCACTTCGGCCGGGTCGGGGCTGAACACCTTCTTGGCGATCTCGATCTGGGTCGGATGCAGCGACCAGGCGCCGACGCAGCCCATCAGGAAGGCGTTGCGGAACTGGGCCTCGCAGGCCGCCGGATCGGAGAAGTCGCCGAACGGGCCGTAGAACGGCTTGATGCCGGCCGAGAGGCAGGCGTCGACCATCTTGGCGACGGTGTAGTGCCAGAGGTCCTGCTGGACGAGCACGCGGGGGGACTCGCCCGCCGCGTCCGGCAGCACGCCGTAGTCGGGATGACCGCCGCCGACGCGGGTCGTCTTCATGCCGCGCGAGGCGGCGAGGTCGGCCGGGCCGAGGCTCATGCCGTGCATGCGCGGGCTGGCGGTGGCGATGGCCTCGACGTTCTTGACACCCTCGGCGGTTTCGAGAATCGCGTGGATCAGGATCGGCTTGCGAAGGCCGTAGCGGGCTTCGAGCTGCGCGAGCAACTGGTCCATGTAGTGGATGTCCCACGGACCTTCGACCTTCGGCAGCATGATGACGTCGAGCTTGTCGCCCACCTCGCCGACGATCTCGCCGACGTCGTCGAGCAACCACGGGCTGTTGAGGCAGTTGATGCGGGTCCACAGCGAGGCGCTGCCGAAATCGACGCTCTTGGCCATCTCGATGAAGCCGCGGCGGGCGAGGTCTTTCTGGTCGGCCGGGATCGCGTCCTCGAGATTGCCGAGGATGACGTCGACGGTCTTCACCAGCTCGGGCAGCTTGGCGCGGACCTTCTCGTTGTGCGGCGGCACGAAGTGGATCATCCGCTCGAGCCGGACCGGCAGTTCGCGGTAGGGCTCGGGCGCGCCGATGGCGAGCGGCTTCCAGAAGGCGCGGGGCGTCTTTGTGGTCATGGCGATACTCGATCAGTCGGTTCGAACGGGCCGCAACGGCCGGCATCGCCATGGGTTATGCCGCCGAACGCCGCCCTTGTGCACTGCCGAAATGGTCGCATCCGACCATGGTCGTCCGCCGGCGGCGCGACGACCGCTCAGGACGGTCGGGGCAGGGCGGTGGCGAGGCCCTTGGCGAGGCCCTGGCGCATCAGCAGCCGGCGCAGCGGCGCGATGCTGCGCGCGGCCTCCAGCCCGACGCTGCGGGCGATCTGCACCGGCAGGAAGCCGGTCAGCAGCGACCGGTTGAGGAGGTCGACGCCGAAGGTGCGGGTCGCGACGTCGACCCGGCGGGCCTTTTCATAGGCCGCGAGCACCGGCGCCGAGCCCGGGTCCTCATGGCGGGAGAGGGCGCGGCCGGCGATGCGGGCGAGATCGGCGATGTCGCGCAGGCCGAGGTTGAGGCCCTGCGCCCCGATCGGCGGGAAGGCGTGGGCCGCCTCGCCGACGAGGGCGACGCGCTCGGCGGTCAGCCGCTCTGCGAGAAGGCTCGACATAGGCCAGGTCTGGCGCGGCCCGTCGACCGTGAGCCGGCCGAGCAGGCGCTGCGAGCGCCGCTCCAGTTCGCGGGCGAGGGCGTCGTCGGCAAGGGCGGCGAGGCGTCCGGCCTCCTCCGGGGCGACGACGCAGACGATGGCGGAGCGGTTCGGCGCCAGCGGGACGAGGGTGAAGGGGCCGGTCTCGGTGTGGAATTCGGTCGACGTGTCGCCGTGGTCGCCGTCGTGGGCGACGTTGAGCACCAGAGCGACCTGCGGATAGGACCACTGCCGGACCGAAATCCCCGCGCTCTCGCGAACGAGCGAGCGCCGGCCGTCGGCGCCGACGACGAGACGGCCGGCGATCTCGCCGCCGTCTTCGGTCGAGACGACGGCGCCTGCGATGGTGGCGGAGATCGCCGTCGCGGTGGTTTCGTGGCGGACGATGCCGCTGGCGGCTTCGACGAGGGCGGCGAGCCCGCGGTTGAGCGCTTCGTTGGCGATGTTGTAGCCGAAGGCGGGCAGGCCGAGTTCGGCCGCCTCGAATGCGGTTTCCGGCGCGCGGATCAGGCGCCGGGTGCCGTCGATCAGCCGCATGGTCTTCAATGCCGCTGCATGGGGGTGGAGCGCCTCCCAGGCCCCGATCCGCTCCAGCAGGTCGATCGACGAGCCGAGCAGGGCGGTGGTGCGGTCGTCGTGGGCCGGCGGCGGCGCCACGAGCGCGACGGTGACCCCCGCATCGGCGAGGGCGAGCGCGGCGACGAGGCCGGACGGGCCGCCGCCGACGACGATGACATCCGATTCGCTGGACATGTTTCCTCGTCCTCGATCCTGCGCAGACTGCGACGCTTCGGCCACCAGCCGATACGACCGGGAACCGGTGCCGGACCAGCCGGGCGGCGGTCGTCGCCGCGCGTCAGCCTGGACGACGGTCCGCGGGGGCCGGGGGACGCGCGGCCCCGTCGAGGCGGCCATCGAGCGGGCCGCCGGCGACGCGGTCGGTCGATCCCGGGCGTTGGCGCGGTGTTAGCACGACATCGGCGGCGCGCATACCAAGGGACATTGCGAGGAGCAGGACGGCCGCTTCGACGGGCGAGACGAGCAGGGTGGCGAGGACCGGGCCGGGCAGCAATCCCGAAAGGCCCCAGCCGATGCCGAGAACGAGGGCGCCGACCACCAGGCGGGCGTCGAGCCGGCTGTGACGCGGCGGCCGGAACAGGCCGGAAAGCAGCGGGCGGCCGAGACGCTGGGCGACGCGGATGCCGACCATGGCGACGAGGACGCCGGCGACCGTGACGAAGCCGAGCACGGCGACCGAGCGCAGGCTGTCGGTTCGGTCGAGGTCGAGCAGACGGCGGACGTGGTCGGCGTCCGAGAGACCCGAGAGGACGAGGCCGGCGCCGGCGGCGGCGCCGGCGAGGGCAGCGAGGCCATATCGGGATCTTGCGGCGCTCATCAGCCGAGCACCCCGACGAGCATCGCCGTCGAGACGGCGGCACCGAAAAAGACGAGGATGGCGACGAGGGCGGCCGGATAGAGCCGGGTGATCGCCTCCAGCGCATGGCCGATGCTGCACTCGTAGGCGATGCGGCCGCCGAGACCGGCGAGGAAGGCGCCGGCGAGAGCGAGCATCGGTCCCTCGGACAGCATCGTCGAGACCGGCTCGATGCCGAGGAGGCCGCGAAGGGAGAGGCTGGCGAGCGCGCCGCCGACGGCGACGGCGCCGAGAAAGACCACGATCCATGGCTCGACGCGCCCGGACGGCAACTCGGCGATCGCCTCGGACATGGCGACGGCGCGCCCGAAGACGACCCAGAGCAGAGCCGCCGACAGGCCGAGCAGGGCACCGCCGATCGCGCCGAGCAGGGGAAGTTGGTCGATCGGCAGCGCGGTCATCGTCGGTCATCCGGAAACGTCGAGGACGCCGACGTCGGCGCCCGGCCCCGATGATGCGACTTTTTCCGCTCGGCGGCACCCGGCAAGAGTGTCGCATCCGTGGCCGGAACGGAGCTGTCGGCGGGGGATCGGGCGCCGGCCGGACCCCGTCGCTCCGGTCGAACATTGCGCTGGAATGAACCTTCCGAAACGCGAATTGCCGGCCCCGACCGGATCGTCCGGTTCTGGAAATACTTGATTTCCCCCGTCTTCACTGCGGCGCACGCAAAGAAAGCTGGCGTTTGCGTCATCGAAGGTTCATATAGCCGGAGAACTTGCGCCATCTTGCCGACCCGGTTGTGGAATGGCACTTCGGGAGTGCGACGTTGACACCAGCGGCCATCGTGACGAAACACCAGAACGCCCTCATCGCCCTCGCCGTCCACGCCTTCACCGCGAGCGGCATCGTTGTGGCGATGCTCGCGGCGATCGCCGCCTACGCCCAGGACTGGCCGAAGTTCTTCGCCCTGCTCGGCTTCACGCTGCTGATCGACGGCGTCGACGGGCCGATCGCCCGTCGCTTCGCCGTGGAGCGCCGGTTGCCGACCTTCTCGGGTGCGGCTCTCGACTTCGTCGTCGACTACGTCACCTACGTCTTCCTGCCGGCAATGGCGCTGGCGACCGGGGGCTTCGCCTCGAACACGGTGTCGCTGGCGCTCGCCGGCTTGATCGTGTTCACCAGCGCGCTCTACTTCGCCGACACGCGCATGAAGATGAAGAACAACGCCTTCCGCGGCTTTCCGGCGGTGTGGAACGGCGTCGTCTTCCTGTTCTTCGTGTTCGATCCGCCGGTCGAGGTGCTGGTCGGCGTGACGGTGCTGCTCTCCGTGCTCACCTTCCTGCCCGTCGCCTTCGTCCACCCGGTGCGAGTCGTGAAGTGGCGGCCGCTGACGCTGACCGTCGCCGCGGTCTGGTCGGTGGCGGCCGTTCTGGCGCTGATCTCGGGCCTCGAGCCGTCCTTCGCGGTCGGCGCCCTGCTGCTGGTGACGACGCTCTATCTGGCGCTCGTCGCCGCAGTGCAGCAGGTGCTTGAACTTCTGCGCTGATCCCGGCACCGTGGCGCCGCGGCGGGCGGAACATCCGGCTCGCCGGGGGAGTTCCCGCCAGCCATGTTCGATCTCTTCCTCGATCCCGCCGCCTGGGCCAGTCTCCTGACGCTGACCGTCATGGAGATCGTGCTCGGCATCGACAACGTCGTCTTCATCTCGCTGCTGACCAGCCGGCTTCCGGCCGCGGAAGCGGAGCGGGCCCGCAAGGTCGGTCTCGGCCTCGCGCTGATCTTCCGCATCGTCCTGCTGATGCTGCTCTCGGTGCTGATCGGAATGACGGCGCCGGTGTTCTCGGTCGCCGATCACCCGGTGTCCTGGCGCGACATCATCCTGCTCGCCGGCGGCCTGTTCCTGCTGGTCAAGGCGACGCTGGAGATCCACAAGGGCATCGAGGGCGAGGAGGAGCGCGCGGCGAGTGCGTCCGGCACCGCCTTCACCGCGATCATCGCCCAGATCATCGCCATCGACCTCGTCTTCTCGGTCGATTCGATCATCACCGCGATCGGCATGGCCGAACACGTCGAGATCATGATCGCGGCGGTGATCATCGCCGTCGGCGTGATGTACGTCGCCTCCGGCGCTATCTCGACCTTCATCCAGAAACATCCGACCACGAAGATGCTGGCGCTCGCCTTCCTGCTGCTGATCGGCGTCGCTCTCCTCGCCGATGGCATCGGTTTCCACATCCCGCGCGGCTTCATCTACTTCGCCATGGCCTTCGCCGGCGGCGTCGAGATCATCAACATCCTCGCGAAGAAGAACCGGGAGAAGGCGGAGGGCTGACGACCTCCGCCGGAGACTGCTCTTCGCCGCCCTCGGTATCCCGAAGGGCGGCGCTGGAAACGGAAAGGCCCTGCCGGAGCGCTCCGGCAGGGCCTTCGTCTTTGTGGTGTCGCCTTCGCGGCTGATCCGGCCGAGCTGTGCCGCTCCGGTCAGGCCGGCTTCTGGACGCGGATGTGCAGTTCGCGCAGCTGCTTGGGGCTCGCCTCGGAGGGCGCGCCCATCAGGATGTCCTCGGCGCGCTGGTTCATCGGGAACAGCGTGATCTCGCGCAGGTTCTGCGCCCCGCAGCAGAGCATGACGATGCGGTCGACGCCCGCCGCCATTCCGCCGTGGGGCGGGGCGCCGTACTGGAAGGCCCGGTAGAGGCCGCCGAACCGCTCCTCGACGTCGGCCTTCGACAGCCCGACCAGTTCGAAGGCCTTGACCATGGTCTCCGGCGACTGGTTACGGATCGAGCCCGAGGCGATCTCGTAGCCGTTGCAGACGGCGTCGTACTGGAAAGCCTTGATCGACAGCGGATCGCTTCCCTGAAGCGCCTCCATGCCGCCCTGCGGCATCGAGAAGGGATTGTGGGCGAAGTCGAGCTTCTTCTCCTCCTCGTCCCACTCGTAGAAGGGGAAGTCGACGATCCAGCAGAGGGCGAAGCGGTCGGTGTCGACGAGGCCGAGTTCGGTGCCGGCGCGGGTGCGCGCCTCGCCGGCGAACTTGTAGAACTTCGCCGGATCGCCGGCCGCGAAGAAGCAGGCGTCGCCCTCCTCGAGGCCGAGCTGGGTGCGGATCGCCTCGGTGCGCTCCGGGCCGATGTTCTTGGCGATCGGGCCGGCGGCGTCGAGCGTGCCGTTCTCGCTGCGCCAGAAGATGTAGCCGAGACCCGGCTGGCCCTGCGCCTGCGCCCACGAGTTCATCCGGTCGCAGAAAGCCCGGGAGCCGCCGCCCTTGGCCGGAATCGCCCAGACCTCGGTCTTCGGGTCGGTCTCGATCATCCGGGCGAAGACCTTGAAGCCGGAGCCGGCGAAATGCTCGGTGACGGCCTGCATCTCGATCGGGTTGCGCAGGTCGGGCTTGTCGGAGCCGTATTTGCGGATCGCCTCGGCATAGGGGATGCGCGGGAAGGTCTGCGTGACCGGCTTGCCCTCGCCGAACTCCTCGAAGATGCCGCGGATCACCGGCTCCATCGTGGTCCAGACGTCTTCCTGGGTGACGAAGCTCATCTCGAGGTCGAGCTGGTAGAATTCACCCGGCAGGCGGTCGGCGCGCGGGTCCTCGTCGCGGAAGCAGGGCGCGATCTGGA
>CALCDT010000200.1 GCA_937900425.1 uncultured Alphaproteobacteria bacterium | reverse complement strand
CCCGCGGAACTCCTCGCCAATCTCACGGGACACAACACGTGCGCGGGAATGACGGCGGAGGGGCTTTTGGAAGGGGGCCGAACCGGTCGTTCCGTGCGCCCTCGGCTGGCGTGATCCGGCGCCGTCGTGACCGACGCTCGCCGTCGTCACACAGGCGAGGCGGAGAGAGCGCGGTACAAACGTAGGCCGATTCAATACCGGCCCTTCCCGATCAGCGCGGGCTCCTCCCCGTCGATCGGCGAGGCGCACGCAGCGATCGTCCTCACGCGCCGACGGCGCGGCCGATCAGTCGCCGCCGGACGCCGGGAGAAACGCCCGGCCCGCCGGTGGTCTCACGGCTTGACGCAGGCGGCGAAGCCTTCGCGCAGGCTGATCTCCTGGGCGCCGGAGAGCTTGCCGGTGCGGGCGACGACGTAGGGCTCGGACATGTTCTTCATGGCGCCGCGGGCGGCGCAGCGGCAGTCCTCGACCAGCCGGTTGCGGTTCGGTGCGGTCTGGAACTGGCGATACATGCAGCTGTCGAGCAGCTTGCGCTCCATCATCGCCTTCGACAGCGTTTCGCCGTCGCTGCCCGGCGGCGGCGGCGGGGCCGGCGGCTTGGCGACCGTGGTGCAGGCGGCGACGAGAAGAACGGCGGCGGCGGCGGACAAGCGGGACAATCGGGTCATGGTCGCTCGACGAGGGAGTGGAGGTGACGTGACCGATGCCACGCGGCCCGGGCGTTGGCAAGGCTGGCGAGGCCGACGCCGCGCTTTGCCGCGCCGCGTTGCGAAAAGGCTGCATCGGCGCCCCGCCGCCCCTACCCTTCAGCTGGCGTCCGCCACCCGGCGCATCCAGACCTTGCTGTCGTGGAAGGCGACGCCGCCGAAGGGGGCGACGCTGTCGGCGCCGACGAGCACGTTGATTCCCCGCCCGCCCTCGTGGGCGCGGTTCGGCCAGATCCCCTCGGCGACGACGACGCCGCGCCGCAGCCCGGCGAAGAGCCGGGCGGCGAGGCGGACGTGGCCGCGGGGATTGCCGATCTCCACGGCCTCTCCCTCGGCGATGCCCGCGTCGCGGGCGTCGTCCGGGTGGATCATCAGTTCGGGCCGTCCCTCCTTCGCCGTCGATCCGGCGGTCTCGGTGAAGGTCGAGTTGAGGAAGGAGCGGGCCGGCGCGGTGACGAGGCGGAACGGGTGGCTCTCGTCGGCGGCCTCGATCACCGGCCAGTAGTCCGGCAAGGGCGGAATGTCCTGCCACGGCCCCATCAGCCCGGCGCTCGGCGCCTTGACCCTGGTCCAGTCCGGCCGGAACCGGAAGCGGCCGTCCGGGTGGGCGAAACCGTCGAGATAGTGGGCCTCGCGGAACGAGGGCTGGCAGTCGCGCCAGCGGCCGGCTTCGAGCTCCTCGAGTGTGCCGAAACCGGAGTGGCGCAGCATCCAGTCGATGTGCTCGCGCGCCGTCATGTCGAAGCCGCGGTGACGGGCGCCGAGCCGGCGGGCGAGATCGGCCTGCACCACGTGATTCTCGCGCGCTTCGCCCGGCGCCTCGACGAGCTTGGGGCCGAGCAGCAGATACTGGTGGCCGCCGCCCTTGTAGATGTCGTCGTGCTCGACGAACATCGTCGCCGGCAGCACCACGTCGGCCATCGCCGCGGTCTCGGTCATGAACTGCTCGTGGACGCAGACGAAGAGGTCGTCACGGGCGAAGCCCTCGCGCACCTTCGTCTGGTCGGGAGCGACGGAGACCGGATTGGTGTTCTGGACGAACATCGCCGCCACCGGCGGCCCGCCGAGCAGCGCCTCGGGATCGCCGGTGAGGATCGCCCCGATCTTCGACTGGTCGAGCGCGCGGGTCGAGAGCCGGCCCTCGATGTCGTTGCCCTCGATCAGCAATTTGTTCAGCGTGTAGATGGCGCCGTTGTTGTGGAATGCGCCGCCGCCTTCGTGCTGCCAGGAGCCCAGCACGGTGGCGATCGAACTCGCCGCGTGCATCGACATCGCTCCGTTGCGCGTCCGCGTGAAGCCGTAGCCGAGGCGAAAGTAGCTGCGCTTCGTGGTGCCGACGAGGCGGGCGAAAGTCTCGATCTCTTCGACGGAGAGCCCGGTGATCGCCGCCGCCCATTGCGGCGTGCGGGTCGCGAGATGGGCTTCCAGGTCGTCCGGGCAGTCGGAATAGCGGGCGAGATAGGCGCGGTCGGCGTAGCCGTCGCGGAAGGCGACGTGCATGACGGCGCAGGCGAGCGCGGCGTCGCTGCCCGGCCGCAGCACGAGGCCGAGGTCGGCCTGCCGCACGGTCTCGGTCTCGTAGACGTCGATCGCGACGACCTTCGCGCCCCGCGTCTTGCGGGCGCGGATGGCGTGGGTCATGACGTTGACCTGAGTCGCCACGGCGTTGGTGCCCCAGATCACCACGCAGTCGGCGAGCGCCATCTCGCGCGGATCCGGTCCGGCTAGGCGGCCGGTGCCGGCGATGTAGCCGGTCCAGGCCGGGTTGGTGCAGATCGTGTCGAACTGGCGGGAATAACCCTTGGCGTGGCGCAGGCGGTGGATGCCGTCGCGCTGCACGAGGCCCATGGTGCCCGCGTAGTGATAGGGCCAGACGCTCTCGGCGCCGAAGCGCGCCTCGGCGTCGAGCATCTTCTCCGCGACGAGGTCGAGCGCGGCGTCCCACGAGGCGGTGACGAATTCGCCCGAGCCCTTGGCGCCCTTGCGGATCAACGGCCGGGTCAGGCGGCCGGGATGCTCGATCCGCTCGGCGTAGCGCGCGACCTTGGCGCAGATCACGCCGGCGGTATAGGCGTTGTCGGCCGCCCCGCGCAGGCGCCCGATCCGTCCGCCGACCCGCACCTCGACGTCGAGGGCGCAGGTCGAGGGACAGTCGTGCGGACAGGCGGAGTGGGCGATGCGGATGTCGAGCGGCTTGTTCATCGAGGCTCCTCGGGCACCGGACGGTCTCGGCGCGGTGCGACGTGCGACGGCTGGATGCGGAGCCGGACGGCGCCGGGGTGGCCGGGTCGGGCGGGCACGCTCGCCAGCCCCGTCACCGGTTCACTCGCAGTCGGTGGCCGGCATCGCCTCGAAGTTCGTCATGTGGCCGGCGAGCTTGAGGTCGCCGTAGTCGATGACGAGGTTGTCGGAGACGCCGTTGTCGTAGAGATCGAAGGAGATGCCGTATTCGGGCACCCGGTCGCCCGTGACGGCCGGATCGAAATAGCTGACCGACACGGGCCAGAAGGCGCGTCCGCGCAGGGTCTCGGCCAGCGCGGCGCCGTCGCCGGAACGCCTCGCACCGATGATCGAGGTCGTCTCGTAGACCTTGTCGCCGTCGTCGGCGCCATCGAAGACCCGGGCTTCGATCACGGTCCGCCCGCTTTCGGCCGCCACGAGCAGGTCCTGGAGATTGCGGACGGGAAACACGGTTTCGGAGGAGAAGGAATAGCTCGCGTCCGCGGGGCTGGTCAGTTCGACCTCGACGCCGCCGCCCTCGCGGATGGCCTTGCCCTTGACCTCGCTCGACAGCTTCTGGTCGTCGAAAGTGCGCGAGAGGAAATCGAAGCTCCTGCCGTCGGGCGCCTCGAAGGTGGTGGTGCGCAGGTCGGTCACGGAGACGCGGTTCTCGGTGTCGACGAAGCGCAGCACGAAGCGGAAATTGGTGGTGAAGCCCTCGCAGGTCGCCCCGGAGAATTCCATCACCATGCGGCCGGAGACGTCCGAGCCCATGTCGCTCTCGAGCACGGACAGGTCGTAGGCGACCCGGTGCGGCAGCAGGTCCGCGGCCGAGGCGGCGAGACCGCTCCCGGGAAACTGCACGACGAGAAGGCAACCGGCCAGAAATCCCGCCGTCCGCAACCTGTCCAAGCTCATCACACTCACCCGTCCTTCGACGTCACATGGCGTCATCATGCCCCTTTGCGCGGCGCGTCGCGAGTGAAAATCGCGGATGCCGCGCTCGCACGGGGCCGCTTGCGGGGCCGCGGCGATTCAGCGACAACAGGCGCCGCCGGAGCCTCCTCCGGCCGCCCCGCCATCCAGCTGGAAGGACCGTCATGTCCGGAGCCATCGAAGCCCGCATCGCCGAACTCGGCCTCGCCCTGCCCGACGCTCCGGCCCCGGCCGCCAACTACGTGCCGACCGTGACGACGGGCAACCTCGTCTTCGTTTCCGGGCAGATCTCGCGGGCGCCGGGCGGCGCGGCGGTGAACGGCAAGCTCGGCGCCGACCTCGACGTCGCCGCCGGTCAGGAGGCGGCACGGATCTGCGCGCTCAACATCCTCGCCCAGGTCAAGGCCGCCCTCGGCGACCTCGACCGCATCACCCGGATCGTGCGCATCAACGGCTTCGTCAACTCGGCCCCCGACTTCCCCGACCATCCGCAGGTGATCAACGGCGCCTCCAACCTTCTCGGCGAGATCTTCGGGGAAAAGGGCGCCCATTCGCGCTGCGCCCTCGGCGTCGCCAACCTGCCCTTCGGCGTCGCCGTCGAGATCGACGCCGTCGTCGAATTCGCGTGAGCCGACGATGGCGCGAGCCGACTGGCTGACCGCACGCCCCGTCGCCCATCGCGGCTACCACGACGTCCGGCAGGGCCGCATCGAGAACACGCCCTCGGCGGTCGCCGCCGCCGTCGAGAAATCCTTCGGCATCGAGATCGACATCCACCTCTCGGCCGATGGCGTTCCCTTCGTCTTTCACGACCATACGCTCGATCGTCTGACCGAGGGCACCGGACCGGTGGGGGCCCGGTCGATGGCGGAACTGCGGGCGGTGCCGTTCCGTGACACGGCCGACCGCATCACGCCACTCGCCGAGATCCTCGACATCGTTGCGGCGCGGGTGCCGCTGTTCATCGAGGTGAAGAGCTTCGAGGGCGTCGATCCACGGCCGCTGGTGGCGAAGACGGTGGATATCCTGCGGCGCTATCCGGGGCCTGCGGCGCTGATGTCCTTCGATCCGCTGGCGGTGACGACGATGCGGGAGCTGGCGCCGGAAATTCCGCGCGGCATCATCGCCGACGACTGCCGCGACGAGGTGGACTGGGGTGGCTTCTCGCGCCTGCAGCGCTTCGCCCTGCGCCACCTGCTGCACGCTCCTAAGACGCGACCCGATTTCATGAACTACTGGGTGAAGGCCCTGCCCTCGCCCGGGCCGAGCTTGCTTCGCGCGCTCGGCGTGCCGCTGCTGACCTGGACCGTGCGCAGCAACGCCGACCGGATCCGGGCGGCGCGCTGGGCCGACCAGATCGTCTTCGAGGGCTTCGATCCGGACGCCGCCTGAGCCGGGCGTCGCGGCGTCCGGCGGGTCGCCCCTTCCACCGGCGGCCCCCCGCTTGCAACCCCGCCGCCGAACCCACAGATCTGGTGCGATGATGTCCGAAGTCGCCCTCACCGTCGCCGCGTCCCTGAAGGATGTCTCCCGCGAAGACTGGGACCGGGTCGCCAACCCCGGATGGCGGCTGCCCGAGGGCGGACGGCTGGAACCGGAGGATGACGCGCGACCGCCGGCCCGACCCTACAACCCGTTCCTCGCCCACGATTTTCTATGGTCGCTCGAGGAAGCGGGCTGCGCCACCGCCCGCACCGGCTGGCTCGGCCAGCATCTGCTGCTCTTCGGCGACGACAGGCGCCTCGCCGCCGCCGTGCCGGCCTATCTCAAGTCGCACAGCCAGGGCGAATATGTCTTCGACTACGGCTGGGCCGACGCCTACGAGCGGGCCGGCGGGCGCTATTATCCCAAACTCCAGGTTTGCGTGCCCTTCACCCCGGCGACCGGGCCGCGGCTCCTCGCCCCGCCGGGTGACGACGAGGATGCCCGGCGGGCGGTGCTCGCCGCCGGCCTCACCGAACTCTGCCGGCGCCACGGCGCCTCCTCGGTCCACGCCACCTTCGTCGAGGAACGCGACGCGGCGGTGTTCGAGGAGGCGGGCTACCTGATGCGGATCGACCAGCAGTTCCACTGGACCAACCGCGGCTACGGCGACTACGAGGCCTTCCTCGGCGATCTCGCCTCGCGCAAACGCAAGGCGCTGCGCCGGGAGCGGCGGGAGGCGCTCGGCGAGGGCATCACCGTCGAGTGGCTCACGGGCAAGGATCTCGCCGAGGAGCACTGGGACGCCTTCCACCGCTTCTACATGGACACCGGCAGCCGCAAGTGGGGCCGGCCCTATCTCAACCGGACGTTCTTCTCGCTCGTCTCGCAGCGGATGGCCGACCGGATCCTGCTGGTGATGGCGCGCCGCGACGGGCGGCCGATCGCCGGGGCGCTCAACTTCATCGGCTCCGACCGGCTCTACGGGCGCAACTGGGGCTGCGTCGAGGACCACCCCTTCCTGCATTTCGAGGTCTGCTACCATCAGGCCATCGACTTTGCGATCGCCCACGGGCTCTCCGTCGTCGAGGCGGGCGCGCAGGGCGAGCACAAGCTGGCGCGTGGCTACCTGCCCGTCACCACCCGATCCGCCCATTACCTGCCCGACCCCGGCTTCCGCGCCGCCGTCGCTGACTATCTCGCCCGCGAGCGCCGGGTCGTGGCCGGGCACGCCGAGGCGCTGACGGAGATGGGTCCTTTCCGGCGATCCGAAGAGGCATGAGGCCGCATCCGGTCGCCGCAGCCTCGCGGCACATCTCCACAGACCGAGGCCGGACGTGATGGGCGAGAAAGGGTCGATCCATTCCTTCTGGGTCGCTGCGAACGGCCGTTCCGGCGGGGTTGGTGAGCCCGATCTCCTTTTTCCCTACTGGAGCTTCACAAAGACCGTCATCGCCATCTGCGCGCTCAAGCTCGTCGAGCGGGGAAAGCTCGATCTCGACGCCCCGCTCGCCGGAGAGGTCTTTTCGCCGAGGCAGCTTCTGGCTCACACGGCCGGACTGCCGGACTATGGGACACTCGCCGACTATCACCGCGCCGTCGCCTCCGACGAGGTACCCTGGCACCGAGACGAGATGTTGCGACGGGCGATGGCGCGCGGTCCGCTGTTTCCGCCGGGCACCGGCTGGTCCTATTCCAACATCGGCTACATGCTGGCGCGCGAGCGGATCGAGCGCGCGGCCGACGCGACGTTCTCGGAGATCGTCGGCGACGTTCTCGCCCCCCTCGCGCTCACGACGGTTCGTCTCGTCGAAAACCGGCAGCAGTTCGCTACCGTCTGCTGGCCCGCAGCCGCCCGATACGATCCCCGCTGGGTCTACCACGGCTGTCTCGTCGGTTCGGCACGCGATGCCGCCCGACTTCTCCACGGCCTGTTCTCGGGCGCACTGATCGGCCGGGACGGCCTGCGGCAGATGCTGGCGCGGCGCCTTCTCGGCGGCGCCATCGCCGGGCGCCCCTGGACCGACTGCGGCTACGGCCTCGGCTTGATGAGCGGAGGGATGGCACCGCTCGGACGGGCGGTCGGGCATTCCGGCGGCGGGCCGTTCAGCGTCAACGCCGTCTACCATTTTCCCGATCGCACGGAGCCGATCACCGTGGCGAGTTTCACCGACGGCACGGTTGAAGGCGTCGCCGAACACGAAGCGGCGCGGCTCTGCGGCGCGCTTTCCGGTCCAGCCCCTGGAGCGCGGGAATCGCGACCGTGAGAGTTCCGCATCGCCGCGGGATATGCGATGGCATGGGCGACGCGTCCATCGCCCGAGGGAGGAACCGGATGAGCTACGACGACCAGAACATCTTCGCGAAGATCCTGCGCGGCGAGATCCCCTGCCACAAGGTGTTCGAGGACGACGACGCCATCGTCTTCATGGACATCATGCCCCAGGGACCGGGACACGCCCTCGTCGTGCCCAAGGCGCCTTCGCGCAACCTGCTCGACGCCGATCCCGCCGCCCTCGCCCGCGTGATCGCGATCGTCCAGAAGGTCGCGGTGGCGTCGAAGGCCGCCTTCGCCGCTGACGGCATCACCGTCATGCAGTTCAACGAGGCCGCCGGCGGACAGAGCGTGTTCCACCTGCACTTCCACGTCATTCCGCGGTTCGAGGGCGTGGCGCTGAAGCCGCACAGCGGTGCGATGGCCGATCACGCGGTCCTCGCCGAACAGGCGGCGCAGCTGAAGGCGGCGCTCTGAGGAAGCCGGGCCGACAGCTCGGGCTTCAGATCAGACGACGCCCGTCCACCACAGCGACGCCAGCAGCAGGGCCTCGCCGGCGACGATGCCGGCGATCGGCCGCCGGCCGATGACGAGGAAGGCAGCGAAGCCGCCGAGATAGGCGAAGATGCGGAAGTGAAGCGGCAGCTCGGCGAGCTGGCCCTGGGGGTAGAGCACCAGCCGGGCGACAACGGCGGCGACCAGCGCCGTCGCCACCGCCCGCACCCAGCGCAGCGCCTCGCTGTCTTCGCGCATCCGCGAGCCGAAGGCGACCCCGAGCCAGCGCCAGACATGGGTCGGCAGCGCCCCGGCGAGCACCAGGAAGACATAGGGCCACCACGGGGCGTCGATCAGCGAATAGCCCGGCATCACTCCGCCCTCCGCCGCCGGGCATGGCGGTCGTAGAGATAGACGGCCGTGCCGCCGACGAGGCCGGCGAAGACGAGGTCGAGCGTCGGGTCGAGGGCGTGGAAGACCGGCAGGACGAGGAATCCCACGACGAAGGCGATCCGCTCGAGCGAGGCGCGGGCGGCGGTCCACAGCGAAAAGGTGAAATAGAGCGGCGTCAGGAAGAAGAGGCAGACCGCCACCGCCGGCGGCAGACTGTCGAGCGTCGCGAAGGCGACCGCGGTCATCACCGTGTTGGCGGCGACGAGCGTGATCGCGAAGCCGGAAAACCAGGCGACGCGCATCGCGCGCGGCACCTTCGGCAACTCGGCGACGGCGACGACGAAGGCGGTGACGGCGATGAAATTCGAGATCAGGTAGAGCTGCCAGCGCGGCGTCTCCGGCGCCCGCACCGTCGGCAGCAGTGCCACCGTCATCGGCATCAGGCGCACCGAACACAGCACGATGGCGAGCACCGTCGCCCAGAACGAGGCGCCGGACATGATCGCGCCGATCAGCACGACCTGGCTCGGCAGCGCCCAGATCACAGCGGTCATGGTGGTGGCGAAGGCGAGCGAGACGCCGGATTCGCGGGCGAGGCCGGCGAAGCCGATCATCGAGGCGAGCAACACGAGACCCGGGATCGAGACGACCCCGCGACATCCGCGCAGGAACCAGAGACGGGAGGATTCGCGAGCAAGGTCGGCCATCACGTCGGCTTCAATGCCCGATCACGAGGGCCGGGGAAACCCGTATCCCCGCACGGGTGCCATGCGAGGGTGTCGCGCGTGCCCGGATCCCGCCTCCCGATGCCGCAGAAGCCGGGCCGTCCGGACGCCGCCCCGCCTCGGGTCGCGCCATGGATGGCGAAGCGGCCGCATCGTCCCCATATCTGCGCCACTTGATTTCCGGTGCCCTTCGGCGCTCAGATGACGGCACGGAAACAGGCGCGCGCCCACGGCCATCCGGCGAGGGCCGATCGACGACGGCGACGGGTCCCAGGGAGATGACCACCTTTTTCGGACTGATCGCCGCGGCGATCTTGCTCTGGTTCGTGCTGCGATGGTTCGCCATCGCCCCGGTGCCGGCCCTGATCAGCAACGGCAAGACGTCGGTCGTTCTGCTCGCGCTGATCGCGGCGGGCGTGCTCGCCGCGTCCGGTCGGTTCGCGCTCGCGGCCGCGGTGCTGGTGATTCTCGCCGTCATGGCCGGCAGGGGGCGCAAACGCGCGCCGTTTCCGTCCCGAAGCCCGGGCTCCCGCCATTCGATGGTCCGATCGGCGGCGCTCGAGATGGTGCTCGACCACGACAGCGGAACGATCCGGGGACAGGTCCTCGCCGGCACTTTCGAGGGCGCCGAACTCGACGCCCTCGATGCCGGCCAGATCGCCCGGCTGCACCGGGAAATCCTGTTCGACAGCGAGAGCACCGCCCTACTTGAAGCGTATCTCGACCGCCGGTTTCCCCGATGGCGTGAACACTTCGATCTCGACGGCGCAGCGCGGCAGCGTGGCGCGGCGCGCTCTGGCCCCATGAGTAAGCAGGAGGCGTACCAGATCCTTGGACTTGCGGATGGGGCCGGCGAAGCCGAGATCCGCGCCGCCCATCGACGGCTGATGATGCGGGTTCATCCGGACCAGGGAGGCTCCACCTTTCTGGCGGCCAGGATCAACGAGGCCAAGGACAGGCTTCTCTCCAAACATCGATAGAGCTCCGCAGGACGCGATACGAGAACAGGGAACGCCGACGCTGGCGGCATCGTCTTTCCCGGGCGCGCGGCGAAGGGCCATGGAAGCGTCCGGGAGGATCGTCGTGGAGAACCGTGCGGCGGATGCTCTTCAGGAGCGGACCGCGTAGCAGGCGAAGTCGCGGGCCTTGAGCGCCGCGCAGGCGCGGTTGGCGTCGTCGGCGGATTGGAAGCCGGCGAAGCGGGCGCGGACGTAGGTGGAGGATCCCTTGCTGAAGACCTCGGTCACCGGGTTCGCGGCGGCGAGGGCCCGGCCCGCGGTGCTGCGCGCCTTCTCGATCAGGGCGAGCGCGGCGTTCTCGCTCGGCAGCGCGCCGATCTGGATCACCCAGCTGCCCGACGGTGCCGCCGCCGTGGCGACGTTGGCCGCGGGAACCGGAACCCGGAGGGTGGCGACCGTGATCGGCCCCTCGTCGTCGCTGGCGTCGCCCATGGCGATGCCCTCGTCCTCGACATCGGCGAAAGCTTCCGACGCGGACGCCGGCAGCGGCGTGTTGACGTAGCTGACCTCGGTGCGCGGCGGGATCGGGGCGATCGGAACCCGTGCGACCTCGACCGTCGCCGTCGGCATGATCGACGCCGTCACGATCTCCTGGGTCGGCATCACCGGCCGCGGCGGCGGCATCGGATGGCCGGCGAGCGCGGCGATCTGGCGCTGGGCGGCGGCGCCGACCGGGATCGCGACGTTGCTGGCCGCGACCGGGACCTTGCGTCCGACGGCGCTGGCGACGAGGGAATCGTCGACCCCGCGGCCACGGCTGGCCTTCGGGAAATAGGTCGCGAGCAGGCTGCGCATCTGGTTGTCGCGGGAGGCGCCGCTGGTGCCGCCGAGCACGACGGCGACGACCTTGCGGCCGTCCCGCTTCATCGAGGTGACCAGGTTGAAGCCGGACATCCGGACGTAGCCGGTCTTGATGCCGTCGACGCCGTCGACGCTGCCGAGCAGCCGGTTGTGGTTGCCGATGGTCTGCCCCTTCCAGACGAAGGACCGGGTGCTGAAGTAGCCGTAATACTGCGGGAACCGCACCTGCAGGGCGACACCGAGGCGCATCATGTCGCGGGCGGTCGTGTACTGCTGGAGGTCCGGCAGGCCGGAGGCGTTGCGGAACTGGGTGCCGCGCATGCCGAGCGCACGGGCGGTGCGGGTCATCCGGTCGGCGAAGGCGCGCTCGGAGCCGGAAATGTTCTCGCCGATCGCGGCGGCGACGTCGTTGGCCGAGCGCGTGACGAGGGCCTTGATCGCGGCTTCGACCGGAATCGTCTCGCCCGGACGCAGCCCGAGCTTGGACGGCGGCATCGAGGCGCTGTGGGCACTGCCCTTCAGCGGGCTCGACAGCGAGTAGCGTCCGCGGTCGAGCTCTTCGAACAGGATGTAGAGCGTCATCATCTTGGTGAGCGAGGCCGGATAGCGGCGGGCGTCGGCGTTCTGCTCGTGGAGGACGCGCCCGGTCGTCATGTCGGTGACGATCGCGGCATACTTGTCGTTGGCCTGGGCCTGCGCGGATCCGGCGGCCACCGCGCCGGCCACCAGCAGCATTCGGCAGGTCGCCTGGACCGCACGACGGCGAAACGTGCTGAAAAGATGCTTGCGGAACACTTTCGGCTCATTCCTTGAGTTCGAAGTCGACACCATCACCGGGCGCGACGCCATGCCCCAGCACTGCCGCAACGTCGCCCCAACCCGGCTTCTCCAGCCCTTTGGGAAAGGATGGATCGACGGGGTTACAAAACTGTAAAATTGAGAAACGGCGTGAACGAAAAGTTTTCCGTGTGGCCAAAATTCATGGTTAATTTTCTGTTTACGGAGCCGACGCATCCTCATCAAAGACAAAATTCAAGGCTATATCTGTCATAATCTTCGGATATTGTCGCATTTCCCAAGTTAATTCTGAAATGAATCCGGATAATTCCACTCGCTTCGCAGTTGTCACGTCTTCATCCTGATGCCGCACCGGCTTCTCTCAAATCGAGATCATGCTGCGGATTTCGGGCGAATGTCGCAGGCGGTCATTGTGCGACGCACAAGAAAATCTTGACCGTTGTTGCTGCATTGCATATATTCCGGTCACAGGGTGCGACCCGGACGGACACGGTCCGGCTCGCGCGACCGCTCCGACGGCGTCTTCGGCGATCGGCCGGAGAAGCTTCGGGATCGCGAACGCATTCTTCCCGCACCGACCGGCTCGAACTTCCGAGGAAACGACATGATGAACGGCTTCGAAGACATGCAGAAGATGATGAAGGACAACATGGATTCGGCCATGAAGTCGATGGACGTCATTTCCAAGGGCGTCCAGGCGATCGCCGTCGAGGCGACCGACTACTCGAAGAAGTCCGCCGAAGAGGCCACCAAGGCCTTCGAGAAGATCGTCGGCGCGAAGTCGGTCGAGACGGTTCTCGAACTGCAGAGCGATTATCTGAAGAAGAGCTACGAGGGCGCCGTCTCGCAGATGACGAAGATGGGCGAGATGTACATGGATCTCTCCAAGGACGTCGCCAAGCCCTACGAGTTCCTGACGTCGAAATTCGCCAAGTGACAACTCCGGGCGGGGCCCGACGACCCCGCCCGATGGTTTGACGCCGCCGGAAACGGCGCGCGTGACGACGGCCGGGCACGGGAGCGTGTCCGGCCGTTTTCGTATTCACGCGGTCGCCCGCAGAGCTGCCGCGCTTCGCCGCAGGCTCGGCGAGGAACCACCGTTCCCGCCGCGGCGCCCGGGGCCCGCGCCGCCCGGGGAGGCGGACCAGCCTCATCAAACCGCTTCACAAATCGCGCGAACCGTGCTCGACTCGGGGTCCGGATCGCTTCGAGGCGCCGGCACGAAGCGGGCCTCGACGCGGAGCCGTCGATCGAATTTCCGGGCACGGCCGCAGGGCCGGCGCGCCCGGGTCGGCGATCGGCCTGAGGACCGGAAGGACCCTCTGTTCATTCCCCTGCCCCGTCCCCATATGCGGAGGGCGTCGGCGGGAAGGCTGTCGGGAATGGGCAGGCTTCTTGCATCGGAAATAGCGGGCGGTCCGCGAACGTCGCCATCGACGCTCGCCGGCGGTTCGGCCCCGCGAGGTCAAGGGACGAGCAGAACGTCGAGATGAGCAACGACATCGGTCGAAACGGCCAGGACGATTCGGATGGCGACGTCGTCACGAAGACACGGTCGAAGACGAAGCGGCCGAGCATGTACCGCGTGCTGCTGCTCAACGACGACTACACGCCCATGGACTTCGTGATCCACATCCTCGAACGCTTCTTCAACAAGGGGCGTGACGAGGCGACGTTGATCATGCTCCACGTCCACCACCACGGCGTCGGCGAATGCGGCGTCTTCACCTACGAGGTCGCCGAGACCAAGGTGACCCAGGTCATGGATTTCGCACGGCGGCATCAGCACCCGCTGCAGTGTGTCATGGAAAAGAAGTGAGGTTCCAGCCGTGCCCTCTTTCTCCCGCAGTCTTGAAAAGGCTCTTCATCAGGCGCTCGCCCTCGCCAACGAGCGGCGCCAGGAATACGCCACCCTCGAACACCTGCTGCTGGCGCTGGTCGACGACCAGGACGCCGCCGCCGTCATGCGCGCCTGCAACGTCGATCTCGACATCCTGAAGCGCAACCTCGTCGAATACATCGACACCGAACTGGAGAACCTCGTCACCGAGGCCGGCGAGGAATCGAAGCCGACCGCCGGCTTCCAGCGCGTGATCCAGCGCGCCGTCATCCACGTCCAGTCGTCGGGCCGCGACGAGGTCACCGGCGCCAACGTGCTCGTGGCGATCTTCGCCGAGCGCGAGAGCCACGCCGCCTATTTCCTGCAGGAGCAGGACATGACCCGCTACGACGCGGTCAACTACATCAGCCACGGCATCGCCAAGCGGGCCGGCATGGCGGATTCGCGCCCGGTGCGCGGTGTGGAGGACGAGGCGGCGACCACCGACGGCGCCGACGCGGCCAAGAAGAAGACCGACGCGCTCGAGGCCTATTGCGTCAACCTCAACGACAAGGCGATCCGCGGCAAGATCGACCCGCTGATCGGCCGCGAGAGCGAGATCAACCGCACCATCCAGGTGCTGTGCCGCCGCTCGAAGAACAATCCGCTCTACGTCGGCGACCCCGGCGTCGGCAAGACCGCGATCGCCGAGGGCCTCGCCAAGCGCATCGTCGAAGGCGACGTGCCGGACGTGCTGATGGGCTCGACCATCTTCGCGCTCGACATGGGTGCCCTGCTCGCCGGCACCCGCTATCGCGGCGACTTCGAGGAGCGGCTGAAGCAGGTCGTCAAGGAGATCGAGAACTATCCCGGCGCGGTGATGTTCATCGACGAGATCCACACGGTGATCGGCGCCGGCGCCACCTCGGGCGGGGCGATGGACGCCTCCAACCTGCTGAAGCCGGCGCTCGCCTCCGGCGCGATCCGCTGCATCGGCTCGACGACCTACAAGGAATACCGGCAGTTCTTCGAGAAGGACCGCGCCCTCGTCCGCCGCTTCCAGAAGATCGACGTCAACGAGCCGACCGTTCCCGACGCCATCGAGATCCTCAAGGGCCTCAAGCCCTATTTCGAGGATTATCACCGGGTGAAATACACCAACGACGCCATCAAGGCGGCGGTGGAGCTGTCGGCGCGCTACATCAGCGACCGCAAGCTGCCCGACAAGGCGATCGACGTGATCGACGAGACCGGCGCCTCGCAGATGCTGCTGCCCGAGAGCCGGCGCCGCAAGACGATCGGCGTCAAGGAGATCGAGCATACCATCGCGACGATGGCGCGGATCCCGCCGAAGTCGGTGTCGAAGGACGACGCCGAGGTGCTCGAGAACATCGAGACCAACCTGAAGCGCGTCGTCTACGGCCAGGACGCGGCGATCGCGGCGCTGTCCTCGGCGATCAAGCTTGCCCGGGCCGGCCTGCGCGAGCCGGAGAAGCCGATCGGCAACTATCTGTTCTCCGGCCCGACCGGCGTCGGCAAGACCGAGGTGGCCCGCCAGCTGGCGGCGCTGCTCGGCGTCCAGCTGATCCGCTTCGACATGTCGGAATACATGGAGCGCCACACGGTGAGCCGGCTGATCGGCGCGCCGCCCGGCTACGTCGGCTTCGACCAGGGCGGCCTGCTGACCGACGGCGTCGACCAGCATCCGCACTGCGTGCTGCTGCTCGACGAGATCGAGAAGGCCCATCCGGACCTCTTCAACATCCTCCTGCAGGTGATGGACCACGGCAAGCTGACCGACCACAACGGCAAGCAGGTCGATTTCCGCAACGTCATCCTGATCATGACCACCAACGCCGGCGCGCAGGACATGGCCAAGGCGCCGATCGGCTTCAACCGCGTCCGCCGCGAAGGCGACGACGAGGAGGCGATCAACCGCCTGTTCACGCCTGAGTTCCGCAACCGCCTCGACGCGATCATCCCCTTCGGCGCCCTGCCGGCCGAGGTGGTGCGCTCGGTGGTGACGAAGTTCGTGATGCAGCTGGAAGCGCAGCTGACCGAGCGCAACGTCACCTTCGAGCTGGCCGACGAGGCCGTGAACTGGCTCGCCGAGAAGGGCTACGACCAGCGCATGGGGGCCCGTCCGCTCGGCCGGGTCATCCAGGAGCACATCAAGCGCCCGCTCGCGGACGCCGTGCTGTTCGGTGCGCTCAAGAAGGGCGGCACGGTCAAGGTCTCGGCCGAGACGCGCGAGGACGGCTCGACCGGCCTCAAGCTCGACGTCATCGCCTACACTCCGCCGCCGCCGAAGGCGGGTCCGGACGAGGCCAAGCCGAAGAGGAAGCCGCGCGGCCGCAACCCGGCCGACGGAGGCGACACGCCTCCGCCCGCGGCGCCCAAGCGCAGCGGCTCGGTGCCGAAGGTGCCGCTGAAGATCGTCTGATCGGCCGCAGGGTCGATCGTGAAGACGGAAGGGTCGGTCCGCGAGGATCGGCCCTTCTGCCTTTCCGAGCTTCGGACCCGGCCGGCCTGCCGTGCTCGTTGGAAACGAGTCCGTTTGGTCAGCGCGGCAGTTCCGGGCGCACACCCATGCCGATCACTCTCGCGGGGATCCGGCGCAGACGGGGAAAGCGCGAGAAGAGACGCAGCGGAGCGGGAGCCTTCGTCACCGTGCGCTCGCCGAGCACGCTGGCGAACAGCCGGTTCTGCAGGAAGACCTGGATCGCCTGCGTCACCCGGGTCGGCATCATGCGGCGGCGCTGGAACGCCCGAAGGTCGCCGTTGCCGACGAAGCCGGAGGCGAGCGGGCCGGCGAGGAGATTGGCGGCCGCGACGGCGTCCTGGACCGCGAGATTGACCCCGACGCCGCCGATCGGCGACATCGCATGCGCCGCGTCGCCGATCGCGAGGAAGCCGGGGCGGTGCCAGGTGTCGAGGCGATCGACGGTGACGGTGAGCAGGCTGACGTCGTCCCAGGACGGGAGCGATCCGACCCTGTCGGCCAGGAAAGGCGCCGTCGTGGCGATCGAGCGGCGGAAGGCGTCGAGGCCACCGGCGCGGACGGCCTCGTAGCCGCCCTTGGCGATGAGATAGGCGCACTGCCAGTAGTCGCCTCGGTCGATCAGTACCATCATGTGGCCGCCAGCGATGCGCCCGAACACCTCCCTCGGGTCGCCCGCCCGGCGCGGGAGCAGCATCCACAGCACGTCGATCGGCGCGCCGAGGTCGCGCGGTGCGAGGTTCGCGGCCGCCCGCAGCGCCGAGCGGCGGCCGTCGGCGGCGATGGTGAGATCGGCCCGCAGGCGAAGCGGCCGCCCGTCGACCGTGGCGAGGACACCGACCACGCGGCCGCGCTCGACGCGGATGTCCTCGGCCTTCGTTCCCATCATCAGCCGGAAGCGCGGCAGCCGGGCGGCTTCGCCGGCGAGGAAGTCGAGGAAGTCCCACTGCGGCATCATCGCGATGTAGGGACAGGCGACCGGGAGGTGGGAGAAGTCGGCGATCGTCACCTCCTCGTCGCCGAACCACGCACGAAGATCGTGGGCCTTCTGGTGCGGCCGCGTCAGGAAAGCGTCGAGCAGGCCGAGGCGGTTCATCACCTCCAGCGTCGAGGGATGGATGGTGTCGCCGCGGAAGTCCCGCAGGAAGTCGGCGTGCTTCTCGAGCACGACGACGTCGATGCCCTTTCTGGCCAGCAGGAAGCCGGCCATCAGGCCGGCGGGTCCGCCGCCGGCGATGAGACAGCCGGTCGCGATGTCGTCCGTCGTCCCGTCCGTCATGGCCGCACCCCGTGCCGAACCGCGTCCGCGCGAGGATGACCGAGGACGAGCGCACTGCCAAGCCGGACGGCCGGGACGCGTCGGACGGGGCACCTCGCACATGGCGGACGGGACGACGAACGACGAACCGCCTGCCGTCCGGGAACTTCCCTCCTCTTCCGCCCTGCCCCGCCCCTGGACTATGGCCCGCGTCCTTCGCGCGTCAGGGCGCGGCGATCCACTCGCCGACCACACCGGCGAGATCGGGATTCATGAGATAGCCGTAGAAATCGTGCGGGTTGGATTTCAGCTCCCCGGTCTCGTGGTCCTTGAAGACCCAGCAGTTGTAGATCCGCCGGTCATCGAGACTGTCGATGTCGCCGGAGGCGACGAGGGAGCCGTAATGCGGCTTCATCGCCTCGTCGTGGGCGACGAAGTCGTCTTCGGCCTGCACGTTGATCCAGTTCCGCACGATCCGGCCACGGGGATATTTCTCGGCCTCGTTCCGGTAGCGGCCGTCGAGCAGGTTGCGGCGGACGCCGAGGTCGCCAAGCGGACAGCCGAAGGTGATCCACCGCGAAACCGGCGAGGCGAGACGGTTGCGCAGCTCGGCGTATTCGCTCATGTGCGAGTATTTCCACAGGACGTCGTAAGCGACGATGCAGCCCATCGAGTGGGTCAGCAGGCAGACATCGTCCCCTCCGAGCAGGGCCGGGCGCAGCACGGCGTCGAGACGGCCTCGGACGGTGGAGCCGACGTCGTGGGAATCGAGATAGGCGCCCATGTCGCGGGTGGCGGCGTTGATCAGGACCTTGTTGAGAAGGCCGGCGGTGAAGAGCGCGCCGAAGGCGCTGGCGACGTCGGCGGCCTCGTCGAGATAACGATTGTCGTCGGCGGCGGCGAGGACACGCCGGTAGGTCGCCTTGTTGAACCGCTTGTAACGATCGGTCAGCGCATAGGCTTCTTCGAGATACTCGTGCGGCAGGCACGGGGCGCCGCCGCTGTCCGGATCCGTCGCCGAGAGTTTCGAGCGTTCACGCCTGCTGGCCGCGGCGAGAATGGCGTTGCTGACGTCTCCGTAATAGGCGGAGGAGAAGGTGACCCGCCCCTCCTCGAGGGCGCTCGCCCCGGCGGCGTCGCCCGCGCGGCGCATTCCATTGGCGAGTGCCCGGGCTGCGAGATTCGCGAGCGGCTTCTTCGCCGGTTTCACCGCACGTCCATGCACGATGACGATGTGCTTGCCCATGATGCCCCCCTGCGCGATTGCAGAGGAGAACTTTACACCAAAAAGGCGGCTTTTCAGCCGCCTTTCCGTATCTTCGATCCTGCGAGGGTGGCGGGCCTCAGCCGACCAGTTCGATGCCGGCGAACCAGAAGGCGATTTCCTGGGCGGCGGTCTCCGGGGCGTCGGAACCGTGAACCGAGTTCTCGCCGATCGAGAGGGCGAATTCCTTGCGGATGGTGCCCTCGTCGGCGTTGGCCGGGTTGGTGGCGCCCATCACTTCGCGATTCTTGAGAACGGCGTTCTCACCCTCGAGCACCTGGACGACCACCGGGCCGGCCGACATCTGCTCGCAGAGTTCGCCGTAGAACGGGCGCTCCTTGTGGACGGCGTAGAAGGCCTGGGCCTGGCCGAGCGTCATGTGGACGCGCTTGGAGGCGACGACGCGCAGGCCGGCGTCCTCGAGCTTGGCGACGATCTTGCCGGTGAGGTTGCGACGCGTCGCGTCCGGCTTGATCATGGAGAAGGTGCGCTCGATGGCCATTGCGGTCAGTCCCTTGAAAATCCGCGGAAAGCCCGCGGATACGTTGCATTCGTGGCGGCTGTATAGCTGTCGTGGATAAGGGCCGCAAGGAGCGGTCGATGAAATTCGGCCGGCCGGCGAAAGACCAGCCGATGGTTGGCGATCGTCGATGACGATGGCATGACGGCGGCAAGCGCCACCGCAAGATCGACAGCGTCGGCGACGCTGTTTCCGCTGGGCGGCGGGGTCGACGATGACGGTAGGAGCCGCGTCCGTGCGGCACTCGCGGCACGGCGAGTCCTGCGGCGGGCGTTCTCCGGGCTGATATCGACCGGCGGTCGACTTCAGCGGCGGCCGACAATACGCCCCGGTACGCCCGGCACGGGACTTTCCACCGCGCGGAGTTTCCAGGGAGGTCGGCCCGGCCGGCCGATGCCCGTTCAGGTTCGCCGTCGCGCCGACGGCTTCGACAGGTCGAGACCTTCGCCGCCCGGCATCACTCGGCGGCGAGCGATCCCGGCTCCCGCGTCACCATGGCGAGCGCCCGCTCGATCAGCTCGGTGCCGGCGTCGTCGGCGACCGCGCCCTCGGTGAGGAGGCGGCGCCAGGTCCTCGCGCCGGGCCGACCATGGAACAGGCCGAGCATGTGCCGGGTGACGTGGCGCAGCCTGCCGCCGCGGGCGATGTGGGCCGCGGCGTGGGGCATCATCGCCCGCACCGCCGCCACCGGGTCGACCGGCTCTTCGCCGACGCCGTAGAAGCGGCGGTCGACGTCGCAGATCAACGCCGGCGACTGGTAGGCGGCGCGGCCGAGCATCACGCCGTCGACGTGGGCGAGGTGGCGCTCGGCCTCGTCCAGCGTGCCGATGCCGCCGTTGATGCCGACGAAAAGGTCCGGCAGGCGGGCCTTGAGGCGGTAGACGCGGTCGTAGTCGAGCGGCGGGACGTCCCGGTTCTCGCGCGGCGACAGGCCCTTGAGCCAGGCCTTGCGGGCGTGGACCCAGAGTGCGTCGACGCCGGCGGCGACGACCGCGTCGGCGAGGCGATCGAGCGCCTCCTCGGGGTCCTGCTCGTCGACGCCGATGCGGCACTTGACGGTGACAGGGATGGAGACCGCCGCCTTCATCGCCGCGACGCAGTCGGCAACCAGCTCCGGCTCCTGCATCAGGCAGGCGCCGAAGCGGCCGGACTGGACCCGGTCGGACGGACAGCCGACGTTGAGGTTGATCTCGCCGTAGCCCCATTCCTCGCCGAGGCGCGCGGAGACGGCGAGATCGGCCGGCTCGCTGCCGCCCAGCTGCAGCGCGACCGGCTGCTCGCTCGGATCGAAGCCGAGATGGCGCTCGCGGTCGCCGTGGATCAGCGCCCCGGTCGTGACCATTTCTGTGTAAAGCAACGCCCGCGCGCTGAGCGTGCGGTGGAACAGCCGGCAGTGCCGGTCGGTCCAATCCATCATCGGCGCCACGGCGAAGCGGTGGGCGGGGTAGCGGGGCGCGGCTACCGCCTCGCCCAATTCGTCGTCGGTCATCTTCGGCCTGATCGGGTCTCGTGCCGGGCGCCATGCACCCGCTTGCCGAGACGTTTACAGCAATTCCGGGAGAAACCCGAGACCCGATGGTGGTTCGGACCCGGCCCTTTTGCGATCAAAGCTCGGGCCGCCGCCGACCGCCGGTTTCGCTCCGCCGGCGACGGCTTTCGGTCGCGCCTGCGGCCGCGCGAGAGGCGTCGCGTCGCAGACGGTGTGTGCCGCAGCGGGGCGGAACCATCCGCGGGGGCCACGGTTCGCAGGGCACTCCTGCCTCATCGCGAAAGGTCAACCGTGCGCTCACTCATCCTCACTCTCCCCGTCCTCCTCGCCCTGCCCGCCCCCGCTCTCGCTCAGACCGCCGTCGCCGTCTGTACGGAGCAGAGCGAGCTCGAACAGCTGCTCGAGAGCGACGCCGCGATCCGTCCCGACGGTTGCCGGGAGGCTCGGATCAACATCCTGGAGCACGGCCGCGACCGGCTTTGCCGGATCGACTTCGCGCCGGAAGCGGAGGGGGTGATCGCCGAGCTTCGCGACGTCGCTGCGCCGCGGCAGTGGTGGATACGCTGCGCCGATCTCGGCGCGGCTCTTCAGTGAGGACGGGCTGCCGGTCCGACGCGTAGAGCGCAGGATCAGCCGTACCAGCCGCTTCGACGACGCCGCGGCCTGCGCGCGGCCGCTGCCATCCGACCCCGGCGAACACGTTACCTCCCAACACGGCAGGGACGCGTCGCGGTTCGACCTTCCGCGTCCCCGCGCGGCCGCTTGACAAGCGCCCCGGCACCCGCCCTCACTCGCCGGGGAGGCCGCCTCGCCGCGAGCGGGACGCCTCGGCCGGAGGCGAAGCCGTGAACGCGTTGGTGCTGCTCGACTATCTCGGCGTCGCCCTGTTCGCCGCCACCGGCGCGCTCGCCGCCTCGCGCAAGGAGCTCGACGTCGTCGGCTTCGTCTTCCTCGCCGCCGTCACCGGCATCGGCGGCGGCACGGCGCGCGACATCATCCTCGGCGTCGACGTGTTCTGGATCGTCGAGCCGATCTACGTTCTGACCTGCGCGGTGACGGCGGTCGTCATCTTCTTCACCGCCCATCTCGTCGAATCGCGCTACCGCTGGCTCCTGTGGCTCGACGCGCTGGCGCTGTCGGCCTATTGCGTGCTCGGCGCCGCCAAGGGGCTCGCCGCCAGCGGATCGCCGATCGTCGCCATCGTCATGGGCATGCTGACCGGCACCTTCGGCGGCATCCTGCGCGACGTCCTGGCCCACGAGAAATCCGTGCTGCTGCGCCGCGAGATCTACGTCACCGCCGCCCTCCTCGGCTCCACCGCCTATGTCGCGGCGATGCTTTTGGGCGCCGGCTCCGTCGTCTCCGCCCTCGCCGGCTTTGCCGCGACCATCGCGATCCGCGGCGGCGCGCTCTGGTTCGGCTGGACCCTGCCGACCTACCGCTCGCGCCCCGGCCGGTCGATGTGACGAAGCCTGCGCTCCGCGCGGGCCCGGTTCCCGAAGAAGAAGTGGGTGAGGCCGGCCAAGCGCGATATACCCGTGTCAGCAGATCTACGGACCCGCGGGCGCGCAGAACGCGACGGCGGGCGATCGGCGAGCGGCCGTTCGGCGGGTGCTCGCGGGCGGACGGACGCAGGCAACGAGCACGGACGGGGAGAACACATGGCGGGCGAGGTTTCCCACGCGGCCGAGGCCGCGCATCACGCGGGCGGGGTCGATCTCACGGCGGTGGTGGTGCTGCTGGCGGCGGCGGTGATCGCGGTCCCCCTGTTCCGCCGGCTCGGGCTCGGGTCGGTGCTCGGCTATCTCGCCGCCGGCCTCGCCATCGGTCCCTTCGGCATCGGCATGTTCCAGGACCCGCAGGCGATCATCCACGTCGCCGAACTCGGCGTCGTGCTGTTCCTGTTCATCATCGGCCTCGAAATGCAGCCCTCGCGGCTCTGGGCGATGCGCGGCGAGATCTTCGGGCTCGGCCTGCTGCAGGTGGTCGGTGCGATCGCGGCGCTGACCTGCGTCGGCCTCGCGCTCGGCTACCCGGCGACCGCCAGCTTCGTCGCCGGCACCGGCTTCGTGCTGACCTCCACCGCCATCGTCATGCAGATGCTGGAGGAACGTGACGCGATGGCCCTGCCGAAGGGCCGGCGCATCGTCGCCATCCTGCTGCTGGAAGACCTCGCGATCGTGCCGCTGCTGGCGCTGATCGCCTTCCTCGCCCCGGGCGGCGAGGACGCCACCCTCTCCGACCGGCTGACCGCCGTCGGCATCGGCCTCGCCGCCATCGCCGCCCTCGTCGTCGCCGGACGCTACCTGCTCGACCCGATGTTCCGCCTGCTCGCCCGCTTCGGCGCCCGCGAGGTGATGACGGCGGCGGCCCTGCTCGTCGTGCTCGGCGCGGCGGTGCTGATGCAGGCCGGCGGACTCTCAATGGCGATGGGCGCCTTCCTCGCCGGGGTGCTGCTCTCGGAAAGCTCGTTCCGCCACCAGCTCGAGGCCGACATCGAGCCGTTCCGCGGCCTGCTGCTCGGCCTGTTCTTCCTCGGCGTCGGCATGGCGCTCGATCTCGACGTCATCGCCCGCAACTGGGCGATCATCGCCATCTGCGTGCCGGCCTACATCGTCCTGAAGATGATCGTGATCTACGCCGTCGCGCGGCTGCTGAAGGCGCCGAGCGACGAGGCGCTGGAACGGGCGGTGCTGATGGCGCAGGGCGGCGAATTCGCCTTCGTGCTCTACGCCACGGCGACACAGGCCGGCATCCTGCTGCCGGAATGGAACGCGACGCTGACGGCGATCATCATCTCGTCGATGGTGCTGACGCCGCTGATGATCATCCTGCACGACCGCTTCGCGCCGAAGGCCCTGCCCTCGCTCGACGGCGCCGACGCGCCGGAAGACCTCAAGGCCCGCGCGCTGCTGATCGGTTTCGGCCGCGTCGGCCAGATCGTCAGCCAGCCGATCCTCGCCAGGGGCCACAGCCTGTCGATCGTCGAACTCGACCCCGAGGCG
Organism: uncultured Alphaproteobacteria bacterium; assembly: GCA_937900425.1. Lineage (GTDB taxonomy): Bacteria > Pseudomonadota > Alphaproteobacteria > Rhizobiales > Pleomorphomonadaceae > CALCDT01. The sequence goes on along the minus strand of CALCDT010000200.1, from coordinate 30,253 downwards.
ATCCGCAGCGCCGCCGAATTCGGCTTCAAGGTCTGGTACGGCGACGGCTCGCGGCTCGACATCCTCCACGCCGCCGGGGCCGCCGAGGCCGGCCTTGTCGTCGCCGCGGCGGGCGATCCGAAGGCCGTCACGCGGATCGTCGAGCTGGTCAAGGCCGAGTTCCCGCTGGTGCCCGTGCTCGCCCGCGCCTTCGACCGCGAGCATGCGCTCGAGCTCGTCAAGGCCGGCGCCGATTTCCAGATCCGCGAGACGCTGGAGAGTTCCTTCGTGATGGGGCGCGAGGCGCTGCTGCGGCTCGGCGACACGCCCGAGGAGGCCGACGAGATCATCGCCTGGTTCCGCGGCCGCGACATGGAGCGCTTCTCGATGGAATGCGTCGGCGGCCTCTTCGCCGGCCGCGACCTGATGATCGGCAACAAGGTCAAGGTCGCCGACGAGACACCGGCCGCAGCGCAGGCTTGAGCACGGCGCCATGATAGACGGCGCTCGTGAGGTTCGAGCTTTCGAATATGAAAGTCGAGCCGGGTGTCAGTCGCCGGCGACGTGCGCGCCGCGCGCCGTGCTCTGGCGTGGCTGCAGTGCGAAGCCGAGATCGACGGGTCCGGCCGGCGCCGCACGATCGCCGGCGATCCGGCCGAGAATCAGTTCGGTGGCCTGCCGCCCCATGTCGTAGCGGAACGTCCGCACGCTGGTGATCGACGGTTCGGCCACGGCCATCATCTCGAGATCGTTGAAGCCGCAGATCGTGAGATCGCGCGGAACCGCGATGCGCCGACGGTTCGCCTCGAACAGGATGCCGAGGGCGAGGTCGTCGTTGTTGCAGAAGACGCCGTCGACCTCCGGATGACGGGCGATGAGATCGGCGAACAGCTCGGCGCCGATGGTGACCGTGGAGGGGCGAGGCGTGGTGATGCAGCGCGCGGGCGAAAACAGCCCCGCCTCCTCGCAGGCGTCGCGGAAGCCGGCGAATCGCCGCTGGGTGCGAGGGTCCATCCGCGCACCGACGAAGGCCGGATGGCGGCTGCCGGTTTCGATCAGATGGCGCGTCGCCGCCGCGGCGCCGTCGTAGTGGGAAAAACCGATCATCATGTCGATCGGGTCGGGTCCGAGTTCCATGATCTGCACGACGGGACACGAGGCCGCCTCCAGCATGCGGCGCGAAGCCTCGGACTGATCGATCCCGGCGACCACCAGCCCTGCGGGCTTCTGGCTGAGGAAGACACGCAAGATCGTCTCCTCCATCACCGGCGAATACCGCGTGTTGCCAAGCTGGATCTCGAGGGGTTCCGCTTCGACCGAGGCGTAGATGCCACGCAACACGTCCGAAAAGACGTTGTTGGTGACCGAGGGCACCAGCACGCCGATGACGTCGGTTCGCCCCGATGCGAGCGCGCGGGCTGCGGGATCGGGCACATAGCCGAGGTCTGCGACTGCCTTTCGGATTTTCTCGAGCAGCGGAGGCGACACTTTTTCCGGACTGCGCATCGCCCGCGACACGGTGATGGCGCTAACACCAACGTGGGCAGCGACAGAGGCGAGCGTGACGCGACGATCACTCATGTCGTCATTTCTCCAATCTCTTCAACAACAACACTATATCAAATCCCGCTCATTTGACAAACTTCGGAACAGCGGTTTATGTTTGCGCTAACATGATGATCGAGGGCGATGAGAATGCGGCGAGCGGCGGCGTCCGTGCTGGTGATGGGGGTATGCGGCGTCGGCAAGTCGACGCTGGCGCACCGCCTCGCGGATGCGCTCGACGGCGTCGTCGTCGAGGCCGACGATTTCCACCCCCAGCGCAACATCGAGGCGATGCGGGCGGGCCGGCCCCTCGACGACGCCATGCGTTGGGGTTGGCTCGACGCTCTCGGCGCAGCGGTGACCGAGACAGCAGCAGCGGACCCGTCCCGCGCGGTCGTCCTCGCCTGCTCGGCGTTGAAGCGCAGCTATCGTGACCGATTGCGCGACCGGATCGGCACCGTCGCCATCGTCCATCTCACCGGGGAGCCGGCACTCATCGGCGCGCGGCTGGCTGCTCGCCGCGATCACTTCATGCCGCCGAGCCTGCTGGAGAGCCAGATCGCCGATCTCGAGCCGCCCAGGGAGGACGAGGCGCCCGTGATCGCGATCGACGTTGCCGAGAAGCCGGGGGAGATGACGTCGAAAGCCGTTTCCTTCGTCACGGCCGTGATCGGAGGCCGTGGCCCGGCCTGAGCGGAGGAAGCTCGGTCCGATACTCGAATGAACTGATCGAAACCGGGAGGAAAAAGACCATGTTGAAATCCATTCGCGCCCTGGCACTCGCCGGCCTCGCGGCCGCCGCAGTCGCCGGACCCGCCGTCGCGGCCGACTACACGTTCAAGTTCCAGTCGAGTGATCCGGCCGGCAACCCCAATTTCGAGCTGCAGCAGGGCTGGGCCAGGGCGGTCGCCGAAAAGACCGGCGGCCGCGTCGAAATCGAAATGCTGCCCGTCGGCTCCATCGTCGAGCATCAGGAGACACAGGACGCCATCGCCGCCGGCATCATCGACGGCCACGTCACCGACACCTCCTACTTCGCCGGCAAGGATCCGGCCTTCGGCCTGATCGCCAACCCTGTCGGCGCCTGGTCCAATCCGCAGCAGATGTTCGACTTCATGGCGAGCGGCGGCTCCGACCTCATGAACGAACTGCTCGAGCCCTATGGCCTGCATTTCATCGGCGCCACCACGCCGGGCCTCGAGTCCCTCGTCTCCAAGGTGCCGCTCGACGGCGTCGACGACCTCAAGGGCCTCAAGATGCGCGCGCCGGAAGGTCTCGTGCAGCAGGTCTTCGCCGCCGCCGGGGCCGCGCCGGTCAACCTTCCGGGTTCGGAGGTGTTCACCTCGCTCGACAAGGGCGTGATCGACGCCGCCGACTACACCGTGTTTTCGACCAACCAGGCCCAGGGGCTCAACGACGTCGCCCCGCATCCGGTCTATCCGGGCTTCCACTCGATGCCGCTGGTCGAGATCTCGATGAACAAGGCGACGTGGGACGGTCTGCCGGACGACATCAAGACGGCGCTGACCGAGAGCGTCGCCGAGTTCGCGCTCCACGAAGTCGAAGTGCTCGACCAGCGCGACCGGGAGGCCGTGGAGAAGGCGAAGGCCGGTGGGAAGATCACCATCCACGACTGGTCGGACGAGGAGCGTGCGAAGTTCCGCAAGATCGCGACCAGCCAGTGGGAGACGGTGGCCGCCAAGTCGGCCAATGCGCAGAAGGTCTACGACGCACTCGTCGCCCACCTGAAGGAAAAAGGCCTGATCGACTGACGCTTCAAGAACGGTCGACACGGGAGAGCGGCCATCCGGCCGCTCTCTTCGCGAAGAGGCACCATGACGGGAGGATGGCATGGCGTTGCACGAGGAGCAGACCGATCTGCCGCGCGAGGAGCGGCATGCGATCGAAGAGGCGGGAATCCTTGGCAAGGCGATCGACAAGGGCGGGATCGTCTTCGCCGTCGGCATCGTCGCCGCGATGCTGATCCTGATCCAGGAGGTGATCCTGCGCTACGTCTTCAACGCCCCGACGATCTGGGCACACGAAACGACGATCTTCCTCTGCGCCCTCGCCTTCGTCTACGGCGGGCTCTATTGCACCGCCCGCGACAGCCACATCCGCGTCGTCCTGATCTACGACGCCGTCGGGCCGGGCACGCGCCGCGCGCTCGACGTCGTCATCTCGCTGGTCTCGGCAGCGGCCTCGGCCATCTTCGCCTGGGCGTCGTGGGAAATGGTGCGTCGGGCTGCGTTCCGCCCCGATGGCTCCGTGCGGCTGGAAACGTCCGGAAGTGCCTGGGATCCGCCCTTCCCCGCCCTGCTCAAGCTGTTCCTGCTCGCGGTGATGACGGCGATGACGGCGCAGTTCCTGATTCTCGCCGTCGGCTACGCCCGCCGGGCCGCCCGTCGCCGGCCGGAGGTTCGGTGATGGAACTCGAAGCCCTCTTCAACCTCAAGGCGCTCGGAATCGAGGCCGGCACGCTCGTCATGTTCGCGCTGATGCTGGCGCTTCTCGTGCTCGGCATCCCGCTCGCCTTCGTGACGCTGCTCGTTGCGCTGATCTTCGCCCTCGGCTGGTTCGGGCCGATGGCGGTACCGCTGATCACCAGCCGGGTCTATTCCTTCGTCTCCTCCTTCGTCTTCGTGTCGGTTCCGATGTTCGTTCTGATGGCGGCGATCCTCGACCGGTCCGGCATCGCCCGCGACCTCTTCGACGCCATGCGTCTGATCGGCGGCCGCTTGCGCGGCGGCGTCGCGGTGCAGACGATCTTCGTCGCCGTCGTCCTCGCCGCGATGAGCGGCATCATCGGCGGCGAAATCGTGCTGCTCGGGCTTCTCGCCCTGCCGCAGATGCTTCGGCTCGGCTACGACCGCAACCTCGCCATCGGCGTCGTCTGTGCCGGCGGTTCGCTCGGCACCATGGTGCCGCCCTCGATCGTGCTGATCATCTACGGCCTCACCGCCAACGTCTCGATCGGCGAGCTCTTCACTTCGGCCTTCATCCCCGGCTTCATGCTGGCTCTGTTCTACGTCGCCTATGTGCTGATCCGGGCGTGGATGAACCCCGCCCTCGCTCCCGTGGCCGAGCCGGACGACACGCCCTTGCGCGAAAAGCTCAAGCTGCTCAAGGGCCTGATCCTGCCGGTCATCGTCGTAGCCTTCGTCCTCGGCTCGATCTACGGCGGCATCGCCTCGGTGACAGAGGCCTCCGCGGTCGGCGTCGCGGGCGTGACGCTCTCCACCATGCTGCGCCGCGAATTCTCGCTGACGCTGATGAAGGACGCCGCGCTGCAGACGCTGTCGACCTGCGGCATGATCGTCTGGATCGGCATCGGCGCCAGCGCCCTCGTCGGTGTCTTCAACCTGATGGGCGGCATCAACTTCGTCTCCGGCCTCCTGACCGGCATCTCGGACAATCCGACCGTCATCCTGCTCGTGATGATGGCGATCCTGTTCGTGCTCGGCATGTTCCTCGACTGGGTCGGCATCGCCCTGCTGACCATGCCGATCTTCGTGCCGATCATCGTCAAGCTCGGCTACGACCCGGTGTGGTTCGGCGTGCTCTTTGCCATGAACATGCAGGTCTCGTTCCTGTCACCGCCCTTCGGACCGGCGGCATTCTACCTGAAAAGCGTCGCCCCGCCGGAGATCGGTCTCGGCGACATCTTCAAGGCCCTCCTGCCCTTCATCTGCCTGCAGGTGCTTGCGGTCGCGATCCTCATCGTCTTTCCGGGCATCACCGGGCGCTAGCCGTCCGGCCCTTTCCGGTCACGACGACGGTCCGGCGACGTGTTCGCCGGACCGTCGTCGTGCGGACGTCGCCCAGAGCCTCGGAGTCAATCGATGTCGAAAACGACGCCCTGCGCCAGCGGCAGGTTGCGAGAGTAGTTCACCGTGTTGGTCGCCCGGCGCATGTAGCCCTTCCAGGCGTCGGAGCCGCTCTCGCGGCCGCCGCCGGTCTCCTTCTCGCCGCCGAAGGCGCCGCCGATCTCCGCGCCCGACGTGCCGATGTTGACGTTGGCGATGCCGCAGTCGGAGCCGCGGGCGGAGAGGAAGGTCTCCATTTCGCGAAGATCCAGCGTGAAGATCGACGACGACAGGCCGGCGCCGACGGCGTTGTGGGCCTCGAGCACGGCGTCGAAGTCGGTGTAGCGCATGACGTAGAGGATCGGCGCGAAGGTCTCCTCCAGCACCGGGCCGGTCTGCTCGGGCATCTCGACGAGGGCCGGGCGGACGTAATAGGCGCCGGGACCCTCGATGTCGGCGCGCTCGCCGCCGTGGACGGTGCCGCCCGCCGCCTTCGCCGCCGCCAGCGCCGCCTGCATCGCCTCGAAGGCGCGGGCATCGATCAGCGGGCCGACGAGAGCCTGGCTTTCCAGCGGGTTGCCGACCGTGACCGAGGCGTAGGCCCTGACCAGCCGCGGCACCAGCGCGTCGTAGACGTCGTCGTGAACGAAGAGGCGGCGCATGGTGGTGCAACGCTGGCCGGCGGTGCCCATGGCGCCGAAAGCGACGGCGCGCAGCGCCATGTCGAGGTCGGCCGAGGGGCAGACGATGCCGGCATTGTTGCCGCCGAGTTCGAGGATCGTCCGTCCGAAGCGCGCGGCGACCTTCGGGCCGACGACGCGGCCCATGCGGGTCGAGCCGGTGGCCGACACCAGCGCCACCTTCGGATTGTCGACCAGCGCCTCGCCGACGTCGGCGCCGCCGATCACCACGGACGACAGCCCTTCCGGCGCGCCGCCGAAGCGGGCGACGGCCTTGGCGAGAATCGCCTCGCAGGCGAGCGCGGTCAGCGGTGTCTTCTCCGACGGCTTCCAGACCACGCTGTCGCCGCAGACGAGGGCGAGCGCCGTGTTCCACGACCACACCGCCACCGGGAAATTGAAGGCGGAGATGACGCCGACGACGCCGAGCGGGTGCCAGGTCTCCATCATCCGGTGGCCGGGCCGCTCGGTGGCGATGGTGAGGCCGTAGAGCTGGCGCGACAGGCCGACGGCGAAATCGCAGATGTCGATCATCTCCTGAACTTCGCCGGCGCCTTCCGACGGGCTCTTGCCGGCCTCGATCGAGACGAGGCGGCCGAGATCGGCCTTGGCGGCGCGCAGCTCCTCGCCGAAGAGGCGCACCAGTTCACCGCGGCGCGGAGCCGGTACGTCGCGCCAGATCCTGAAGGCGGCGTGGGCACGCTCGACGGCGGCGGCGACCGCCTCCGGCGTATCCGACGTCAGCGCCGCGATCTGCGCGCCCGTCACCGGCGTGAAGGTCGCCATCGATCCGCCGTCGAGACGCGCGGCGTCGACGCCGAGCCGGGCGAGCACGGAGCGGGCGAGATCGGCGGGGCCGAGGGTCGGCGGGGTGGTCATGGGCGTGTCCTTTCGGGCGAACGGGGTCGCCGATCTATGGCGCCGCGGACCGCTGCCATGCAAGACGGTGGCGAGGAAATCTCACGGGAGATGCCGGGATGCGGTTGGCGTCGGCCGGTTTTCCCGTCTCCTGCGCACCAGAGACCGCGAGGCCTCCCGTCACTGGCCAATCGGCACGAACGGTGCCAAAAGGATCGCCGCCCGCCTCTCCCGCCGCATCCCGAACCGACCATAGGCCCGTGACCCCAGCTGCCCGCCTGCAAGCGACCCTCGATCTGCTGACCGACGTGGAGAGCGCCGCGCGTCCCGCGGATGCCGTCGTCGCCGCGTGGTTTCGCGGGCGGCGCTCTCTCGACGACGAGGACCGGGGCGCGGTTTTCGATCTGCTCCATGCGCTGCTCCGGCATCGCGCCCGGCTCGGCTGGCGGCTGGCCCGGGCGGGGCGGAGCGAGAGCCCGCGCAACCGGCTGCTCGCCTGGCTGATGCTCGGCGAAGGCCGGACGCCCGACCAGATCGGCCGCCTGTTCACCGGCGTGGCCGGCGCCCCTGCCGTCCTGACCGACCAGGAACGCGCCTGGCTCACGCCGTTGCGGGGTGGCTCGATCGACCATCCGGCCATGCCGGAGGAGGTGCGCGCCGAGTGTCCGCCCTGGGCGGCGGCCCCGCTTCGGCGGCGGTTCGGCGAGGAATTCGGGACCGAGATGGCGGCGCTGCTGACGCCGCCGCCGCTCGATCTGCGCGTCAACCCGATGAAGACGACCCGCGAGGCGATCCTGCACGGGCTGAAGGACCTCGGCCTTCGCGCCGAGCCCTTGAGGCTCGCACCCCACGGTATCCGGGTGAGGCAGCGTCTCGCCCTGTCCCGCCTGCCGTGGCTGAAAACCGGCGAGGTCGAAATCCAGGACGAGGGCTCGCAGCTGGTCGCGATGCTGGTCGACGCCCGGCCCGGCGAGCGCGTGGTCGACTTCTGCGCCGGCGCCGGCGGCAAGACGCTGGCGATCGCCGCGCAGATGAAGAACAAGGGCCGCGTCGTCGCCTGCGACATCCACGACACCCGCCTCGAGCGCTGTGCCGAGCGCCTGCGCAACGCGGGTCTGCACAACGTCGAGACCCGGCTTCTCGCCAGTGAGACCGACCGCTGGGTCAAGCGCCACAAGGGCGGCTTCGACCGCGTCCTCGTCGACGCGCCCTGCAGCGGCACCGGCACCTGGCGGCGCAATCCCGACGCCCGCTGGCGCGCGGCGGACGAGGCGGGCCTTGCTTCCCTCGTCGCCCTGCAGGGCCGGATTCTCGCCAGCGCCGCACGCCTCGTGAAGCCCGGCGGCCGGCTGGTCTACGCCACCTGCTCGATGCTGATCGAAGAGAACGAAGACGTCGTGGCCGCCTTCCTCGCGGCGCATCCGGCGTTCTCGCTCGTCCCGCTGCGCACGCTTGCGCCGCAGATCGAGACGTCGGCCCACCCGGACTTCCTGTCGCTCACCCCCGCCCGCCACGACACCGACGGCTTTTTCGCGGCCGTGCTGCAGCGCGAGGCCGCGCCCGCGCCGACCGCGCTGGCGTGAGGGTCAGGACTTGGGCAGCGGAACGCCTTTGGTGGTGAATTTACGTCCCTTGAAGACGGGACGCACGGGGCGATTCTTCTCGCCCGGGCGTCCGGTTCCAATCGGCTGATTGACGGGGACGAGCTGGTCCGGGCGCGAGCCGATCAGGTCGGCGCGGCCCATCGCCTTCAGGGCCTCGCGCAGCAACGGCCAGTTCTCCGGATCGTGGTAGCGCAGGAAGGCCTTGTGCAACCGGCGCTGCCGTCCGCCGCGTACGGTCTCGACCTTCTCGCTCGCGCCGCGCCGCACGCCTTTCAGCGTGTTGACGCCGGTGTGGTACATCGCCGTCGCCGTCGCCATCGGCGAGGGCAGGAAGGTCTGGACCTGGTCGGCCCGATAGCGGTTCTTCTTCAGCCACAGCGCCAGCTGCAGCATGTCCTCGTCGGTCGTGCCGGGATGCGCCGCGATGAAATAGGGAATGAGATAATATTTCTTCCCGGCCTGCTTCGCCGCTTCGTCGAACATCTCCTTGAAGCGGTCGTAGGTGCCGATGCCGGGCTTCATCATCACGTCGAGCGGGCCGCGCTCGGTGTGCTCGGGCGCGATCTTCAGATAGCCGCCGACGTGGTGGGTGACGAGTTCCTTGACGTATTCCGGGCTTCGGACGGCGAGGTCGTAGCGCACGCCGGAGGCGACCATCACCTTCTTCACGCCCTTGACCTCGCGGACCTTGCGGTAGAGCCGGATCAGGTCGTCGTGCGAGGTGTTGAGGTTGGGGCAGATGTCCGGGAAGACGCAGGACGGCAGGCGGCAGGCCGCCTCGATCTTGGGGTCCTTGCAGGCCATCCGGTACATGTTGGCGGTCGGGCCGCCGATGTCGGAGATGACGCCCGAAAAGCCCGGGGTCTTGTCGCGGATCTGCTCGATCTCGCGCAGGATCGAGCCTTCCGAGCGATTCTGGATGATGCGGCCCTCGTGCTCGGTGATCGAGCAGAAGGTGCAGCCACCGAAGCAGCCGCGCATCACCGTCACCGAGAAGCGGATCATGTCCCAGGCCGGGATCTTGGCATCCCCGTAGGAGGGATGCGGCGCCCGCGCGTAAGGCAGGTCGTAGACCGCGTCCATCTCGTCCGAACTCAGCGGGATCGGCGGCGGATTGAGCCAGAGGTCGCGGTCGCCGTGGCGCTGGACCAGCGGACGGGCGTTGCCGGGATTGGCCTCGCGGTGGAGCACGCGGGAGGCGCGGGCGTAGGCTTCCTTGTCGGTCTCGACCTGCTCGAAGGCGGGCAGCCGGATCACGACGTCGCCGGGCTTGCGGGTCGCACCCTCGTCGGCGGAATCGAGATCGTCGGCCGGAAGCTCCGTGAAGCCCTCGGGCACCGGGCGGAACAGCGCGACGCCGCGGACGTCATCGAGATCGCGCGGCTTCTCGCCGGCGGCGAGCCGGTTCGCGACTTCGACGACGGCGCGCTCGGCATTGCCGTAGAGCAGCAGGTCGGCCTTGGCATCGGCGAGGATCGACCGGCGCACCTTTTCGGACCAGTAGTCATAATGGGCGATGCGGCGGAGTGAAGCCTCGATGCCGCCGAGGATCACCGGAACGTCCTTGAAAGCCTCGCGGCACCGCTGGGTGTAGACGATCGTGCAGCGATCCGGCCGCTTGCCGCCCTCGCCGCCCGCCGTATAGGCATCGTCGTGGCGCAGCCGGCGATCCGACGTGTAACGGTTGACCATCGAATCGAGGTTGCCGCCGGTCACCCCGAAGAACAGGCGCGGCCGGCCGAGCGCCTTGAACGGCTCGGCCGAATGCCAGTCGGGCTGGGAGATGATGCCGACGCGGAACCCCTGGGACTCGAGCAGGCGGCCGATGATCGCCATGCCGAAACTCGGATGGTCGACATAGGCGTCGCCGGTGACGATGACGATGTCGCACGCGTCCCAGCCGAGCGCCGTCATCTCGGCCCGGCTCATCGGCAGGAAAGGCGCCGCGCGGTCGTGGGAAGACCCTCGGGTCGACAACGGCGTCGCAAGGTTGTGGAGCATGGACATCACCTCACCGTATAGGTCGCCGTCGAAGCGGTTTCAATTCGCCTGCATCTATGGGGACGCGGGAGTCCGGCCATCAGCCCCTGCGCGACCGCCGCGAGTTCAAGTACCCATGGAGGAAAGCGCGCGGCCCGTCTTCACGAAGCCGGAAACGTCGCCGGTTCCGACCTCGCGCGACGAGCCGACCGCAACCGTCTTCGCAGCAGTTGCCCCGGTTCGGTCGGATCGTGGACCCGAACTCACCAGACCACGACCGGGGCCGTGCCGTTCTGCGGTCGGAGAAAAGCAGTGGTCGGGAAACAGTTGGCTGGGGAACCTGGATTCGAACCAGGACTAACGGAGTCAGAGTCCGCGGGTCTACCGTTAACCTATTCCCCAACGGGCGGAAGCGGCCCGAAGGCGGCGTCGCCATGGGCGGGTTCGGTAAAGGAAAGCGCCGGTCGTGTCAACCGCCGTGCGCCGCCGGGCTCCGGTTCCCGGGCGTCTTTCGGCAAAGCCGGCGAAGCGGACGACGGTCCGGCGGTGGAGCGGGTTCGATCCGTGCCGCGATCGGGGAATCGCCGCCGGGGCAGGCGCCGGCCGAAGGGGCGCGTCACCGGCCGTCGCGGCGGCGGCAGGACAGCTCTCGCTCATCGAGAGGACCTCCGGAAAGGCGCGTTCAAAGCTTGACCTCGGCCCTCTCCGCCCCCAGCGGAGCGCAGCGATTCGGATAGGGCCGAGTTTCAGTGACCGGATTAGGAGCTCGTATACGATGACGCCAGAGCGACCGGCGAGCAGGGTGAACCGGAGCCGGGCCACGGCTATTCTCCCCCCCGGAGGTCGAAGAGCCTTCCGATGCGGTTTCGGCGAGGGTCCGCGGCGACATGCCGACCCGTCCGAACCGTGACGACAACCATTTGATCCTGATGGGATGTCCCCGTGCATCGAGTCGTCGCCCTCCGCGGGCCGTCGGCTGTCGCGGCGGCACCCGCACCGCAGGAAGGCGCCGCACATGCCGCGAATCGACATCGCCCGTTCCCACGGAGCGGACGTCTCCGCTTTCGCCCGCTCGCCGGTCGAAGGCCGGTCGAGCCGTGTTTCGCGCCCCCCGGGCCGTGGCGGGCGACCTCGTCGCCCGGAGAGGCGGAGATGCTCTGGACGGTTCACTCGCGCCGCAGGGCGTGCCGCGCTCTCGTTCGCCCCTCACGCCAACGCCGGGGACCCCCGTCGCGGCGTCCTCCGCCACCGGAGGTGCGGATGAACGTGTCGAACCTGGCCGGGCTGGGCACGATGTCCGGCGGCGCCGGCGATCGGGCGCCACAGGGCGAAGACGACCTGCGCAACGACCTCGCGCGGGTGCTGCGCCTGCTCGTCACGGCGATCGACGCGGCCGAGGACGGCGCCATCGAACTGCGCCGGGATTCGCCGCTGGTCACTCTCGCCCGCTCGCTGGTCTTTGGCGGCGAGCGGGTCCGCGAGATGGCGCGGACCTCCAACATGGCGCTGCGCGACCTCGTCTGGCGTGTCGACACCGCCCGTGCGCTTCTGGAGATGCGCTGCCAGGAGGAGGACCAGCGTTCCGAACTGCGCCTGCTGCTGGCGACCGACGACATCCACGATTTCCTGCATCATCGACCGTGACGGCGGGCCGCCGCCGCGGCCTGCGGTGCGGCCGCGGTCGGGATGGTCCGTCGCCCGCCGGGTACGGCCGCGGCCGGAGGCGGCGCCTCGCGGCGGCGGGGCGGCTGCGCAGGAGCCGGGACCGTGCAGAGGGTGGCCTTTTTCCTTGGCATGCGGCGGCAAAGCCACGTATCAGACGGGTTCGACGCGGGAACGGCGCTAGAACGACCGCCTTCCCGCCGCAGCAGAACGACCAGGCAGAGCGATGACCCTTTCCGAGACGCCCGCGGCGAACGGCCGCTCCGGCGACATTTCCGCCGAAGTGGCGAGGCGGCGCACCTTCGCCATCATTTCGCACCCGGACGCCGGCAAGACCACGCTCACCGAGAAGCTGCTGCTGTTCGGCGGCGCGATCCAGCTCGCCGGCCAGGTCCGCGCCCGCGGCGAGCGGCGCCGCACCCGTTCGGACTGGATGGCGATCGAGCGCGATCGCGGCATCTCGGTCGTCACCTCGGTGATGACCTTCGAATACGGCGGCAAGGTCTTCAACCTGCTCGACACGCCCGGCCACGAGGACTTCTCCGAAGACACCTACCGGACGCTGACGGCGGTCGATTCCGCCGTCATGGTGATCGACGCCGCCAAGGGCATCGAGGACCGCACGCGCAAGCTGTTCGAGGTCTGCCGGCTGCGCGACATCCCGATCCTCACCTTCATCAACAAGATGGACCGCGAGACGCGTGACCCGTTCGAGGTGCTGGACGAGATCGAGAAGACGCTGGCGCTGGATACCGCCCCGATCACCTGGCCGGTCGGCGGCGGCCGCGACTTCGTCGGCACCTACGACCTCGCCGACCGCTCGATCCGGCTGATGAACGCCGCCGGCGAGACCCACGACGACGTCGTCGCCGAAGCCGACATTCCGGCGCTGCTGGAGAGCCGTGGTCAGTCGCACCTCGCCGAGGAGATCGAGCTCGCCCGCGAGGGCTGCGCCACCTTCGACCTCGAGGCCTTCCGCCAGGGCACCATGACACCGGTGTTCTGGGGCTCGGCGCTGCGCAACTTCGGCATCAAGGACCTGCTCGACGGCCTCGCCGACTTCGCGCCGGCGCCGCGCGACCAGGCCGCCGACAAGCGTCTCGTCCACGCCGACGAGGCGAAGATGACGGCCTTCGTTTTCAAGATCCAGGCGAACATGGATCCGAACCACCGCGACCGCATCGCCTTCGTCCGGCTCTGTTCGGGCCGGCTCGACCGTGGCATGAAGGTGCGCCACGCCCGCACCGGCAAGAGCATGGGCCTGCACGCGCCGCAGTTCTTCTTCGCCCAGGAACGCCACATCGCCGACCAGGCCTTCGCCGGCGACGTCGTCGGCCTGCCCAACCACGGCACGCTGCGCATCGGCGACACGCTGACCGAGGGCGAGGACATCACCTTCGTCGGCGTGCCGAGCTTCGCCCCCGAAATCCTGCGCCGGGTCCGGCTCGAGGACGCGATGAAGGCCAAGAAGCTGAAGCAGGCGCTGCAGGAGCTCGCCGAGGAGGGCGTCGTCCAGGTGTTCCGTCCGGTCGACGGCTCGCCGGCGCTCGTCGGCTTCGTCGGTGCGCTGCAGCTCGACGTGCTGCAGAACCGGCTCGAGGCGGAATATGGCCTCACCGTCGGCTTCGAGGGAAGCCAGTACACCCTCGCCCGCTGGGTCGCCGCCGACGAGAAGCGCGATCTCGAGGAGTTCCTCGGCGCCAATCGCAGCGCCCTCGCCGAGGATGTCGACGGCGACCCGGTGCTGCTGTCGACCTCGACCTACGCCCTCAACTATGCCCGGGACAAGTGGCCGAAACTGCGCTTTCTGACGACCAAGGAGGTCCAGGCGCGGGCCGCATGATGCCGTTTCGGCGACGGACGGCCGTGGCGCCGGCCCGATCCCGGCGTTACACCGGCGGGCTTTCGGCTGGACGCTGTGCCGTGAATTTGCCAAACATGGCGCCGATGGTGACGGCCGGCCGGATTTGACCCGGACCGTCTTTCGGTGTTTTTTGCGGTGCAGCAGTATTTGTCCGGATCGTGCGACGGGTCGATGCGCGCGGGACCGGAAGATGAAAGTTTTTTCGATTCGCGATCGCGCCACGAGGCCGGGGCGGTCCGCGGTGATCGGGGGCAAGGACCGTTGAATGACGCGACCATCACGAGATGTGACGCATGATGCCGGGCCTCGTCGCCCGCCGTCGGCGCAGTCTCCGACGACATGACGTTCCGATTTTCCGTCCGGCACGAAACCTGCGTGGCGGCCCGGGCGAATACGGCACGGGCGCCTTTCCCGGAGCCGCCGTCCGATCGGCCGGATCCCTCCCGATCCGGCTCTGACCCTGTGATTCCGTTACCACCGAGTTGTCACGCATGACCCTGAACGACATCGCCATCGTCGGCTATGCCTGCCGCCTCCCGAAGGCCTCCGATCCGGATGCCTTCTGGTCGCTCCTCAGCCGCGGCGAATGCGTCATCTCCACGGTACAGCCGGATCGCTGGTCGAAGAACAGGCTCGGGCATCCCGAGCGCAACGTCGTCGGGCGCAGCTACACCTGGGCCGCCGGCCAGATCGACGACATCTGGGGCTTCGACCCGACCTTCTTCGGGATCTCGCCGCGGGAAGCCGAGCAGATGGACCCGCAGCAGCGCCTGCTGCTCGAAGTGGTCTGGGAGGCGTTCGAACACGCCGGCATCCTGCCCTCGGCGATCGCCGGCAGCGAGACCGGCGTTTACGTCGGCGCCTCCGGCATGGACTACTCCCATGCCCTCATCGTCGACAGCGGAGCGGGCGACACCCAGTCGATGACGGGCAACACGCTTTCCATCGTCTCCAACCGCATCTCCTACATCTTCGACCTCAAGGGTCCGAGCTTCACGGTCGACACCGCCTGCTCCTCGTCGATGGTGGCGATGCACGAGGCGCTGGAGGCGATCCGGGCCGGGCGCATCGACACCGCCGTCGTCGCCGGCGTCAACGTGCTGCTGTCGCCCTTCGCCTTCATCGGCTTTTCCCGCGCCTCGATGCTGAGCCCGACGGGGCTCTGCCGCGCCTTCGACGCCGGCGGCGACGGCTACGTGCGCTCCGAGGGCGCCGTCGCCATCGTCCTGCGCCGGGCCGACGTGGCCAAGGCCGCCGGCAATCCGATCCGCAGCTACGTCGCCGGCTCCGGCATCAATTCCGACGGCCGCACCGCCGGCCTGTCGCTGCCCTCGCCCGAGCAGCAGGCCGCCCTGCTGGAGCAGGTCTACGACCGCTTCGGCATCGACCCGGACAGCCTCGCCTACGTCGAGGCCCACGGCACCGGCACGCGGGTCGGCGACCCGATCGAGGCGCACGCCCTCGGCAGCGTGCTCGGCCGGCGGCGACGCACGCCGCTGCCGATCGGTTCGGTCAAGACCAACATCGGCCATCTGGAATCGGCCTCCGGCCTCGCCGGGCTGCTCAAGGCGCAGCTCGCCCTCGAGCACGACATGCTGCCGCCCTCGCTGCATTTCGAGACACCCAACCCCGACATCGATTTCGCCGGCCTCAACGTCGAGGTCGTCGCGACGGCCCGCCCGATCGGCGAGACCGACGGGCCGCGCCACGTCGGCATCAACTCCTTCGGCTTCGGCGGCGCCAACGCCCACGTCGTGCTGCGCGAGGCCGAACCGGTGTCCGCACCGGCGGCCGGCAGAGTGCCGCTCGCGCCGCTGGTGATCTCCGCGCGATCGAAGGATGGCCTCGCCGCCCTCGCCCGTCGCTACCGCGACCGCCTCGCCGCCACCGACGACGCCGGCGCGGCCGTGATCGCCAACGCCGCCGCCTATCGCCGCGAGCGGCTCGAGCACCGGCTCGTCATCACCGGCGACAGCCGCGAGGCGATGATCGCGAAGCTCGACGATCACCTCGCCGGCGGGCGTTCGGCGATCTCGGCCCACGCGGTCCACCGCACCGCCCCGGTCGCCTTCGCCTATTCCGGCAACGGCTCTCAGTTCGCCGGCATGGGCCGGGCGGCCTATCGCTCCGACGCCAGCTTCCGCACCGCCTTCGACACCGTCAACCGCCTGTTCATGCGCGTCGCCGGCTGGTCGCTGGTGACGACGCTGTTCTCCGAAGATCTCGACGGCGACATCGAGCGCACCGAGGTCGCCCAGCCGTTGCTGTTCGCGGTGCAGGTCGCCCTCACCGAAGCTCTGGCCAAGCGCGGCCTGAAGCCCGCCGCCGTCGCCGGCCACAGCGTCGGCGAGGTCGGCGCAGCCTGGGCCGCGGGGGCGCTGACACTGCAGCAGGCGGTTTTCCTCATTCACGTCCGTTCGACCCAGCAGGAGGTCACGCGCCATCTCGGCGGCATGGCGGCCCTGCTGGTCGGCGCCGCCGACGTGGAGGGCGCCCTCGCCGATCCGGCCTTCGCCGGCCTCGAGATCGCGGGCGACAACAGCCCGCGCAGCGTGACGCTCTCCGGCCCCTACGAGACGATCGACGCCTTCGGCCGTTTCGCGCGCAAGCAACGCTGGGCGATGCGCAAGCTCAAGCTCGACTACCCGTTCCACTGCGCCCTGATCGAGCCGATCCATCAGGATCTCGTCCGCCTGCTCGCCGGCTTCGCGCCGTCCGAGGGCCGGGTACCCTTCGTCTCGACGGTGACCGGCGACGTTCTCGCCACCACGGCGCTCGACGCCGACTACTGGTGGCGCAACGTCCGCCAGCCGGTGCTCTTCCGCCAGGCGGTCGAACGCTTCGCCGGCCTCGGCATCCGGCTCGTGATCGAGATCGGTCCGAAGCCGGTGCTGCAGAACTACGTCGCCGACAGCCTCGCCGGCGTCGACCATGCCGCCGCCGTGATGGCGAGCCTCGACGAGGACGACGAGACCGGGCGCGACATCATCGGCGACATCGTTGCCCGCGCCCTCGCCGGCGGCGCCGCGATCGACACCGCCCTCTTCATCGGCCCCCCGGTCGCCGGAGACGTCGACCTGCCGCTCTATCCCTGGCAGCACCAGCCCTACCGGCACGCCGGCTCGCCGGAGATCTACAACATCTTCGGCCGAGGCGACGACCATCCCCTGCTCGGCAGCCAGCCCCGCGGCCATGGCGGCCCGTTCATCGCGATGATCGACACCGCACTCGTGCCGTGGCTCGCCGATCACAAGGTCGACGGAACGGTGGTGTTTCCGGCCGCAGGCTTCGTCGAGATGGCCTTCGCCGCCGCCGCCGCGACACTCGGCGAGGGGCCGATCGAACTCGCCGACCTCGACATCCTGCGCCCGATGCTGCTCGAGGAGGGCGCCAGCCGCGAGACCAAGGTCGAGATCGACGCCTCGCTCCACACCATCGAGATCTGGAGCCGCCGGCGCCTCGCCGACGACGACTGGGCGCTCCACGCCAAGGTCGGCTTCTCCCGGCCGCCGGTGGGAGCCGAGGCTGCGCGCGCCCTGCCCGATCCCGCCGCGCCGCCGGTGCTCGGCCACGATGCCCTCTACGACCTCACCCGTCGCTTCGGCCTCGATTACGGCCCAGCCTTCGCCCGAGCGACGGCGATCCGCCAGATCGACGAGCGCACGCTCCACGTCGCGCTATCCGCCGCCGAGGCCGA
Organism: uncultured Alphaproteobacteria bacterium; assembly: GCA_937900425.1. Taxonomy (GTDB): domain Bacteria; phylum Pseudomonadota; class Alphaproteobacteria; order Rhizobiales; family Pleomorphomonadaceae; genus CALCDT01. The sequence continues at coordinate 12,578 of CALCDT010000200.1, read as the reverse complement.
CAGCGTCGGCGACGCGCTCCACCTGCTCCATCCGACGCTGCTCGACGCCAGCTTCCACGGCCTGTTCTGCCTGATCACCAGCCTCGTCACGCCGCCGGCGGGCTTCTCCTTCCTTCCGGTGCGCATCGGCGACGCCCGCCTGTACCGCCGCGGCGTCACAGTCGCCGGCGCGATCGTCGAGGTGGTGAAGGCGAGCCCGCGCTCGGTGGTCGCCGCGCTCGATCTCGTCGACGCCGAGGGGGCGGTCGTCGCCCGCTTCGAGGAGGTCCGCTTCAAGGCGGTGCAGCTGAGCCGGCCGGATCATCCCGACGACGCCGCCTTCCGGGTGATCGCGCGCCGCCTCGCCGACCCTCGCGACGCCGTCACCCTGACGGCCGCCCTCGCCGATCCGATGGCGCTCGCCGCGGCCGCGGGCCTCGTCGGCGAGACCTCGGACGAGCCGGGCGAGGCGACGCTGCTGATCGACGCCGCCTGTCGCGCCATCGCCTTCGAGGCGCTGGCCGCCTTCACCGGCGACGACGGGATCTTCGACGTCGCGGTTCTCGTCGAGACCGGTCGCCTCGCCGCCGGCGCCCTGCCCCTCGTCCACCGGTTGCTCGGCGCCCTTTGCGAGGACGACGCGGCCGAGGCGCTGGACGGCGACGCCCGCTGGCGCCTGCTGCCGGCCTCGCCTTACCCGCCGCTCGCCGCGGCCGTCACCGCCCTGCTGGCCGACCATCCGCGCCGGATCGCCGAGGTCACGCTGCTGTCCCGGTTGACGACGGCGCTGCCGCAGCGGCTTGCGTCCGGTCTCGCTGCGACGGCAGAGGAAGCGATCGGCGGCGGCGCGCTCGATCATCTCGACACAGCCTCCGCCGGCAGCGAACCGCGCCGGGAGGCGGGTCTCGGTCTGCTCGAGGCCGTGGTGGCGGGCTGGCCGGACAAGGCCGCGCTCCGCGTTCTCCTCGTCGGCTCCGGCGCCGTGGCTGCCGTGCGCCGCCTCGCCCCTCATCGCGACCGGATCGACCGGCTGGTCGTCGCCGACGTCGACCACAAGCGCGTCGAACGACTGCGTTTCGCGTTGTCGGACGACATCGAGTTCGACGTCGTCGAGTTGTCCGCGCTCGGCGGAACGGGCGGCATCGACGTCGCCCTCGCCGCCTCGGCGCTCGGCCGGCCGCAGTCCGACGCGACCCTCGCCGCCCTCGTCGGCGCGCTCGCGCCCGGCGGCCTGCTCGTCGCCGGCGAACAGCAACCGAGCCTCTTCACCGATCTCGTCCGCGGTCTCGGTGCCGACTGGTGGGCCGAAGGCCTCGATCCGGCGCTGCCGCTGTCGCCGCCTCGGAGCGCCGAGAGCTGGAAGACCGCCTTCGCCGCCGCCGGCCTCGATGCGGTCGCCGCCCGGCCGGTTGCGGGCGACGGCGACGCCTCCGTCCTCCTCGTCGCCCGCCGGCCGGTGGCCGCACCGGCCGCGCTGCCGGCCAGCACGACCTCGGCCGACCCGGTGCTGATCGTCACCACCGCCGACGGCGGCGCCACCCGCGCGCTCGGCGATGCCCTCTCCGCCCTCACCGCCGCCGCCGGTCGCGCCGTTCACCTTGCCAGCGCGAGCGCGTCGGCGACGGGTTCGGCGTGCATCGAACCGCTCGGCGGCGGCCGCGAGGAGGAACTCTCCGTCATCCTCGCCATGGACGCGGCCAAGGATCTGGTGCTGCTGCCCGATCTCGAAGCGGGTGCCGCCGATCCTTCGGCGACGCTGCTCGATGCCACCATGGTGATCCACGCCATCCTCAACGGCGCGATGAAGCCGCCGGCGCGGCTCTGGCTGGTCGCACCCGGCGGATCCGGCGCGGACAGCGCGGCCCGCCCGCACGATCCGGTCGCCGCCGGCCTGTGGGGTCTCGGCCGCGTGTTGATGAACGAATATCCGGACATCGAGACGAGGCTCGTCGACCTCGCCTCCGCCTTCACACCCGCCGAGGCGGCGAGCCGGCTCGCCCATCTGCTGTCTGCGCCGGGCGCCGAGCGGGAACTCGTCGTCGACGTCGACGGCACCTCGGTGCTGCGCGTCCTGCCGGCGAAGGGCCTCACCGCCGCCGCCCGCCGCAACCGGATCGCCGGCGATGCCGGCCGCGTGCTGGTGATGGAGCAGCAAGGCTCGCCCGACGGCCTCGCCTGGCACGACGTGCCGCGGATCGCGCCGCAGGACGGCGAGATCGAGATCGAGGTCGCGGCCACCGGCCTCAATTTCCGCGACGTGATGTGGGCGCTCGGCCTGCTGCCCGAGGAGGCGCTGGAGGACGGCTTCGCCGGCGCCACCCTCGGCATGGAATGCTCCGGCACCGTCACCCGGGTCGGCGCCGGCGTCAGCCGTGTCCGCCCTGGCGACCGGGTCATCACCTTCGCCCCAGCGTGCTTCGCCAGCCACGTCCGCGTCGCGGAAAAAGCGGTGGCGCGCATCCCCGGCGAGGTCGATCTCGAGGCGGCGGCGACGATCCCCGTCACCTTCCTCACCGCCTATTACGCCCTTCTCGACCTCGCCCGGCTCGAAGAGGGCGAGACCGTGCTGATCCACGGCGGCGCCGGCGGCGTCGGCCTCGCCGCGCTGCAGATCGCGCTCTGGCGCGGGGCCCGGGTCATCGCCACGGCCGGCTCGCCCGACAAGCGGGCGCTGCTGTCGATGCTCGGCGCCGAGCACGTGCTCGATTCCCGCTCGCTCGCCTTCCACGACGATGTCATGCGGATCACCGGGCGCGAGGGCGTCGACGTCGTGCTCAACTCGCTGTTCGGCGAGGCGATGGAGCGGTCGATCGCGGTGCTGAAGCCGTTCGGCCGCTTCGTCGAACTCGGCAAGCGCGACTACTACGCCAATTCGCGGATCGGGCTGCGCCCGTTCCGGCAGAACCTCTCCTACTTCGGGGTCGACGCCGACCAGCTGCTGACGCGGCGGCCGAAGCTCGCCGAACGGCTGTTCGCCGATCTCGTCGCCCGCTTCGAGGAAGGCGCCTTCGCGCCGCTGCCCTACCGGCTGTTCCCGGCCGAGGAGGTCACCGAGGCCTTCCGGCTGATGCAGCAGTCCGGCCACATCGGCAAGATCCTCGTCAAGGCGCCGCGGCCGGCGCCCGCGGCGGCGATGCCGGCGACGACGATCCGGCCCGACGCCACCTATCTCGTCGTCGGCGGCCTCGGCGGCTTCGGCGTCGAGACGGCCCGCTTCCTCGTCGAACGCGGCGCCCGTCACCTCGTCCTCGCCAGCCGCTCCGGCACCGTGTCGGAAACGGCGGCGCCGGTGATCGCGGCGATGGAGGGGGCCGGCGCCGAGGTGCGCGTCGTGGCCGCCGACGCGACCCGCCGCGCCGACGTCGACCGGCTGCTCGCCGAGATCGACGGGGCGATGCCGCCGCTCGCCGGTGTGCTGCACACGGCGATGGTGATCGACGACGCCTTGTTCCGCGGCCTCGACCGGGCGCGCATCGAGACGGTGCTGGCGCCCAAGGTCGCCGGCGCTTTCCATCTCGATGCCGCGACCCGCGGCCGCCCGCTCGACCTCTTCGTGCTGTTCTCGTCGGCGACGACGCTGATCGGCAATCCGGGCCAGGCCGCCTATGTCGCCGCCAACGCCTATCTCGAAGGCCTCGCCCGCCGTCGCCGGGCCGCCGGGCTGCCGGCTCTCGCGATGGCCTGGGGCGCCATCGCCGACGCCGGCTATCTCGCCCGTAACGCTGAGGTCAACGCCATGCTCAGCATGCGCATGGGCAAGCAGTCGTTGACCGCCCGCGCCGCGCTGGAGGGTCTCGGCCTCGCCCTCGACGCCGGGCTCGCCGATCCGGTGCTGGGCTACGCCAAGATGAACTGGGGTTCGGCCCGACGCGAACTCGCCATCATGGCGAGCCCCTTCGCCAGCGTCGTCGCCCGCCTCGCCGGCGACGGCGGCCAGACGCCGGCCGGCGACGGCGAGATCTCGAAGATGATCGCCGAGCTGTCGGGGCCGCAGGCGGTCAAGCTGGTCTGCGACATGCTCGCCGCCGAAATCTCCCGGATCCTGCGCCTGCCGGCCGAGGAGATCGAGGCGCAGCGGCCGCTGACCGAGTTCGGCATGGATTCGCTGATGGCGCTGGAACTGCGGATGGCGGCCGAGCAGAAGCTCGGCCTCGACATTCCGCTGCTGTCGCTCGCCAACGGCGCGACGCTCGCCAACATCGCCCGCAAGGTGGTCGAGCGCGTCCACGGCGGCGAGGGCGAAGGCGCGGAGGTGTCGGCGGAGACGAGCCTCGCCGCGGCCCGCCATTCCTCGGCGGACGACGGCGAGATGGCGCGTGTCATCAAGGAGATCGAGGAACGCAGCGACAGGGTCGGCCGGCTGATGTGACCCTCGACGAGCCCCGGGGGCCGACCGGTCGGGCGGCCCTGACCGGGCCTTCCGACGGAGCGTGCGGGATGGTGACGACGATACGGCCGCGAAGCGGAAGAGCGACATGAGCGAGACCAAGGGTGGCGGATACGGCGGCAAGGGCCGCGGCTCGAAGGAGGCGCTCCTCGCCGGCCTGCGCGCGGCCGACCGCAGCCGCAAGACGAAGGTCGACGCGGCGGGTCCAACCCCGGCCGAGCCGGCCGCGGCGCCGAGCCGCCGGATCAAGGCCTTCGACTTCGGCGAACTGCCGGCTTACCGCGAACTGCGGCTGCACCGCGCCGCCGCCGACATGATGGGCATCGCCAATCCGTTCTTCCGCTCCCACGACGGCCTCGCCGGGGCGTCGTCGCGGATCGGCAATCGCGACTATCTCAACTTCGCCTCCTACAACTACCTCGGCCTCAACGGCCATTCGGCGGTCGATGCCGCCGCCAAGGCCGCGATCGACCGCTACGGCACGTCGGTGTCGGCGAGCCGCCTCGTCGCGGGCGAACGCCCGATCCATCGCGAGCTCGAGGAGCGCATCGCCGCGCTGCACGGGGTCGACGACGCCGTGGTGATGGTCAGCGGCCATGCCACCAACGTCAGCACCATCGGCACCCTGCTCGGACGCAAGGACCTCGTGCTGTTCGACAGCCTGATCCACAATTCCGTGGTCGAAGGCGCCCGCCTCTCCGGCGCCGCCCGCCTCACCTTTCCGCACAACGACTGGCGGGCGCTCTCCAAGCTGCTGGAGAAGGTGCGCCACGACTACGACCACGTGCTGATCGTGATCGAGGGCCTCTATTCGATGGACGGCGACGTGCCGGACCTCGCCCGCTTCATCGAGGTGAAGGCCGAGCACGACGCCTGGCTTATGGTCGACGAGGCTCATTCCCTCGGCGTCGTCGGCGAGACCGGCCGCGGCATCGCCGAACTCGCCGGCGTCGATCCGCGCGGTGTCGAGATCTGGATGGGGACGCTGTCGAAGACACTGTCCGGCTGCGGCGGCTACATCGCCGGTTCGCACGCGCTGGTCGAATACCTCAAGGTCAAGACGCCAGGCTTCGTCTATTCCGTCGGCCTCGCCCCGGCGCTCGCCGCCGCCGCGATCGCCTCGATCGAGGTGATGGAGGCCGAGCCGGAACGGGTGGCGCGGCTGCGCCGCAACGGCCTGTTCTTCCTGAAAGAAGCGCGCCGGGCCGGCCTCGACACAGGTCACTCGGAAGGCTACTCGGTGGTGCCGATCATCGTCGGCGGCTCGCCCCAGGCGGCCGTGCTCGCCGACCGGCTCTACCTGCGCGGTCTCAACGTGCTGCCGATCATCTACCCGGCGGTGCCGGAGAAGGCGGCCCGGCTGCGGTTCTTCCTGACCGCGCTGCACACCGAGGCCGAGATCGCCGAGGCGGTGCGCATCACGGCCGAGGAGGTCGCCTCCGTCCTCGCCGCGGGATCGGTGCTGCAGCAACTCGGCGCGCGCTAACCGGCCCGCACCGACCGGTCCGTACCGACAGGCCCAGGCTACCCGGCCCAGGCTGCAAGGCCAGCGCCGTCAGCCGCCGCCGTCGATCTCACCGTCGGGGACGACCTTCGCGGTGAACGGCTTCATGAACCAGTCGGAGAGGGCCGGCGGCAGCAGGCCGCCGAGCCGCATGCCGACGAGCAGCGGCAGTGGGAAGGCGACCAGCGAGCGCCCCGCCGCGATGCCGCGCAGGATCTTGCGGGCGGCGACGTCGGCCCCGATCTCGAACGGCCGAGCGCCGTCGTGCCGCGCCGACATCGGCGAGGTGACGAAGCCCGGACAGACCACCGTCACCGTGATGCCGAAGGGCCGGAGCCAGCCGCGCAGGGCGATGCCGTAGGCCCGCACCGCCGCCTTGGTCGCGCTGTAGGAGGGCATGTCCGGCAGGGCGCGCAGGCCGGCGAGCGAACTCACCAGCACGATGCGCCCCGCCCGGCGCGCCTGCATGCGCGCCAGCAGCGGCTCGACCGTGTTGAGCACGCCGGCGTAGTTGATCTCGAGCAGCCGCCGGCTCTCGCCCTCGGCCTCCGGTGCCCGCTCCGGGCCAAGACCGGCCGTGACGCCGGCATTCGCGATGACGAGGTCGACCGGCGACGCCTCGTCGAAGGCCTCCACGAAGGCGCGCATACCGCCACGGTCGCGCACGTCGATCCGCCCCTCGACCACCTCGGCGCCCCGCGCCCGGCAGGAGGCGGCGACCTCGCCGAGCCGCCCGCCGTCACGTCCGACGAGCGCGAGCCGGGCGCCGGGCCTCGCGAGAGCCAGCGCCAGTTCGCGGCCGATGCCGCTGCTGGCGCCGGTGAGGAGGATTGCGGACGGCTGGAACGTCATGGCATCGCTGGACTGCTGTTGGGACCGTCGTCAGCAGTGACGACGCGCCGGTCCAAGGTCAATGGCAGTGAGGGGAAAAGAACGAAGGAGAAAGGCGGGAGGCGCCACGGTGGCCGGCTCCTGCGCCGTCCGCGATTGCGGCGATCACGGTCACCGTCGCCATCGACATCGCGGTGACAAGCGAGCGTGCGATGCTGTCGCCTTCGTGCGAGGCTTGGCGGCGATCGTCCCGGCGCCGGCAGCCGCTGCCCCATTCGACACGCCTCGCCGCGACGATCCCGCAGCAACGACCGGAACCGGACATGACCCTCTTCGCCGGCGTGACCGCCATCGACGCCTACTGCGAACGGCTCGGACCGCAGTTCTGGGCGGAACCCGTCAACGCCGTCACCAACACCGCCTTCGTCGCCGCCGGCCTCTGGGGCCTCGTCGCCGCCCGCCGTGCCGGCGGCGATCGCTGGACCGAGACGCTGGCCGTCCTTGTCGTCCTGATCGGGATCGGGTCCTTCCTGTTCCACACCTTCGCCGACAGCCTGACCGTGCTGCTCGACGTGATCCCGATCTGGAGCTTCGTCGCGCTCTACGTCGTGTTCACGCTGCGCCGCTTCTTCCGGATGACCTGGTGGCGGACCCTGCGGGGCGTGGCGATCGGCGTCGCCGTCGTCGCGGCGATGTCGATGGCGATGCCGGAAAGTGCGATCCGGGCGAGCAACGGCAGCCTGCAATACCTGCCGGCGATCGTCGCTTTCGTCGTTCTCGCGGCGATGCTGCGGCGGACCCGCCATCCGGCGGCGCCGGTGATCCTGCTCGGCGGTGCGATCTTCACGGTGTCTCTCGGCTTCCGCACGATGGACGCCGCCGTCTGCGACGCCTTCCCGCTCGGCACCCATTTCCTCTGGCATCTCTGCAACGCCGCGATGCTGGCCTGCCTGCTTCACGCCGCGGTGCGTCACGGTCGGCCGAAGCCGACGACGGCGTGAGCCTTCGCCACTACCCCCTGCGCGGTGTGGTCGCTTCGGCGAGGGACAACCGCGTGGATCAGCCGCGCGCGGCCTGGGCTTTCTCGACGGGCGGGTTCTCGGCGGCGGCCACGGCGTCGCGGAAGACCTCGCCGATGCCGAGCAGCAGCGGCGCCTGGGGCGGGGCGACGGCGCCGGCCGCGAGATCGGCGAGGGTCAGCCGCCGGATGCGCTGGTCGGGCCGCGACAGCGATTCGGCGACGACGACCGGGGTCTCGGCCGACCGGCCCTCCCCGATCAGGCGGTCGGCGAGATCACGCGAGGTGCGTCCACCCATGTAGACGACGAGGGTCGTCTCCGGGTCGGAAAGGCCGGTCCAGTCGAGCTTTTCCGGGAGCCGGCCGTCGCGGGCGTGGCCGGTGACGAAGCGGACCGAATGGGCGAGGTCGCGGTGGGTCAGCGACACGCCGAGCACCGAGCCGAGGGCGATGCCGGCGGAAATGCCGGGGACGACGTCGACAGGAACGCCGGCGGCGGCGAGTTCGGCGATCTCCTCGCCGGCGCGGCCGAAGATCATCGGGTCGCCGGACTTGAGGCGCACGACGTGGCGGCCCTGGGTGGCGAGCTGCACCATCAGGGTGTTGATGTCCTCCTGCCGGCAGGAGGCGCGGCCGCCGCGCTTGCCGACGAGCATGCGCCGGGCCTCGCGCCGGGCGAGCTCCAGCACGTCGTCGGAGACGAGGTCGTCGAACAGGATCACGTCGGCCGACTGCAGCGCCCGGACGGCCTTGAGGGTGAGGTGCTCGGCGTCGCCGGGGCCGGCGCCGACGATGGTGACGCGCCCGCCGCCGTGGGCCTGCTCCGTCGTCGCCTCGGCGATCAGACGGGCGGCGAGGCGGTCGTCGTCCTCCGCGGGCGCCGCTCCGAAGGCGAGGTCGGAGAAGCGTTCCCAGAAGCGGCGGCGCTCGGCGCCCGGCTTCAGCGAGTGCGTCGCGGTCTCGCGGACGCGGGCGGCGAGGCCGGCCCAGAGCGCCAGACCCTGCGGCAGCAGCGTCTCGATGCGCCGGCGGATCGCCTGGCCGAGGATCGGCGCGGCGCCGTCGGTGGAAATGCCGATCACCACCGGCGATCGGTTGACGATGGAGCCGAACTGGAAGGCGCAGAAGGCCGGCTTGTCGATGACGTTCCACGGCACGCCGGCGGCGCGGGCGGCACAGGCGAAGGCCCTCGCCTCGGCCTCGCCTTCCGCATCGGCGACGGCGACGGCTGCACCGGCGAAGACGTCGACGCTCCAGGGCCGGGGGTGGTGGACGAAGCGCGCGTCGCTCTCGACGAGCTGCGCCATTTCCGGCTCGAGCTCGGCGGCGTAGACCTCGACGCGGGCGCCGGCGGCGGCGAGCAATTCCGCTTTCCAGGCGGCCGCGGAACTGCCACCCGCCACCACGGCCCGGCGGTCGTGGAGCGCGAGGAAGACGGGCAGCTTCGCCAGCGGTCCCATGCGGGCCGGGGCGGTCTCTGCCGGTCGTCTGGACGCGACACGCATCGAAAGTACTCCCGAAATCACCGACTCTCGCGGGGCGCCCGTCGCCCGACGCCATCGTCCAACTCGCGCCTCGAGACCGAAGCCGTCGGGGTGGCCGAGGGTTCCGCGAGGCTTTTCATACGATAAGTGAGATCGACGCCGCCGCAAAGCGCGGCACGACGACCGGCGGACGACGCCGATCCGCCTCGACCGGCCGGGTGAAAGCCGACCTGTCAGGACCGCCGGCGCCAGACATGGGCAAAGCCCGCGCGGTGAACCGCACGGGCCTTCAGATATCGTCCGACGATCGAGCCGCAAGAGCCGAAAGGCTCAGTTCGCGCCGTCGGTCGCCTGCTTCTGGGCGTCGATCAGCTTCTGCTGGGCGTCTTTCGCCTTGCGGGCCAGTTCGTCCTGCAACTGCTGCTGCTGGCGCTGCAGCGCTTCGGTGTCGAGCGGCGCACCGTCGTAGGCGGCGGTGAAGCCCGAGAGGCTGAGCTGGAAGCTGACGCCCTTGCCCTGCTGGTTCAGCGTGGTCAGGACGAGGTTGCTGCCCTTCTTGAGCGCGGCGACGAAGTTGCCGTCGACGGGCAGCTCGGCAAAGCAGGCATTCGGGAAGCAGATCGTGTACTTCGCCGATTCCTGCTTGTTCTTGTCGACCTGAACCCGCATGCCGGGCTGGATCAGCATGGCGACCGGAACCTGGATCAGCAGGATCTTGCGATCCTCGCCCTTGACCTCGCGGACGCCGGCGGAGGCGAGGAACTGGCCGCTGTCGGTGCGCAGCTCGCGCTGGGTGAAGCAGATCTGCTTCTTGGAGCCGTTGTCCTCGCCGCAGACCTTGATCCAGCTCGCGGCCGGATCGGGTGCGCTCTGGGCCGAGGCGACACCGCCCAAGCCGAGGGTGATGCCGACGGCCGCGGCACCGATTGCCGCGAGCAGGGCGCCCGCCCGCCCGACGGCCTTGGAGGATGTGCTGATCGCCATGAGATGTGTTCCTGATCCCGAAATGCAGCGCCTCGATCGCGGCCCGGCCCGGCCGTCGCCGTCCCCGCGGCTTCGGCGCGCCCGGAGGAGGCTCAAGTCCGAGCGCGTCCTGACCGCGAAATGGGGCGACACGGTGACTGCCCTCTCAATACCGAGAGCGCAAGAGGATTTGAAGCGCAGAGCGGACCCGCCGGCCGTCGTGGCGCTCGAAGCCGGGCGACTGCGACCGGAATGTCGCGCCGGTGGGGGCATCGCGACGCGGGCCGGCCCCGCCGTGCTAGACTCCGCGGGAGAATCATTTCGCCGGCATTGCGCCGCCGATCTTCCGGAGACGCCTGTTGACGACCGCGATGAGCCGAACTGTACGGGGATTGCGCCGCGGAGCGGCCGCCACCGCCGTTCTCTTCGCCGCCATCCTCGCCGGCCCGGCCGGGGCGGAACCCTCGCACGGTATCGCCATGCACGGCGAGCCGGCGCTTGCCGCCGACTTCCCCCACCTGCCCTACGCGAACCCCGACGCTCCCAAGGGCGGGCGCATCACCTACGGCTTCCAGGGCAGCTTCGACAGCCTCAATCCCTTCATCGTCAAGGGCAACGCACCGCGCGGCATTTTCGACGCCATCATCGGCAACAACGTCGTCGAGTCATTGATGACCCGCTCGGCCGACGAGCCCTTCACCCTCTACGGCCTGCTGGCGAGGACGGTCGAGGTGCCGGACGACCGGTCGTGGATCGAGTTCCACCTCGACCCCGACGCCCGCTTCTCGGACGGCACACCGGTGACGATCGACGACCTGCTGTTCTCGATTGACCTGCTGCGCGACAAGGGCCGCCCGTTCTACCGCTCGCGCTTCGACCTGATCGAGAAGACCGAGCGGATCGGCGACGACGGCGTCCGCTTCACCTTCTCCGGCAAGGCCGACCGCGAACTGCCGATGCTGATCGCGCTGTCGCCGGTGCTGCCGAAGCATGCCACCGACCCGGCGGTGTTCGAGCGGTCGTCGATGGCGAGGCTCATGGGCAGCGGGCCCTATGTCTTCGGCGACGTGCGGCCCGGCACCGAACTGAAGCTCGTCCGCAACCCGGACTACTGGGCCAAGGACAAGCCGGTGAAGCGCGGGTTCGACAATTTCGACGAGATCCGGGTCGACTATTTCCGCGACGAGAGCACCCTGTTCGAGGCCTTCAAGAAGGGCATCGTCGATCTCGCCTTCGACACCGACCCGAACCGCTGGGCCTCCGGCTACGACTTTCCGGCGGCGGCACGCGGCGAGATCGTCAAGGACGCGGTCGTCACCGGTGTTCCGCAGGGCATGAACGCCTTCGTCTTCAACACCCGCCGCGCGCCGTTCGACGACATTCGCGTTCGCAAGGCGCTGATCCTGCTGTTCGATTTCGAGTGGGTGAACCACAATCTCTATTCGGACGGCTACGCCCGCACCGGCTCCTATTTCCAGGGATCGAGCCTTTCCGCCCTCGGCCGGGCGGCCGACGAGGTCGAGCGCGGCCTGCTCGCGCCCTTCCCGGACGCCGTCTCGCCCGAGGTGATGGAAGGCCGCTACGCCCCACCGGCCAGCGACGGATCGGGCCGCGACCGCAAGAACCTGCGCGCCGCACTCGACCTGCTGAAGGAGGCCGGGTTCGAGCTCCGGGGCCGGCAGCTGGTCCGGGCCGCCACGGGCGAGCCGCTGCGTTTCGAGTTCATGGCGACGACGCGGGAACAGGAGCGCCTCGCCCTTGCCTGGCAGCCGACGCTGCGCCTCGTCGGCATCGACATGACGGTGCGGTCGGTCGACGCGGTCCAGTTCTGGGACCGCCAGAAGACCTACGACTACGACATGATCCAGATGCTCTGGCAGGGCACTCTCGCGCCCGGCCGCGAGCAGCTGTTCCGCTGGTCCACCGAAGCCGCCGACACCGAAGGCACCTTCAACATGGCCGGCGTCAGGAATCCGGCCGCCGACGCCCTGATCGACGCCTTCCTCGCCGCCGTCGAGCGCGAGGAGTTCGAGGCGGCGGTGCGCGCCTTCGACCGGGTGCTGATCTCCGGCCACTACGTCGTGCCGCTGTTTCATCTGAAAGACCAGCGCATCGCGCACTGGACGCGGATCCGGCGGCCGGAGACGACGGCGCTGACCGGATTCCAGACGCCGACCTGGTGGTACGAAGCGCCGGCACCGAAGAACTGACATGCCGCCGGCCGCGGAAACGGCGGGCGAACGGACGAGAGACCTTGCGATGATCCTGACGTCGGAAGAGCGCAGCAAGACCCACGTCGCGGCGGGCCTGTGGGGCACGGCGACCCTCGACGACCTCTTCCGCGGCCTCGCCGCCGGGCGCCCCGACGCGCCGGCGCTGGCCGACGGCCCGGACGGGCCGGTGCCCGGCGTC
>CALCDT010000199.1 GCA_937900425.1 uncultured Alphaproteobacteria bacterium | reverse complement strand
ACGCGCACGCCGAGCCGGCGCTGCCGACCCGCGAGCAGGCCCTCGCCGCCCCGCAGGTCGCGCCGCCGGCCTTCGGCGACGTCTCGCAGCAGTTGCCCGCGAGCCGCTTCGTCGCCGTCGAGGCGCCGATGCCGCCGGAGACGATCGGCTCGCTCGCCCTGCGCGAGGCCGCCGCCAAGGGCGATCCCCGGGCGCAGTTCGAGATCGCCGCCCGATACGTCGAGGGCCGCGGCACCACCCAGGATCTCAAGGCCGCCGCCGAATGGTACGAGCGCGCGGCGAAGGGCGGCCTCCCGGTCGCCCAGTACCGGCTCGGCAGCCTCTACGAGAACGGCTCGGGCGTCGTGCGCGACTATGCCGCCGCCGCGCGCTGGTACGAGGAGGCGGCGGCGGCCGGCAACGCCAAGGCGATGCACAATCTCGCGGTGCTGAAGACCGACGGCAGCGCCGGGGAACCGGACTATGCCACCGCCGGCATCTGGTTCACGAAGGCCGCCGAACTCGGCGTCCGCGACAGCCAGTACAATCTCGGCATCCTCCACGCCCGCGGTCTCGGGGTGGCGAAGGACCTGCCGGCGTCCTACAAGTGGTTCGCCCTCGCCGCCGCCGCCGGCGACACCGAGGCCGCCAAGAAGCGCGACGACGTCGCCCGCGCCCTCGACCAGGACGCTCTCGCCAGGGCCCGCCTCGCCGTCGAGACCTGGCAGGCCGCGCCGCAGGACGTCGCCGCCAACGAGGTCGAGATCACCGATCCGGCCTGGCTGGAGATGCCGCAGAAGACCCTCGCCAACCTCAGCCAGGGCGAACTGGTCGCCAAGGTGCAGCAGCTGCTGGCGAGCCAGGGCTACGATCCGGGTCCGGCCGACGGCATGATGGGCAAGCGGACCCGCGACGCCATCGCCGCCTTCCAGAAGACCCGCGGCCTGCCCGTGACCGGCGCCGTCGACCCCGACCTCGTCCGCGCCCTCGACGAACGCTCGATCTGAGCGGCGCGCGAGGGTTCGGCAACGAGAGCGCCTCCGCCGGTCCGGCGGAGGCCGCTTCCCCGGCGAAGGCGAGCGTCGCCGCAGCCCTCACACCCGGCTCGTGTATGTCCGGCTCGTCGAAAATTCACGAGGTCACGGCCCGACCGGCCGGCGCCCGTTCGGGCTTGCCCGCACTCGCAATGTCCCGACAGATCGCGACATCGCGGGCTTGATATCAGCCCTCGCCCTCGATCCGCCCGTCGACGATGCGCACGATGCGGTCGCCGGCGCGGGCGAAGTCGCCGTCGTGGGTGACGGCCACCACCGCCGTGCCGCGTTCGCGGGTGAGGCGCTTCAGGATCTCCTGGACGTTGGCGCTCGAGGCGCGGTCGAGGTTGCCGGTCGGCTCGTCGGCGAGGATGACGATCGGATCGTTGGCCATCGCCCGGGCGATCGCGACCCGCTGGCGCTGGCCGCCGGAGAGCTGGTCCGGCCGCTTCGTCTCGTGACCGTCGAGACCGAGGTCGAAGAGCAGGGAAAGCGCACGCTCCCGCCGGGCCGCGGGGGCGAGCCGGCCGAGCTTCTCCATCGGCAGCATCACGTTCTGCAGCGCCGTGAACTCCCCGAGCAGGAAATGGAACTGGAAGACGAAGCCGAGCTTGGCGAGACGGACCTCGGCGAGGTCGTCCTCGTCGAAGCCGGAGGTGTCGACGCCGTCGAGGTGGATCCGGCCCGCCGTCGGCACGTCGAGCAGGCCGAGCAGGTAGAGCAGCGACGACTTGCCCGAGCCGGACGGTCCCTGGATCGAGACGAATTCCCCGGAGAGGATGGAGAGCGAGACGCCACGCACCAGCCGCACAGGGACGACCCCGGGCAGCGTTCGCTCGACCGCCTCGGCCCGGATCACCGTGCGCGCTACGGACGGGGCAGCGGCCGACGGGGCGGCGGGCGGGCTCACGCCATGCCTCCGCGCAGGATGTCGACCGGGTGGACCCGGCCGGCCTTTCGGGCCGGGATCCAGGCGGCGCCGGCGGCCGAGACGAGCGCGAAGGCCGCCGCCAGCGCGACCTGGTCGACGCCCCAGTAGACCGGCAGGTTGACGAGTTGCGAAGAGCCCGGCGGCTGGATCTCGACCACCGACATGCCCCACATCAGGGCGTAGCCGAGGAGGACGCCGACGACGCTGCCCATCGCCCCGACCGCGGCCCCCTCGGCGACGAAGATGAAGCGGACGTCGCGGGCGTGGAAGCCCATCGACTTCAGGATGGCGATGTCGCGCTGCTTCTCCATCACCACCGTCGAGATCACGTTGAAGATGCCGAAGGAGGCGACGACGAGGATGGCGGCGACGACGCTGTACATGATGATGTTGCGGATCAGCAGCACCGACATCAGGCTGTCGGAGGCTTCCTGCCAGGACTGGGCCCGGTAGCCGACGAGGGCCTCGATCCGGGTCGCGAGGTCGCGGGCGCCGTAAGGGTCGTCGATCTGGACGACGATGAGGTTGGCCCGGTCGGGCCGGTCGAACAAAATCTGGGCCCGCTTCAGCAGCACGTAGCCCTGGCCCTCGTCGATCGAGGTGGTCCCGGTTTCGAAGATTCCGACGATCTTCAGCGTCCGCACCAGGCCCGTCGGCGAGGAGACCGTGACGTTCTCGCCCATGGCGAGGTGCAGCTTGTCGGTGAGACCCTTGCCGACGATGATGCCGTTCGGGTCGGCGTCGAGGGCGGCGAGCGATCCCTCGACGATCTTGTCGTCGATGTCGCTGACGCCGGCCATCAGGTCGGGCACGACGCCGGAAAGGGTGAGACCCTGCTCCTTGCCGGCGAAGGTGAGGATCGCCTGCCCCGTCAGCACCGGCGCGGCGCGCACGCCGGCCAGCGCCGAGATCCGCTCCAGCTTCTGGCGCCAGCCCCGGATGCCGCGGACCTCGGTGCGCGGCTTGAGTCCCCTCAGCACCACCGCCCCGTCCGGATGGGCGGCCAGCACCGGCTGCTCGGGCGGTTCGCGGAATTCGTCGCTGACGGTGACGTGGGGGGCCGAATCAACGAGGCGGGAGATGAAGTCCTCCTCGGAGCCGCGCATCAGCGCGCTCACCGCCATGAAGAAGGCGACGCCGAGGGCGATGCCGAGCAGCGACATCACGGTCTGGCGCTTGCGGCCGGTGAGGTGGATCAGCGCGATGCGCAGCCCGAGCATCATCGCGGCGCGGCCTCTTCCGGGGCGACCCGCACCCGGCGTCCCTCGGTGAAGTCCGCGGAAGGGTGCAGCACGACGCGGGCGTCGTCGGCAAGGCCCGACGTGACCTCGACCATCGTGTCGGAGGCGACGCCGAGGCCGACCGGGCGGCGGGCAAGCCGGTCGTCCTCGACCACCCAGACCGCGTCGCCGTCGAGGGCGGCCGCCGGAACCAGCAGGGCGTCCTCGCGCGTCGACAGGATGATGTTGACGTCGGCCGTCATGCCGATCATCAGCCGGGCCCCGCCCGACAGCCGGACGCGGACGCGAAAGCTGCGGGCGACCGGGTCACCCTTCGGCGTGATCTCGGAGACCTCGCCCTCGAAGGTCTCGCCCGGGAAGGCGTCGGCGCGGATCAGAACCTTCTGGCCCGGCGCCACCTTGGCGATGTCCTCCTCGTCGATCTCGGCCGTCACCCGCATGGTGTCGCAGCAGGCCAGCCAGAACAGCGTGTCGGACGGGCCGATCAACTGGCCGATCTCGCCGTCGCGGCGCACGACGATGCCGTCGGCCGGGGCGACGAGGCGCATCTCGGCGAGTTGCTCGCGGGCGCGATCGAGAGAAGCGCGGGCGCTGGCGAGGGCGTTCCTGGCCTCGTCGAGGGTCGCGGCGGAGCCCGCACGGGTGCGGTAGAGCTCGCTCGCCCGGTTGAACTGGGCCTCGGCATAGACGACGCGGGCCTCGGCCTCGGTCACCGAGGCGGCGAGTTCCTCGCCTGCGAGCACCGCCAGCACGTCGCCGCGGGTCACCTTGTCACCCTCGTCGACGGCGAGCCGCTCGAGCCGGCCGATCACCTTCGGGCCGATCGGCAGCATCACCCGCGGCTCGACCGTGCCCGGGCCGTAGACCGCCTCGACCGCGGGACCGCGGCTCGGTGCGGTCACCGCGACCGCGACCGGGCCGAAGCGGGTCCAGCCGTAGAAGGCGCCGCCGCCGAGCAGCAGCGCCACGACCAGGACACGGACGATCCACCGAGCCATCCCATCGCCTTTCCCAGAGGGCCGAAGCGGCCCGGACCGGTCGGGGAGGCGGCGCCGGCCGCACCGCCGGTCGCCGGTCCGCGCGCAGGCCCCGCACCCCGCCGGCGCATCCAGCCGATCCGGCGCGGATCAGCATACAGGTCCGTCCGCGCCCTCGCAGCCCCCGGAGGATAGGGGAGCGCCGTCGGCCGCGCCTTGACCTTTCTCAACCGGGGCGCCGGACGGCAAATCACGACCCGCCGATGCAGCCGCCCCGACAGGCACCCCGCCGCCCGCCGCGGCATCGGCGCTTGACCCTATCCTGCCGGCGCTATTCAATGATCCGGGCGAAGGCCGGTCCGCACGACCGGCGGAAAGGGGCCGCGTTCGCCGCTTCCCGACCTCGCCCACCCCTCGGCCGGAGGCGGTCTTGGACATCTACCTGCCGATCGCCGAGCTCTCGATGAACGTCTTCCTGCTCCTCGCCATGGGCGGAGCGGTGGGCTTCATCTCGGGGCTGTTCGGCGTCGGCGGCGGCTTCCTGCTGACGCCGCTGCTGATCTTCACCGGCATCCCCTCGGCGGTGGCGGTGGCGACGGTGTCGAGCCAGATCGTCGCCTCCTCGGCCTCCGGCGCGCTCGCCTACATGCGCCGGAAGATGATCGACTTCAAACTCGCCGGCGTGCTTACCGCCTCCGGCGTCGCCGGGTCCTATCTCGGGGTCTGGCTGTTCTCGGTGCTGCGCTCGCTCGGCCAGCTCGACGTCGTCCTCTCGCTCGCCTACGTCGTCTTTCTCGGCACCATCGGCGCGCTGATGCTGACCGAGGCGCTGCGCTCGATCGTCGCCGCCCGCCGCGGCCGCCGGCCGCCGGCCCAGCGCCCCGGCCAGCACAACTGGATCCACGGCCTGCCGCTGAAGATCCGCTTCCGCCGGTCGCGGCTCTACATCTCGGCGCTGCCGGTGGTCGGGCTCGGCGTCGCCATCGGCTTCCTCGGCGCCCTGCTCGGCATCGGCGGCGGCTTCATCATGGTGCCGGCGCTGATCTACCTGCTGCGGGTCCCGACCACGATCGTCGTCGGCACCACGCTGGTGCAGACCTTCGGCACCATGGCCTTCGCGACGATCATGCAGGCCGGCACCAACCGCGCGGTCGACGCCGTGCTTGGCCTCGCCCTGATGGTCGGCGGCGTCATCGGCGCCCAGTTCGGCGCCCGGGTCGGCCAGCGCCTGCGCGGCGAGACTCTGCGCGCCCTGCTCGGCCTCCTCGTCCTCGCCGTCGGCATCCGCTTCGCCGTCAACCTGGTGCTGCGGCCGGACGAGGTGTTCTCGGTGACGACCATGAGCGGGGAGGGCTTGTGATGGCGGCCCGCCCCCTCGCCCTCGCCGCGCTCCTCGCCGCGGCGACGCTCGCCCCGGCCGGCCCGGCCCGGGCCGAACGGCTGATCGCCACGCTCTCCGGCGAGGTCGTCTCGATCGCCTCCAACTTCACCGGATCGCAGATCGCCTTCTTCGGCGCCATCGAGCGCGACGCCCAGAGCGTGCCGCGGCCCTCGACCTACGAGATCGTCGTCGTCGCCGAGGGACCGCCGGTCAGCGCCGTGACCCGGCAGAAGCGCCGCACCCTCGGCCTCTGGATCAACCGCGATTCGGAGAGCTACCGGCTGGTTCCGGCCTTTCACGCCGTGCTCGCCAGCAGCCCTTTCACCGAGGTCGCCGACGAGGCCACCCGGGCCCGGCTCGGCCTCGGGCTCGACATGCTGCCGCTGCGGCGCGAGGCCGGACCGACGCCGCCGTTCCGCTCGGCCTTCGAGAAGGCCTTCCTGCGGCTGATGCAGGCCGAGGGCCGCTATTTCGAGGCCGTCGACGGGGTCGACTTCCTGACGCCGACCCTGTTCCAGGGCAAGCTGGCCTTTCCGGCCAACGTGCCGATCGGCACCTACGACATCCGCTTCATGCTGTTCCAGGACGGGGTCAAGCTCGCCGAGGAGAGCCGCCGGATCGAGGTCGCCAAGGTCGGCTTCGAGCAGATGATGACGCGATTCTCGCGCGAGCACGGCTATCTCTACGGGCTCGCCACCGTGGTGATGGCGAGCCTGACGGGCTGGCTCGCCGGCGTGATCTTCCGCAGGGACTGATCCGAAATCGCTTCGCTGCCGATGTCGGTGTCCGCGTTCGACGAATTCCGCTTCCTACAGAAATGCGTCGAAGCGGTTCAGGTCGTGCGAAGCGACCGGCCGGAAGCGGAACGACGGGCCGAAGACCCGGCGGCCGCTCAGGCCGGGATCGGCCTCGCCGCCCAGGCCGCCGCGTCGCGGCCGACGAGGTCGCCGAGCGAGGCGAGCCCCTCGCGCTCCATCAGCCGCAGAAGATCGCGGCAGATGGCGGCGGCGACGCCCGGTCCTTCGTAGACGAAGCCGGTGTAGAGCTGGACGAGATCGGCGCCCGCGGCGATCCGCGCGAAGGCGTCGGCACCGCTCGAGATGCCGCCGACGCCGACGATCGGCATGGCGGGGCCGACCAGCAGGCGCAGCCGCGCGAGCACGATCGTCGCCCGCTCGCGCAGCGGCCGCCCCGAGAGCCCGCCGGCTTCGCGCGCCAGCGCCGGTGCGACGCCCACGCGCGACAGCGTGGTGTTGCCGGCGACGAGGCCGTCGATGCCGCGGGCCAGCGACACTTCGGCGATGTCGGCGAGGCCGGCGTCGTCGACGTCGGGGGCGATCTTGAGCAGGACCGGCACCTTGCGCCCGGCCGCCGCGACCGTGCCGTCGCGGGCCTCGATCACCCGGGCGAGCAGTTCGTCGAGCGCGCCTCGCGCCTGCAGATCCCGCAGGCCCGGCGTGTTGGGCGAGGAGACGTTGACCGTGAAATAGGAGGCGACGGGCGCGAATGCGGCGATGCCGGCGACGTAGTCCGCGATCCGGTCGGCGGCGTCCTTGTTGGCGCCGACGTTGACGCCGACGATGCCGCCCCGTCCGGCCCGGGCCCTCAGCCGGGCGAGGCCGGCGGCGTGGCCCTCGTTGTTGAAGCCGAGACGGTTGACGACGGCGCGGGCGGCGACGTCGCGGAAGATCCGCGGCCGCGGGTTGCCCGGCTGGGGCCGCGGCGTCAGCGTGCCGACCTCGGTGAAACCGAAGCCGAGGGCGAGCAGCGCATCCGGCACCTCGGCATTCTTGTCGAAGCCCGCCGCCATGCCGACGGGATTGGGAAAGTCGAGCCCGAAGACGGTGCGGCGCAGGCGCGGATCGATCACCGGCGTCACCGGCGGCACCAGTCCGGCCTTGAGCGCCGCGAGCGTCAGGCCGTGGGCGCGCTCGCCGTCGACGAGGGGCATCAGCGCCCGCTGGAGGAAGCCGAAGCCGCTCACGACGCCTCCCCTCCCCGGGTCGCGGCGTCGATCGCCGAAAAGTCGTGGCGGCCGTCCGCCCCGAGCGGCAGCGCCGTCACCGCGCGGGCAGCCGCGGGGTCGAGCGGACGGTAGAGATGGGGAAACAGCGCGCCGCCGCGGGAGGGCTCCCAGACGAGGGCGTCGCCGAGGTCGGTGGTATCGAAGGCCGCGACGAGGAGGTCGGCCGCACCGGCGAAATGCTTCGCCGCGGTCTCCTCGACCTGCTCGCGGGTCGAGAAATGGATGTAGCCGTCGGCGAGGTCGACCGGGGCGCCGTCGAACCGCCCGGCGGCGGTCGCGGCGGCCCAGAGTTCCCGCGAAACGATCTTGTAGATGAGCGGCAAGGTCGGCTCCTTCGCAGGTCACGCCGCAGCGGGGCGGTGACAGACCCCGTCCTAATCCCGATCGCGCCGAAGGCAAAGGCCCCGACGCCAGACGGCGAAATCCGCAGAGACGAATCCCCTGAGGACGAAACCGTCTTTTCCGGGATCGCCGGGCTGGACAGGAATTAAAGCCGGGGGTAAAGGTGGCCTTGCGGATTTTATTCCTTGGACCGGGCGGTGCGCCGTCTTCGTCCGCCGTACCCTCGGGAACGGCGGCCAAAACCGCCCTTCCCGCCGGCATCCGCGCCTGCGGCGCCGGCGGATCCGGCCGGGAGGCGTCGCCGCGAGCCAGTGAGCAGCGTTTCGCGGCCGGCCCCGCAGGACCGGCGGGCCTTCCGCGATCGGCAGCGCGGTCGCCCGCCGCGTCCGGCCCCGGCCGACGAGCCCCGAAGGTCCCCGGTGGCGACGATCCTCGTGCGATCGGCCGCCGCGACGCCCGGCGCGGAGATGAGAGCCATGCTGTCCCACGACCAGATCTGGACCGCGGTCGACCTGCTCGCCGCCCGATTCGGCCTCTCGCCCTCCGCCCTCGCGCGCCGGGCCGGGCTCGACCCGACCACCTTCAACAAGTCGAAGCGCTTCGCCGGCGACGGCCGGCCGCGCTGGCCCTCGACCGAATCGCTCGCCAAGGTGCTGGAGGCGACCGGGGCCAGCCTCGACGAGTTCTACGCCCTGCTCGTCGGCGAGCGCAAAAGCGCCGACCTGCTGCCCCAGCAGAGCGCGGTGCCGCTGATCGGCCTCGCCCAGGCCGGAGCCGGCGGCTTCTTCGACAGCGGCGGCCTGCCGGTCGGAAACGACTGGGACGCGGTCTCCTTCCCCGGCGAGCGCGGCGAGGCGGTCTACGCCCTCGAGGTCTCCGGCGATTCGATGGCCCCGCTCTACCGCGACGGCGACGTCATCATCGTCTCGCCGAGCGCGCAGCCGCGGCGCGGCGACAAGGTGGTGGTGCGCACCCGCGGCGGCGAGGTGATGGCCAAGGTGCTGTCGCGGCGCAGCCCGCGCGCCCTCGAACTCGCCTCGCTCAACCCCGCCCATCCGGAACGCACCGTGCCGATCGAGGACGTCGAGTGGATCGCCCGCATCCTCTGGGCCAGCCAGTGACGGCAGACGGTGCGAGCGACGACCTGCTGCCGCCGCGCTTCTCGCGCTGGTTCGCGCAGCGGGGCTGGCGGCCGCGGCCGCATCAGATCGCCCTCCTCGAGAAGGCCCGCGCCGGCCGCTCCGCCCTGCTGATCGCCCCGACCGGCGCCGGCAAGACCCTCGCCGGCTTCCTGCCGAGCCTCGTCGCCCTCGACGGCCGGCCGAAGGCGAAGCCCGGCACCGCCCGGCGCGGCGTCCACACGCTCTACGTCTCGCCGCTGAAGGCGCTCGCCGTCGACATCGCCCGCAACCTCCTCGCCCCGGTCGAGGAGATCGGCCTTGCCGTCTCGATCGAGACCCGCACCGGCGACACCCCGGCCCACAAGCGCCAGCGCCAGAAGCTCGCGCCGCCCGACATCCTGCTGACGACGCCCGAGCAGCTCGCCCTCCTGATCGCCCAGAAGGACGCCGAGCGCTTCTTTTCCGATCTCGACACCGTCGTGCTCGACGAACTCCACGCCCTCGTCACCTCCAAGCGCGGCGACCTGCTCGCCCTCGGCCTCGCCCGGCTGCGGGCGCTGGCGCCGAAGGTCCGTTTCACCGGTCTCTCGGCCACCGTCTCGGACCCCGCGGCCCTCACCGGCTGGCTGGAGCGGCAGACGCCGCAGGACGAGCGCCACGCCGACCTCGTCACCGTCGCCGGCGGGGCGAAGCCGCGGATCACCATCCTCGACACCGCCGAGCGCATCCCCTGGTCCGGCCACTCGGCCCGCTACGCCATCGTCGAGATCCTCGCCGCCATCGCCGCCCACGGCATGACCATCGTCTTCGTCAACACCCGCTCCCAGGCCGAGATGGTGTTTTCCGAACTCTGGAAGGTCAACGAGGCGACGCTGCCGATCGCCCTCCACCACGGCTCCCTCGACGCCGGCCAGCGCCGCAGGGTCGAGGCGGCGATGAGCGCGGGCACGCTCCGGGCGGTGGTCGCGACCTCGACCCTCGATCTCGGCCTCGACTGGGGCGACGTCGACCTCGTCATCCACGTCGGCGCGCCCAAGGGTGCGAGCCGGCTCGCCCAGCGCGTCGGCCGCGCCAACCACCGGATGGACGAGCCGAGCCGGGCGATCCTCGTCCCCGCCAACCGCTTCGAGGTGATGGAATGCCGGGCGGCGATCGCGGCCGCGGCCGCCGGGGTGCAGGACACCGCCCCCTTGCGCGCCGGCGCCCTCGACGTGCTGGCCCAGCACGTCTTCGGCCGCGCCGTCGCCTCGCCCTTTCTCGCGGACGACCTCTACGGCGAGGTGACGTCCGCATGGCCCTATCGTGCGCTCCCCCGCGCCACCTTCGACCGCGTCGTCGACTTCGTCGCCACCGGCGGCTACGCGCTCAGGGCCTACGAACGCCACGCCCGCATCCGCCGCGCCGCCGACGGCAGCTGGCGGCTCTCCCACCCGCGCTTCGCCCAGCAATACCGGCTCAACGTCGGCACCATCATCGAGGAGCCGCTGGTCAAGGTCCGGCTCGGCGGCAACCGCGGCAAGCCGGGGGCGCCGCTCAGGGGCGGCCGGGTGCTCGGCGAGGTCGAGGAGTATTTCGCCGAGCAGCTCGCCCCCGGCGACACCTTCCTGTTCTCCGGCGAGGTGCTGCGCTTCGAGGGCATGCGGGAGACCGAGATGCTGGTGACGCGGGCGCGGGACGACACCCCGAAGATCCCGGCCTACGCGGGGGGCAAGTTCCCGCTCTCCACCCATCTCGCCGAGGGCGTGCGGGCGATGCTGGCCGATCCGCAGGCGAGCGATCTGCCCGACCAGGTGCGCGAATGGCTGGAGATCCAGCGCGCCGTCTCGGTGCTGCCGAAGCGCGACGAACTGCTGGTCGAGACCTTCCCGCGCGGCGACCGCTTCCACATGGTGGCCTATCCCTTCGAGGGCCGCCTCGCCCACCAGACCCTCGGCATGCTGCTGACCCGCCGGCTGGAGCGGGCGAGGCTCAGGCCGACCGGCTTCGTCGCCACCGACTATTGCGTCGCCGTCTGGGGCCTCGGCGACGTCGGCCTCGCCTTCTCCCGGCGCGCGCCCTCCCCCGGCGAGTTGTTCGACGCCGACATGCTCGGCGACGATCTCGAAGCCTGGATCGCCGAGACCTGGATGCTGAAGCGCAGCTTCCGCGCCTGCGCCCTCATCGCCGGCCTCGTCGAGAAGCGGCATCCGGGCCAGGAGAAGAGCGGGCGGCAGGTCACGGTCTCCACCGACCTCGTCTACGACGTGCTGCGCAGCCACGAGCCCGACCACGTGCTGCTGCAGGCGACCTATGCCGACGCCGCCACCGGCCTGCTTGACCTTCCCCGGCTTTCCGACATGCTCGCCCGGATATCCGGGCGAATCGTCCACAAGCGGCTCGACCGCATCTCGCCGCTGGCGGTGCCGATCATGCTCGAGATCGGCCGCGAGCCGGTGGCGGGCGAAGCCGCCGACGACATTCTCGCCGAGACGGCGGACGCGTTGTTCGAGGAGGCGATGGGTGGCTGAGGCCGAGGCCGCGGGGCGGGAGGAGATCGTCGGGGCGGAAGCGCCGCTGCACTGCGCCCGGCTGAAGCTCTGCGGGGCGAGCCTCGCGCTCGACCCGGCCGGCGCCCTCGTCTGGCCGGAGGAGAGGCTCCTCGTCGTCGCCGACCTCCACTTCGAAAAGGGCTCGGCCGCGGCGGTGCGCGGCCTGTTCCTGCCGCCCTACGACACCCACCTGACGCTGACCGTGCTGGAAGCCCTCCTCGCCCGCCACCGGCCGGAGCGGGTGATCGCCCTCGGCGACAGCTTCCACGACGGGCGCGGCGAGGCCCGCCTGTCCGACGTCGACCGCCTGCGGATCCGCGCGCTCACCGCGGCCACCGACTGGACCTGGATCGCCGGCAACCACGACCCGCTGCCGCCGGCCGACCTCGGCGGCCGGGCGGCGGAGGAGATGGCGATCGGCCCGCTCCACTTCCGCCACGCGCCCCGGCCCGACGCCGGCGAGGGCGAGGTCTCGGGTCATCTCCATCCGGCGGCCCGGGTCGTCGCCCGCGGCCGTTCGCTGCGGCGCCGCGCCTTCGCCTGCGACGGTCGCCGGCTGATCCTGCCGGCGCTCGGCGCCTATACCGGCGGGCTCAACGTGCTCGACCCGGCCTTCCGGTCGCTGTTTCCCGAGCGGCGGTTCCACGCCTGGATGCTCGGCGAGACCCGGGTGCGCCCGATCCGCGGCGCGGACCTTCGGCCGGGCTGAGCCCTTCGAAGCCGGGGGGCCGCCGGCCGTTCTCCCGTTTCAGCCCGACGGCCGGCATCCGGGCGTCCCGCAGCAGGCTTCTTCAGTCGGCGGCCATCGCCCGGGCGAGCGCCAGCGCGCCGTCGAGGGCGTCGCCCGCGGGCTCGGCGAGCAGGGGCACGAGAGGGGCCGGCATCATCGGCCGGTAGAACGCGGCGAGGCCGCCCATCAACGCGATGCTGCGGGCGCCGAGATCGCGCACCCGCCCGACGAGCGCGGCGACGTCGCCCGCCGCCTCGTCGGCAAGGCCGCGGGCGACCGGATCGCCCGCCGCGGCCGCCTCGAACACCAGCGGCGCGAAGGCCGCCCAGTCGCGCGGGGCCGCCTTCAGCGCGAAGGCCAGCATGGTCTGCGGGCGGTCGTCGAAGCGGGCCATCACCGCCCGGGTGAAATCCGAAGCCGGCGAAAGATCCTCGTGGGCGAGCAGGGCCCGCCGCAGCGCCGCCCGACCGACCACCGCGCCGGAGCCACCGTCGGAGAGGGCGAAGCCCCAGCCGCCGACGGTGACGAGCCGGCCGCCGACCGCGACCACGCCCTGGCTGCCGGTGCCGAGGACCAGGATGCCGCCGTCGCCGCCGCGATGGGCTCCGCGGCAGGCGATCTCGGCATCGGTGACGAGCCGGATCCTCCCGAAGGGAAACGGGGTTGCGAGGAAGCTCTCGCCGAGGCCCGAGGCGTTGGCACCGGCGAGGCCGAGGCAGGCGGCGCTCGCCGCCATCGCCGCCGCGTCGAGGCCGGCCGCGGTGTAGGCGGCAGCGGCGGCGGCGAGAACCTCCGCCCGCACCGGCTCGACACCGGCGGTCAGGTTGGCCGATCCGGCGCGGCCCTCGCCGAGCACGGCGCCCGAAAGATCGGCGAGGCGGGCGCGGCAGCTGGTGCCGCCGCCGTCGACGGCGAGGAGATAGCGGATCGCGGACAGGGTCGATGGCTCCGGCGCGGGTTGTGGCAGGCGCGGGAACCCATAGGCGAATTCGCGGCGCGGCGCCATCGTCGCGGCCGAGGCCGCGCCCGGATCGTTCCGGCGAGGGGACGGGTCGCCGCCCCCTTCAGCGCAGCGAGGGAACCGCGCCCTGCGGCGCGGTGTCGGCCGGGCGAAGGGCGGACGGGCGAGCCTTCGGCGTAGCGAGAATCGCCGGCGCCCGCAGCGCGGCGGCGTAGAGGCCGGCCACGAACAGGATCGAGAACAGTCCGTCCACCGCATAGTGCCAGCCGAGGTAGACCGAGGAGACCCAGATCAGCGCGGTGTAGGCGAAGGCGGCGAGGCCGAGGCGGCGGTCGATCTCGCGCAGGAACAGCGCGTCGATCATCATCGCCCCGACGTGGAGGCTCGGAAAGGCCGAGATGCCGGTGCCGAAACCGCCCTCGCCGCCGCGGTAGGCGTCGGCGAGATAGGCCTGGAAGCTGCTCGCCGAAAAGGGCATGCCGCCGGTCGGCGACAGGGCGGCGACGAGGTCGGCGAAGCGGGCGGGATCGCCGGTCGCAAAGCCGTAGAGCGCTGGACCGGCCGACATGCCGACGGCGGCGAAGACGTTGCCGAGCAGGAACCAGGTCAGGATGAAGCAGGCGAAATAGCGAATCCGCAGGCCGTCGGCGCGCGGCGACGTGGCGAAGTGGAACAGGATCAGCATCGTCACGATCGCCCAGCCGACGCCGTAATTGAGTTCGACGAGCCGCATCAGGGTGACGCTGTCGGGCAGGAGGGCGTGAAGTTGCTGCCACGGATCGCCGCCGAACACCGCCCTCTCGAGGTCGGCGAAGGCGGGATCGGCGAAGAAGGGCTGCGTCGCGAAAGCCTGCGTGACCTCGGGCAGCGCGGTCTTGATGGCCGTGAAGGTGCCCTGGAAAATCGCCATCGCGATGACGAGGACGACGCCGGCGAGGCCGCGCGCGAGCCGCTGCGGCCGCAGCATCATCCGCAGCACCAGCATGCGGCGGTGGCGATGCCGGAAGCGGACGACCAGCAGCGACAGGCCGATCACGACGGCGGGCATCAACGCCAGAGCGTTGGCGGCATAGCCGTGGACGTAGACGAAGAAGACCGACGGATCGAATTCGCCGATCACGGCGAGGAAGCCGGCTCCGGCCAGCGCGTAGGCCGCGATCATCAGGTAGATCGGGCGGTCGCGGCGAAGGGCGATGCGGACGCGGCCCGGGAGGGCGGCGAGGAGACTGCTGCTCTCGGTCACGGGGGTCGGTTCTCCGCCGGCGGCCGGTCCGCAGGGCGCGGGACCGCGGGCCGTTGTCGCCCGGAAAGGTGAATTTCCGCTTCAGAGGCGGGACCGGGCGCGGGAAGATCGACGACGTGGTTAAGCAGCAGTTTCCCGTGTCGTCCTTCGGGTGGCGCCGCCGCTCAGTCCGCCCGGCCGACCCGCCTCAAGGTCAGGTTGACGCGGCCGCCCTCGCAAAGGCCGGTGCGCGCGGGAAGGGTCGAGGAGTGGGGAAGGACCCTGTCGATGCCGTGGAAGGCGAGGCGGGCGTCGCCGGCGAGGAGGAGGACGTCGCCCGAGGCGAGGCGCAGCGAGCGGGTCGGGTCGCGGCGGCTGGTGCCGCCGATGCGGAAGATCGCGGTGTCGCCGAGCGAGACCGAGAGCACGGGCGCGGAAAAGTCCTTTTCGTCGCGATCCTGGTGCAGGCCCATCCGGGCGCCGGCGTCGTAGAGGTTGACGAGGCAGGCTTCCGGCGGCGCGGAGTGGCCGGAAAGATCGGCCCAGAGGTCGAGAAGGACCGCCGGCATCGCCGGCCACGGCCGTCCGGTTTCGGGATGAAGCGGCTGGTAGCGGTAGCCGGCGACATCGGAGACCCAGCCGAGCGGGCCGCAGTTGGTCATGCGCACCGAGAAGGGCTTGCCGGTGCGCGGCATCCGCGGCGTGAACGGCGGGGCCTCGGCGATCACCCGGGCGATCGCGAGGGCGAGGGCCTCCTGCGCCGCGGCGTCGAGGTGGCCGGGGAGGAATCGAAAACCGGCTGGCGTCATCATCCGAGCCTAGCGGCACCGGCCCGACATCGCCAGCCGCCGGAAGCCGCCGCCCAGCAGCCCGCAAAGGAGCGGACGCTGCGACCGCGCCGGAGCCGGCGACCGGAGCGGTTCGTGGCGCGAGCCTCAGCGCCGGCGGCGGGCGTCGAGTTCGCGCAGGGCCTTGCTGCTGATGCTGGCGTCTTCGCGCGAGGAGCCGTTGGCGACGATCGAGATCACCCGCCCGACGAAGAAGGTCATGACGAAGAGGCCGAAGAAGGCGGCGTAGGTGAAATAGCCGTAGTCGAGGCCGATCATGCCGGCGAAGTCGTATTGCCAGCCGACCAGCGTCGCCGCGCAGGCGAGCAGCAGGGCGGGAAGCGAGCCCGCCTCGGCGTCGATCTCGGTCAGAAAGCGTCGTGCCATGGTGATTTTCATCTGTCGTCCCTCTCGCATCTCGCGCATCACGGTCCCGGCCGGTCATCCGCCGTCGCCATCGCTCTCCCGTCTGCGATGAACACGGCACGACGGAGCTGGAACCCGAAAAGGCTCCGCCTCGACGGGCCTCCTGCGCGTCTCGTGAGGAAGACTACTGCGAAACTCTTGAAGCCGGATTTCAGGAACCCGAGAAATCGTCGCGCCGCGAGTGAGACTTTCTTTGCGAAGTCGCGCGGGGACTGAGACCGCGGAGGGAAGACGGCGAACTCGTTCCCCCGCGGGCGCGCAGCCCCCCCCGACCGCCACGGTCAGTCGCCGCCGCCATCTCCGCCGTCGCCGCCGCAGTCGGTGTCGAAGACGGATCCCGGACCGCCGTCGCCCCACCGCCGGTCGCCTCCGGTTCCGGCCAGCCGGGCGAGGCCGGCGAGGACGAGGGAGACGGCCGTCACGGCGGCGAAGATCAGGCCGTGGAGAAGAGCGGCGGCGACGGGGTCCGCCACGCCGAGAGGGGCGAGACCGTCGCAGGCGACGAGGGCGGAGAGGAACAGCGCGGCGAGAAGCACCGCCGCGACGACGTCGCGCGGCGCGACCGCGGCGCCGGGATCGTTCCGAGCAGGATCCGCCCGGCGGTGACGTGCCGACATGACCACTCCCGGTCGCGTCCCCGGACGGGCGACAGGGCCCGCGGCGGGCCGTCGCAATCGTGCCCGACCGGCCTTACCATCGGATGAACGGCTGCCGGAGGACATCGATGAGCGAGGTGATCGCGGAACGGATGACGGTCGACATCGACGGCGACTTCGTCGTCTTCCTGATCGGAATGCGGATCAACCGGCCGCTGGCGGTCCACAAGTGGGTGCCGGTCGCGATGGCGATGTCGAGGATGCTCGCGGAACTGCGCGCCGCGGGGCCGGCGAGCGGCTTTCTCGGCGGCGAAGGAGCCGGTTTTCCCTCGATGGTGCAATACTGGCGCAGCTTCGAGCATCTGGAAGCCTACGCCCGCGGCCGCGATCGGGCGCATTGGCCGGCCTGGGTCGCCTTCAACCGGGCGATGAAGGACGACCGCGGCACGGTCGGGATCTGGCACGAGACCTTCCTGGTGCAGGCCGGAGAATACGAGGCCCTCTATTCTGGGATGCCGCCGCGCGGGCTCGGCCGCTTGGGCCGGCTCGTTCCCGCCAGCGGCTCGCGCGAGGCGGCGCGCGGCCGGCTGCGGGGCGAACGGGAGGGTGGGCCGGGCGGTGACGGCGAGGGCGGACGACGCGACCGGCCGGGCGGAGAAAGCGGTATCACGCCAGCGTGATCGGGCGTCTTGCGGCTCCGGGACCGCCCTCTTATATAGCCCCCGAGACATCGATCCCGGCCGGAAGGCCCGGGAAAATCCAACCCGATGAGCAATGGGGACCGCGACCGGGCGACCGGTGCGTCCGGATGCCGAAAGGGTCCGCGCGGTCTGCCGCAAGGAGAGAGCACCATGGGTAAAGTTATCGGCATCGACCTCGGAACGACCAATTCCTGCGTCGCGGTGATGGACGGCAAGACCGCCAAGGTCATCGAGAATTCCGAGGGCGCGCGCACCACCCCCTCGATCGTCGCCTTCGCCGACGGCGACGAGCGCCTCGTAGGCCAGCCGGCCAAGCGCCAGGCGGTCACCAATCCGGAGAAGACCTTCTTCGCCGTGAAGCGCCTGATCGGCCGGCGCTATGACGACCCGACCGTCGAGAAGGACAAGAAACTCGTCCCCTACAAGATCGTGAAGGGTGACAACGGCGACGCCTGGGTCGAGGCCGACGGCAAGAAGTATTCGCCCTCGCAGATCTCGGCGATGACGCTGACCAAGATGAAGGAGACCGCGGAGGCCTATCTCGGCCAGCCGGTCACCCAGGCGGTCATCACCGTTCCCGCCTACTTCAACGACGCCCAGCGCCAGGCGACCAAGGACGCCGGCAAGATCGCCGGCCTCGAGGTGCTGCGCATCATCAACGAGC
>CALCDT010000198.1 GCA_937900425.1 uncultured Alphaproteobacteria bacterium | reverse complement strand
TGACCGCCGGCCGCCATCGCCCTCGCGGCGTCCTCGAGCCGCATCGAGGCGGGCAGCGCCGGCAGGCCGGCGGTCTCGGCGGCGGGCCCGGCGAGGGACGCCGCGACGGCACCGAGCGTGACGACGCGGCCGCGGTTGACCTCGCGCACGAAGCTTTCGACATAGGCGTCGGCCGGGGCGAGGACGATCTCCTCCGGCGTGCCCTGCTGGACGCAGACGCCGTCGCGCAGGATCATCACCCGCTCGCCGAGCCGCAGCGCCTCGTCGAGGTCGTGGGTGATGAAGACGATGGTCTTGCGGACCTCGGCCTGGATGTCGAGCAGCACGGACTGCATGTCGACCCGGATCAGCGGGTCGAGGGCGGAGAAGGCCTCGTCCATCAGCAGCACCGGCGCGTCGACGGCGAGGGCGCGCGCGAGGCCGACCCGCTGCTGCATGCCGCCGGAGAGCTGGCTCGGATAGTGGCTCTCGTAGCCGGCAAGGCCGACCCGCTCGATCCAGCGCATCGCCCGCCCGACCTGGTCGCGCCGCGTCAGGCCCTGGACCTCGAGCCCGTAGACGACGTTGTCGAGGACGCTGCGGTGGGGCAGGAGGGCGAATTTCTGGAACACCATCGCGGTGGTGTGGCGACGGAAAGCGCGAAGGGCCGCCGGCGCCATGGCGCGCACGTCCTCGCCGCCGACCCGGACCTCGCCCGCCGTCGGCTCGATCAGCCGGTTGACGTGGCGGATCAGCGTCGACTTGCCCGAGCCCGACAGGCCCATGACGACCTGGATCCGCCCCGCCGGCACCTCGAGGCTGACGTCGCGCAGGCCGAGGACGTGGCGGTGCGTCTCGAGCAGTTCGGCCTTGCCCATGCCGCCGCGGACCGCCTCGACGAAGGCGGCGGGCGTCTTGCCGAAGATCTTGTAGAGGTTGCGGATCGAGATGCCGACGCCGGCCTCGCCCGCGTCGGGGCCGGAGCCGGGGAGGTCACCGGGGGTCGCGGTCGCGGCGTCAGAGGCCATGGGCGGCCTCCCGGTGCTTCTGCAGCCGCCGGCCGAAGGCCTGGGTGGTGCGGTCGAAGATGATGGCGACGCCGACGATGGCGAAGCCGTTGAAGACGCCGAGGGTGAAATACTGGCTGGCGATGGCCTTCAGCACCGGCTGGCCGAGGCCCTGGACGCCGATCATGGCGGCGACGACGACCATGGCGAGCGCCATCATGATGGTCTGGTTGATGCCGGCCATGATGGTCGGCAGCGCCAGCGGGATCTGCACGTTCTTCAGTTTCTGCCAGCCCGACGAGCCGAAGGCGTCGGCCGCCTCGAGGATCTCGCGGTCGACGAGGCGGATGCCGAGGTCGGTGAGGCGGATCACCGGCGGGATCGCGTAGATGACGACGGCGATGAGGCCGGGCACCTTGCCGATGCCGAGAAGCATCACGACGGGGATCAGATAGACGAAGCTCGGCATGGTCTGCATGACGTCGAGCACCGGCACGACCACGGCGCGCAGCCGATCGAAGCGCGCCATCGCGATGCCGACAGGAATGCCGACGACGATGGCGACGACGGTGGCGACGAGGATCATGGAGACGGTCTCCATGGTCGCTTTCCACATGTCGAGGTAGCCGATGACGAACAGCGCCAGCAGCGAGCCGGCGACGAGCTTCCAGCTGCGGCTGGCGAACCAGACGACGACGGCGACCGCGAGCAGCACCAGCGGCCAGGGCGAGCGGGTCAGCAGCGCGTCCGACCAGATCAGGAAGGCTTTCAGCGGATCGAACAGGCGCTCGATGTCCTCGCCCCAGGCGCGGGTGAAGGCGCGAAAGCCGGTGTCGATCGCCTTCTTGACGGCGCGAAGGCGCTCCGGGTCCATCGTCGGGAAGTCGTAGATCCAGTCCATGCCGCCCCCAGCGGTTCGCTCTCTTCGTCACGGGACAGCCGGGACGCGACCGACGGAGCGTCGCGGGCCGACCGGTCGCGCCGAGGCTCGAGGCGGCCGGCGCAACGGAGCGTTACGGCGGCCGCCTCCCGTCGTTTCGGCCGCGGCGCGCCGTGCGGCGCCGCGGCGGCGAACCCCGTCATACCAAGCTCATGAAGTCCCGACCTGTCGGGACTTCATGAGCGCAGGCAAGCCCGACCGGGCGTCGGCCGGTCAGGCCGAAACCGCATAAATTTCCGACGAGTCGGAAATTTATGCGGCAAGTATCAGAGCGCGGCGCGGACCTTCTCGGCGACGTCGGCCGGCACCCACGCCGCCCAGACGTCCGGGCTCGTCTCGAGGAAGTGGCGCGCGCCCTCCTCGCCGGTGGCCTGGTTGTCGATCATCCAGGCGAGCAGCTTGTTGACGGTGTCGTTGTGCCAGGACCGCGCCGCGAGATAGTCGTAGGCCGGGCCGCCGGCGTCCTTGAAGCGCTTGGTGACCACCGTGTAGACCTCGGACTTCGCCCAGGCGTTGGGCTTGGGGTCGGCGCAGTCGACGACGGCGGTGCAGGCGTCCCACTCCGCCTTGTCGTGGGTGACGCCCTCGCCGAAGCCGAGCTTGACCATCTCGTATTTGCCGAGGATCGCGGTCGGCGCCCAGTAGTAGCCGAGCCAAGGCTCGCCGCGCTCGTAGGCCTTGGCGATCGAGCCGTCGAGGCCGGCGGCAGAGCCGGTGTCGACGAGCACGAAGCCCTTCTCCTCGCCCTCGTAGGCCTTGAACAGGTTGGTGGTGTTGGTCTGGCAGCCCCAGCCCGACGGGCAGTTGTAGACCGCGCCCTTGCCCGGCGCCTCGGGAGCCGGGAAGAGTTCCGGCTTGGCGAGCGCATCGGGGATGCTGCGGATCTCGGGATGGGCGTCGGCGAAATACTTCGGGATCCACCAGCCCTCCTCGCCACCGTCGGCGAGCGCCTCGGAAGCGTAGACCAGCCGACCCTCCTCGGCCGCCTTGTCGAGCGCCTCGCGATAGGAGTTGATCCAGGCTTCCGGGGCGACGTCGGGCTCGCCCTTCTCGATCATCGAGGTCAGCGTCGGCTGGGTGTCGCCGGGGACGAGCTGGACGTCGCAGCCGTAGCCTTCGGACAGGATGATCTCGTCGATCGCGGCGAGGACTTCGGCCGACGGCCAGTTCATGTTGGCGATGGTGACGGTGCCGCAGTCGGCGGCGGCGGCGGGGCCGGCGGCGAAGAGCCCGCCGGCGAGGGCGGTGGCGAGAACGGTGGTCGCGAGCAAAGGTTTCATCGGCGATCTCTCTTGCTGCCTGAAAACGGGGGGACGAGCGACGCGGTCGCTGCGGGGACGCCCGTCGCGAGGGGGCCGGTATGGGGGCGTCCGGCGCAGGATACGAACCGGGAGCGGTCCCGGACGACTTGCGAACCGGCCCGGACCGGCTTCCCGACGACAATCCGCGGCGGGGCGAAGCGTTCCGCGCCCCCGAAGCCGGCGAGACGACGGGACCGGGACCGGGGCTCGCACGAGCCACCGGGTGGCGCCGCCCACGGCACGCCCGGGCACACCGGGCGGAGGACCAGGATATCCATGCGTAGCCGGCACCGGCCGGCGCCCCGCCCCGGTTCGGCCACGATCCTAGACCGGGCCGGTCGCGCTTGTCGACCCGGATCGGGAAAATCATGCTCCGATCCTGCCCGGCGTCCGCCGTTTTGGTGCGAGCGCGCCGTGAGCAAAACGGGAACGGCGAAAATCCTTGCCAAGGTCGCAGGTCCCGGCCACGCATGCTCGGCCGCGACGCGGCCGTGCCGGAGGTCCGCGACGAGGCGATGCCGCCGGCCCGCCGGGCCGGCGGCGCCGATATCCTCGCAAAGTGAACGGGCGGAGGCCGGTTCAGCCGCGCGCGGCGGGCGGCCGGGGGCTGGCGAAGCCGGCGGTGCGGCCGGCGACGAACCAGTAGACGAGGCCGCCGACGATGCCGGCCGCGGCGAGCACGGTGGCGTCGATCCGCACCGTCTGCTCCATGCCGGAGACGAAGACGACGCCGCTGGCGGCGGCGAGGCCGAGGAGGCCGCCGACCGCGGCGTAGAGCACGAAGGAACGCAGCGCGAAGATCTCGGCGACGAGGATCACCAGCGCCGCAGGGGCGGCGACGAAGGCGCCGATGGCCGTGGCGGTGACGAGGCTCGACATCGTGAACAGCGCCCAGAACCAGTCGGCCGCCGCCGGATCGGCCGGCGTCGTGCCGACCTCGACGGCGAGCAGGAAGGTCGCCGCGGCGAGAACGGCGGCGATGAAGCCGAGCATCGCGGCGAAGAAGCGGCCGATCACCAGCATCGCTCAGTCGCCGAGCCCGGAGACCATGGCGCGCATGGCGAGGTCGGCCTGCGAGGGCGCCGCGCCCCTGTCCGGCGCGCCCCCGTCCGACGCCCCCTCGTCCGCCGACGCGGCGGCGGCCGCGCCGGCCTCGAGGGCGCGGCGGTCCTTGATCCGCATCCGCTCGCTTTCGGACTTCAGCTGGCCGCAGGCGGCGAGGATGTCGCGGCCGCGCGGCGTGCGGATCGGCGAGGCGTAGCCGGCGTGGTTGACGATCTCGGCGAAGCGCTCGATCGCGTCCCAGTCGGAGCATTCGTAGGGGCTGCCCGGCCACGGGTTGAACGGGATCAGGTTGATCTTGGCCGGGATGCCCTTGAGCAGGCGGACCAGTTCGAGCGCGTCCGCCGGAGCGTCGTTGACGCCCTTCAGCATCACGTATTCGAAGGTGATGCGGCGGGCGTTGGAGAGGCCCGGATAGGCGCGGCAGGCGTCGAGCAGGTCCTTGATCGGGTGCTTCCTGTTGAGCGGCACCAGTTCGTCGCGCAGATCGTCGCGCACGGCGTGAAGCGAGATCGCCAGCATGACGCCGATCTCCTCGCCGGCCCGCGGGATCATCGGCACGACGCCGGAGGTGGAGAGGGTGATGCGGCGCTTCGACAGCGACAGGCCGTCGCCGTCGGCGGCGATCAGCAGCGCCTGCTTGACGTTGTCGAAATTGTAGAGCGGCTCGCCCATGCCCATCATGACGATGTTGGAGACGAGACGGCCCTCGCCCGGCACCATCGCCCCCTCGGGGGCGGCGAGCGGGGCGGCGCCGCGCACTTCCGGATAGTCGCCGAGCCGGTCGCGGGCGACCAGCAGCTGGGCGACGATCTCCTCGGCGGTGAGGTTGCGGACGAGCTTCTGGGTGCCGGTGTGGCAGAAGCTGCAGGTCAGCGTGCAGCCGACCTGGGAGGAGATGCAGAGCGTGCCGCGCCCCTCCTCCGGGATGTAGACCGTCTCGACCTCGACCGGGCGGCCGGCGCCGCGGGCGGGAAAGCGCATCAGCCACTTGCGGGTGCCGTCGGCGGAGACCTGCTCGGCGACGATCTCGGGTCGCGCCAGGGTGAACTTGCGCTCGAGGTCGGCGCGGAGGTCCTTTGAGACGTTGCTCATCGAGGCGAAGTCGGAGACGCCGCGCACGTAGATCCAGTGCCAGAGCTGGGCGACGCGCATGCGCACCTGCCGCTCGGGCACACCGGCCGCGACGAGCGCGGCGGCCATCGCCTCGCGGGTGAGGCCGATCAGGCTCGGCAGTGCGCCCGAGGCGGAGACGCCGGCGGGGACGCCGACGGGCGCGGGGGAGCGGTGGGCGAGAGAAAGGCTCGCGGTCACGGGGCGGCATCCTTCGAGGCGGCGGGCCCGCCGGCGCCGTCCGCCCGGCCGGAGGGCGGGAGGACGAGGGCCGATGCGGAACCGAAACGCGAAAAGACGGCGGCGACCCGTCGGGGCCGCTGCCGTCGCTTCATTTTCGTTTGATATAGCCGATCGGCGGCGAAATCCCAAGCCGGTACGCCGCAGGGCTCACTTGCACTCGGTGTCGATCACCTTGAGCGCCGCCGTGATGCCCTTCAGCGAATAGGTGTCGGTCGTCACCGTGCCGCGGCGCGAGGTGCCTGTGATCACCATGTCGGCGCCGGCCTTCATGGCGCCGATCAGGCGGTTCTCCTCGGCGGCGTTCTCCACCCAGGCGCCGTCGTCCTTGGTGTAGAGCGCGAAGGTGTTGGAGCCGATCTTGATGTTGGTCTTGGAGCCTTCCTTGTAGGGATAGCCCGTGATGACGCTGACCTCGTGCGAAACGCCCTCCTTGGGGCGGTTGGTCACGAACATGTAGACCGGGTCGCGGTTGACGCCCTTGGGCAGCAGTTCCTTGGGCTGCGAGATGGCGTAGCAGACCTTGCCGCCGCCCGCGGTGTAGCCATAGGCCGCCCAGTCGCCCTCCTGCTTGAGGAGCGTCGGGGTCTGCGCCGTCGCGGTCGTCGCTGCGCCGACGAGCATGACGAGTGCCGTTGCAAGCGTGCGTCCGTTCATCGTCTTCCACCAGTTTCTGGATCGCGCCCGGGCGGTGCCGCCCCGGGGCGTCGATCGAATTCAGGATGCGCGGGGGAGCCTGGCGAAGGCGCACCTTCGCCGGCCCGGCCCGCATGGCTGTCGAAGGGCGCCCGCGACGGGCGGTCCCGACACGTCGCCCCTACACGTGGCCTCGACACGTAGCGAGGATCATTATCGCTAACGCCCGGTTACCAAACCGTTGAGGATTGTTGCGATGCCCTCGTCGCACGAAGGAACGCGCCCTCGCGGAACAGCCCGGTTCGCGCGAACGCTTCCGGGGAAATCCGGCGAGATTGAGGCGTTCGTCTCCCGTCCGCTCCCGCTGCGGGCGGCGACCGGGCGACGCGATCGCGCGAGCGGGGGCGACGCGACCAAAGGCGCGGGTGCGGCGCGTCGCGGCCCGGCCTAGTCTCGGCGCCTGCGAACCAACGACGAGGCCCCCCGATGAAAGCGATCCTCTCGCGCGCCCCCGGCGGTCCGCGCGATCTCGACCTCGCCGACCTGCCGGACCCGGTGCCCGGTCCGGGCGAGGTGGTCGTCGCCGTCGAGGCGGCGAGCCTCAACTTCTTCGACACGCTGATCATCGCCGACCGCTACCAGTACCGGCCCGAGCGGCCGTTTTCCCCCGCCGGCGAATTCGCCGGCCGCGTCGCGGCGATCGGCGAGGGCGTCACCGGCCTCGCCGCCGGCGACCGGGTCGCGGCCTACGTCAAATGGGGCGCTGCGCGCGAGCGGATCGCGCTGCCGGCGTCCGCCTGCGTGCGGGTGCCGGAGGGTGTCGCCTCCGACGTCGCCGCCACCACCTTCATCACCTACGGCACCACGCTCCACGCCCTTCAGGACCGCGCGAGGCTCGTGGCCGGCGAGACGCTGGTGGTGCTCGGCGCCTCGGGCGGGGCCGGCCAGTCGGCGGTCGAACTCGGCAAGGCGATGGGCGCCCGGGTGATCGCCTGCGCCTCCTCGGCCGAAAAATGTGCCTTCGCCCGGTCGACCGGCGCCGACGAGACGATCGACACCTCGGCGGAGGATCTGAAGGAGCGGATCAAGGCCCTGACCGGCGGGGCCGGCGCCGACGTCGTCTACGACGCGGTCGGCGGCGAGCAGACCGAACCGGCGGTTCGGGCGACCGGCTGGGGCGGGCGCTATCTCGTCGTCGGCTTCGCCGCCGGCGACATTCCGAAGCTGCCGCTCAACCTCGTGCTGCTCAAGGGCATCGACGTGCTCGGCGTGTTCTGGGGGCGCTGGCAGGAGATCGACCCCGACGGCCACCGGGCCAACACGGCGACGATCCTCGAGCTCGTCGCCAAGGGCCGGCTGAAGCCGCACATCCACGCCCGCTATCCGCTGGAGCGGGCGGCCGAGGCGCTCGAAGAGATCGCCGGGCGCAAGGTGATGGGCAAGGTCGTGCTGACGCCCGACGCCGGCAGCGGGACGTGAGGGACCGGAGGGGGCGCGCGACGCCCGCCCTCCTCGTCCTTCGCGGCCGGGATCGTCAGCGCCGTTCGGCTTCCAGCTTCTCGCGCGCCATGCGGCGGTGGCGGTCGGTGATGTGGGAGCGGACCATGGCCAGCGTGCCGGCGAGCACGGTGATGTCGTCGGTGAAGCCGGCGATGACGAGGAAATCGGGGATGACGTCGAAGGGCATGACGAAATAGGCGAGGGCCGCCAGCAGCGTCGCCCGCACCCGGGTCGGCGTCTCGCGGTCGAAGGCGCAGTAATAGGCCGCGACCAGTTCCTCGGCGAAGGGGATGCGGCTCGCGGCGCGGCGCAACACGCGGAAGAAATTCCTCTGCACCTTCTCGGCGCGCTCCTCTTCCGGCCCGAGGATCTCGGGATCGTCGTAATGCCTCGTTTCGTTCATCGTCTCCTCCGCCGGACCGGGCGCGGCGCGCGAGGCGGCGCCCGTCTCCTTAAGATGAGATCGCGGCGCCGCGGGACAAGACGGTCGAAAAGGGGCTTGCCCGATCGCGCGCCATCTCGAAGAACATCCACAAGCCCTTCGTGTTCCCCGAGCCGGAGCCGCCATGCCCACCACGACCGCCGCTTGCGATCCCGCCCGTCCCCGCTCCGTCCTGCTCGTCTGCCTCGGCAACATCTGCCGTTCGCCGCTCGCCGAGGGTTTCCTGCGCCGGCAACTCGCCGACGCCGGGCTCGCTGGCGAGCTCCTGATCGATTCGGCCGGCACCGGCGGCTGGCATGCCGGCGATCCGCCCGATCCACGGGCGATCCGCGCCGCTGCCGATCGCGGCGTCGACATTTCCGGCCTGCGCGCCCGGCAGGTCCGCCGCGACGACTTCGCCCGCTTCGACCTGGTGCTCGGCATGGACCGCGCGAACGTGACGGATGTCACGCGTCTCGCCCGCGGCGCCGGAGCGGCCCGGATCGGGCTCTTCCGGCAGGAGCTGCTCGGCGAAGGTCTCGACGTGCCCGACCCCTACTACGGCGAGGCGCGCGACTTTGCCGTCGTGGCCGAGATCTGCCGGCGCGGCGCGGCGGCCTTCCTCGCCCGGCTTCAGGCGGCGAGCGGGTAGGCTTCCTCGACGAGATAGGGGCCGCCGCCGACGCTCGCCCGCGAGGAGTAGAGCACGAAGCGAGACACCTCGATCGGCGGCAGGCGGAAGTCGCCGCGCATCGCCAGCCACATCGCGACCTCGGCGGACGAGGTGCCGCGCAGGCGCGCCAGGGTGACGTGGGGCATGAACTTGCGCGGATCGGGCTTCAGCCCGAGCCGCTGCATGATGCGCTCGTGCTCGCCCTGCAGTTCGACCAGCGACGGCGTCGGCTCGACCCGGGCGAAGAGCGAATGCGGCGTGCGCCCGGAGAAGGCGTCGAGGCCGGAGATCGTCAGGGTGAAGGGGCGGCGC
This sequence comes from uncultured Alphaproteobacteria bacterium, assembly GCA_937900425.1. Taxonomy (GTDB): domain Bacteria; phylum Pseudomonadota; class Alphaproteobacteria; order Rhizobiales; family Pleomorphomonadaceae; genus CALCDT01. The sequence goes on along the minus strand of CALCDT010000198.1, from coordinate 3,237 downwards.
TGGACCCGGTCGAGGGCGTCGGCGACCTCGTCGGCGGTGCGGTCGTCGATGTCGCCGATGAAGCGCAGGGTGAGGTGGTAGTTCTCCGGGTCGATCCAGCGCGCCCCGGGCAGGCCGCCCTTGAGCAGCGACAGCCGGAAGGCGACGTCCGCGGGCATCTCCACCGCGGTGAACAGTCTCGGCATGTCGCCCCCTCCTCGTCGGCACGCCCGCCCCGCCCGTCGGCCGATCCGGCGATTCTCCGCCGGCCGGCCCGGACGGTGTCCGCCGATAGTGACGGGGCTTTGCGGCGCCGCGCAAGCCTTGGCGCGTCGGCCTTGCACAAAGCTGTGAAAAACCAACATAGTCGCCGGACGGGACCGTTCGGTGAGGAGGAGGCGGTGATGGCGGCAACTGCGCGCGGCGACTGGTACGAGCGCACGGCGCCCGGTCTCGAGGACTTCGAGACCCTGGCCCGCCGCGCCTTCGACCTCCTTCCCGGCGACTTCCGCCGCCTCGTCGGCGACATCGAGTTCCGCGTCGCCGACTTCGGCGAAGACGAGGTGCTCGACGACCTCGAGATCGAGGACCCGTTCGAGTTGATGGGCCTGTTCGTCGGCGTCGGCCTCGCCCACGACGCGGCGACGTCGCTGACCGGGCGGATGCCGAACCGGGTCTGGCTCTACCGCCGGCCGATCCTCGACTACTGGGCCGAACACGAGGAAAGCCTCGGCGACGTCGTCGCCCATGTCCTGATCCACGAGATCGGCCACCATTTCGGCCTCTCGGACGAGGACATGGAAGCGATCGAGGCCGAGGCCGGCTGACGCCGCCGCCGCGCCCGATCGCGGCGAAATCGAGGCATCGCATGACAAACGTCACGCGGCGATGCTATACCCCCGGCCGACGCGGAACAGGGAGCGCACCGGCGCGGTTGTCCGGTGTCCGCCCGTTCCATCCGGCCCACCCACGACATTCCGGACGGCTCGCGATGGCGCTCGGCGGGCCTTTGTCGCGCCGCGGGCCCGGGTCCGCAGGGCGCGAGGCGGGAGGACAGGACACCCATGCACAAGATCTTCATCGACGGCGAAGCGGGAACGACGGGACTGCAGATCCGCCAGCGGCTCGAGGGCCGGCGCGACATCGAGCTGCTCTCGATCGAGGCCGCCGAGCGCAAGGATCCGGCGGCGCGGGCACGCATGCTCAACGCCGCGGACGTCGCCATCCTCTGTCTGCCGGACGACGCCGCCCGCGAGGCGGTCGCCCTCGTCGACAATCCCGAGACGCGGATCATCGACGCCTCGACCGCCTACCGCACCGATCCCGACTGGGTCTACGGCTTCGCCGAGATGGCGCCCGGCCACGCCGAGGCGATCGCCGCCGCCCGCCGCGTCGCCAACCCCGGCTGCTACCCGCACGGCCTCATCGCCACGATCCGCCCGCTGATCGAGGCGAGCCTCCTGCCGTCCGACCTGCCGCTGACCTACAACGCGATCTCCGGCTATTCCGGCGGCGGGCGCAAGATGATCGAGGACTACGAGGCGGCGAACGACCCGGCGCCGTTCCTGCCCTATGCGCTGCGGCTCAACCACAAGCACCTGCCGGAGATGAAGACCTACGCCAAGCTCGACCACGACCCGCTGTTCCAGCCGGCCGTCGGCAACTTCGCGCAGGGGATGCTGACCTTCGTGCCGCTGCAGCTGTGGAGCCTGCCGGGCACGGTGACCGCCTCCGACCTCCACGCCGTGCTCGCCGACCGCTACGCCGGCCGGCCCTTCGTCGAGGTCGCCCCGCTGCAGGAGGTCGACCGGATGCCCGAGCTCGACCCGCGCGTCCTCAACGGCACCAACGCCCTGAGACTCCACGTCTTCGGCAACGACATGCGGGCGCAGGCGCTGCTGGTCGCGGTCTACGACAATCTCGGCAAGGGCGCCTCGGGGGCGGCGGTGCAGAACCTCAACCTGATGCTCGGCGTCGACGAGACGACCGGGCTCGAGGGCGATCCGGCCCGCGTCGCCGCCTGAGCATGGCCCGCCCGCCCGCCGCGGAAGGGGAGTTTCGCGGCGGCGGTTCTTGCCCCGGCGCCCGGTTTGGGCGATACCCGGGGCGAAAAGGCGCGCGAGGCGCCGAGCGTTCACGGCTGAAGACGGACGACGATGGAAAAGTTCACCACTCTCACCGGTGTCGCGGCGCCGCTGCCGATCATCAACATCGACACCGACATGATCATACCGAAGCAGTATCTGAAGACGATCAAGCGCACCGGCCTCGGCACGGGCCTGTTCTCGGAGATGCGCTACAAGGACGACGGTTCGGAGAATCCCGATTTCGTCCTCAACAAGCCGTCCTACCGGGGCGCGCAGATCCTCGTCGCCGGCGACAACTTCGGCTGCGGCTCCTCGCGCGAGCACGCCCCCTGGGCCCTGCTCGACTTCGGCATCCGCTGCGTGATCTCGACGTCCTTCGCCGACATCTTCTACAACAACTGCTTCAAGAACGGCATCCTGCCGATCGTCGTCACGCCCGAGCAGCTGAAGCTGCTGATGGACGACGCCGAGCGCGGCTCCAACGCGACGCTCACCGTCGACCTCGAGAGCCAGACCATCCGCGGGCCGGACGGCGGCGAGATCGGCTTCGAGATCGATCCGTTCAAGAAGCACTGCCTGATGAACGGCCTCGACGACATCGGACTGACGCTGGAGAAGGAAGCGGCGATCGCCAGCTTCGAGACGACCCTCGCCGAGACCCGCCCCTGGGCTTGACCGTGGGGGGAGCTTCGGCGCATGCGCCGGGTGCACCGCTGTCCGTCCGGCGGACGTCCGAGGTCGGAGCACCCGGCCTCGTCCTTCGAGACGGGCGCTGCCGCGCCCTCCTCAGGATGAGGCCTTCGGGAATTTCCCTTGTCATCGCAGCGGCTTGACCTTTTCCCTCATCCTGAGGAAGGAGCGCAGCGACTGTCTCGAAGGACGAGGGAAAAGCCGGGACGACGGCGACGGACTATGTCCGGTCGCCCTTCGTTCGTTCTGAAACGTCAGCGGTATGGCACCCTCTCGGTGAACAGTCCCGCCGGCTGAACCGGACAGCCGTGGCCGGGTGCGGGCGCGACGGGCCCCGCCCTACGGGCCGACATCAGATCGTTGGAATCCCTCAATGAGCGCCATCGACCCCGCCACCCGCCGCCTGATCTCCTCCGGCTCGCCCTTCGAGAAGACCGCCGGCTATTCCCGCGCCGTCGTCGACGGCGACTGGTGCTTCGTC